>NZ_JBUZVP010000011.1:0-232663 GCF_055409485.1 Pseudomonas sp. A125
CGAAGTTATGGGTGAGGTGATGCAGAAGGCCATGGCTATGCGGCATGATGCTCCAGCTTCAATTCAATGACCGTGTTGCACTCAGCTCCTGCAACCGCCGCCTTTCACGCCTTGCGGCAGTTTGGTTCTCGCCCGCGGTGGCCAGTTTGAAATTAATCTAGCCACCCTGCCCGCCTCTATCGATCGCTTGGTCTTTACAGCCTCCATCGACGGTGCCGGGGCGATGAATGACATCCAGAATGGCAACTTCAAAGTAATCAGCCCATCTGGTGAGATAGGAGCGACCTGCGCATTCTCAGGGCTCACATTCACAACCGAGAAAGCGGTAATGATCGTTGAGCTTTACCGTAAGAATCGGGAGTGGCGGTTGGCCTCAAACCTTCAGGGGTTTGCCGAGGGCTTGGACGCTCTCGTGAGGTATTTTGGCGGCGAAGTTACTGAAGAGGCTGCACCGGCCCCATCTCCCTCCACAATCTCTCTGGAGAAGCGTGTAGCTGCTGTCGCGCCGGAACTGGTCAGTCTGGCCAAGAAGGCACAGGTTAGCCTCGAGAAAGCCTGCCTGGTTGGAATGAAAGCTCGCGTTTTGCTCGTGCTCGACGTCACCGACTCAATGAGAAATCAATACAAAACCGGCCGGGTGCAGGAAGTACTCAATCGACTTGTGCCAATCGCCGTCGCCCTAGATACAGACGCCGAACTTGAGTGCTGGACATTTGCCGAACGGCCATTGCGACTCTCACCTGTGACACTGAACAACTACCAGAACTTTGTCGAATCCGACAACAGCGGCTGGAAAAAGTGGGACGTCGGTCGGCGCTACAATGATGAGCCGAAGGCGATCCAAAAAGTGATCGAGTCCTTCCAAGCTTCCAAAGACAAAACCCCAATGTTTGTGGTTTTCATCAGCGACGGTGGCGTGTCTGAAAACCGCAAGATCACGCAACTTATGGTGGATGCAGCGAAGCTGGGAATCTTCTGGCAATACATTGGTTTAGCAGGCCGGAATTACGGCATTCTGGAAAAACTGGACACCATGCCCGGGAGAGTCGTGGACAACTGCGGATTCTTTGCCCTGGATGACCTGCACGACATGACGGAAGAGCAGTTGTACGAACGGCTGATGCAGGAATTTCCGATGTGGATCTTGGAGGCAAAGCGCGAAGGAATCATTCGCTAACCCTCTCCTGCCCTCCCCACACCGCGGCGGCTCTAGCCGCCGCGGTTGTCTTCAGTTCAAGACCGACATATCCATCGGCGTCACCTCAACAAAACGCGCAGAGCGGTCCAGCTTTACCACTGCGCCACACGCGTTCAGGGTCGCTGCAGGATCGATCGCATCCAGACGATTGAAATCAATCGCATCCCACTGATCTCGCGTTACCAAGACCGAGAGCACGTATTGATCCTCCACTGTCCCGGTAGCGGGGTTGTCACGCTGGATATAACCCGACACTAGAATCTTCTGGATCGCCGGCAGTAGAGCGAACACCTCCCCTACAACTCGAAACAAAGATCCATAGCACAGCGCGACAAAGTCTCTACGTACCTGGGCATCCGAACGATTTTTGAAGGTTAGTTTGCCGTTGCCACGGGCTTCAGCGCTGCGCTGCGGGATATCGCCCTCATCAGGTAAATCAACATCGAGCGCGACGCCGGTAACGTCTTGTGAGAACTCATAGTCCACCTGGGTTTCTTTTGGCCAGGCAATGCCGCTCAACACATAGTCCAGGGCACGTTCCATCTGAGCACTGAAGCCCTTTGCCGCCAGCCGGAATGCTTTCTCGATTTCGGTGCGTTCAAGTTCATGCGCGTCACGCGTGGCCTGCCAGTTCGCGAGGTCTTGTCGATACTGCTCTTCCGCCGACTCAGCCTCACGCTCAATCTTAGCGCTGCGCAGCAGCATTCGATCCATCAAACCTGGCGTCTGCTGAGTGGGCCTCGTGGGTTCTTCAATGGCGAATGGAGCTGGGATCAACGGCATGGCCCCCGGCCGCGGCGTCAGTAGGTGCACACCAAGGCAGGATTCGAGATCCTGATTGACCTTATCAGCTGCTTGAGTCAGCAAGTCCTGAATGGAATCGGCCATCTCGGATTTGACGCGTTTGATGACAGCAGTCGGCAACTCGATGTCATCCATATCCGTAATCAACAACGTGCCATCGTCGTTTACTTTCACCTTTACCTGGCCAGAGTATTCGCTTCCGGCAGGTCCTGGTTGGGAGCTACTCGATCTACTGGGCCGGTCGATCCTTTCACGATATGAAAGACCAGTACCGGGTAAGCCCGCATTGAGATAGGTGCCATTGCGACCCATCGTCATACTCAGACCACGAGGCCCTATCGAAGTACTTACCCCTTTGCCGCTAATGTTAAGGCGTACGCCAGGCACAATCGTGATTCGCTTGCTGAAACGAAATCCCATGACTACTCCTTGATCCTTCTTCCTGGATTCTTTGTTGTTTGAAAATGCCGGCTTCGGTCGGGCCCCTTAGACTGGCCCGACGTCCATTTACATCGGTGGCCGCGCATGTGGCAATAGCGCAACCTCCGATATGTCACTTATGCCCGTCCGGCTATGTAATCGTCGATCGAACTGAATTGCCGATGCCGACACATCCAGCCTGAGAGGAATACGAATACAGTCGTGGCAAGCACTGCCCAGCCGCGCCGCCGCCGGGCCTCACTTTTGGTTCGCGCACCGCCGCACAGCAGGAGGGCCATCATCAGGAGGTAGAAAGTCAGCAGAGTGACCTTTGCGAAGAGGGATAAAAGGAAAAACCAGATGCTGTTGCTTCTGTACGTTTGGATAAGCACCTGCAATGACATAAGACCACCAAGGACACAGGCAGCAATGATGGAGTAGTTGCGTGGTACCTCCAGCCAGGCGCTCGCGGCGAAATACGCACCAATCCCCAAGATCGGAGTCAAGGTTGTCCAAAGCGCGTCGGTGTAGTCCTGATAGATCGTAATGGTCCCCCGACGGTGCAGGTAAATGCAGACCAGCAGCAACATTGCCATCACGAACAGGCCAATCTTCAAGTTCAGGATCGCTTGATGATCATCCGTGGCATTTCGCGGGGCTGCCGTCTTCACCACGGCGGGGACCATTGGAGAAGTAGCGGCCTTTGAAATCACATTCGTTTCAGATTGATCACCCCGGGTAGCGGCAACGGAGGTTGGCGCTTTAGATGGCTGATCCACCTTGGTGCGTAATAGAACACTGAGCCGATCAGTCATCGAAGCGGTTAAGCAACTGGCGGTCTTGCAGTTGTCGCGCAGACGCAACCAGTCTCGTTGATCTTGACGGACCTGGGCCTTGTTCGGCGCTGCGTCTAAAGCGCGGACATATTCGGAGTTCATCTGCTCATCCAGACGACTGAGTGCAGAATCTGTGCAAATCGATTTCTCAGCAAAGCTTGCAGCTTTGGTGCAATCAAAGCTGGTGGCATTGGAGTGGGCTGATACCAGGGTGAGCAACATGACGAAAAGGCCAGAGCCGATGTTGAATCGCGACATATTCGATTTTTCCTTCATTTTGTTTACTCCAGCGTTTCGTCAGAGCCCTGCCTAACCGCGCTCGTATGCACACGGCTAGGTGCCTGAAGCCTGGCTCTTACTTACGACGTTGGGGCTTGAAGAAAGGTCGTGCCGTCCCACTTGTAGTTTTCGGTGCTCTGAACACTCGGGCAGCAATCCGCATCATCCGGACCGACGGAGAGAACCGTCAGTCTGACGGTTTGGGGATCAACTACCTGAATGTCCTGGACACCATTGCCGACTACAGCTTTTCCACGGAAGTCCCAACCTGCCGAGTTGCCAATGAACGCGGCAAGGGTTTGGAAGTAGCCATTACCGCCACCTTGACCTTCGATCGTGTAAAGCAACACGGCATCCTTGATGCCGTCGTTATTCAGGTCAGCAAAAATAACCTGACGGCCCTCCTTGTATTCATCCCCGCCATCCTGGGCGATTTCACTCGCGATCATCCGATCTGCAGATGCAGCAAGGTTGGATGGCACTAATGCCTGAACAGTCGATTCGACGGCCTGTGCTGCTGGTTCCGCCGGCCGGGCAGTCTGGGTGACCTGAGCCTGAATCGGTGCCTGAGGTACCTTGCCTAACAAGATTGCCTCAGTCTCAGTCATTGGTTCATTAGGCTTAGCAGATGCTTTGCTCGCGTGGACACCGGCGCTGATCTTTTGAAGCACTGCAGCGCGTAATTCTTGCATGTCCGCAATGTCAAAAAGTTGGTTGCGTGTGTTGCCGAACGGTTGACCTTCACCCAGGAACCATCGTGCAAAAAAACCTGGACGCTTGTTTTCCTGTTGATCGACCAAGTGGTCAATTAGCTCATTGGCAGTTTTTGAGAAACGATCAAATCCATCTTTGCCGACGACTTGCACGATCGAGTCCTTCTCCCGCTCGATGTTGCTTCGTGCGAGCTCGAGCATGACAATGTTCGTGTCGACCAGTTTGCTTTCACACTCGTTCGTATAATTTCCAAGGCATGCCTGCCTGTATTCTTGAACTGCATTGTTTGCCTGGAAGTCGTTGTAGGCTCCGCAGCCTGACATAGACACCAAAACACCCGCAGCTACAACCCCACGAAACATGCCCATCCAAATATCCTTTTAAACCCGAGAACCGGTAGACTGCCGTGGCGATCGCCAGCAGTCGCTCCTAGTGATGAATTCGTCAAAACCGCCTACAGGACCAACTCCGTGGACTTTCAGTAGGCAAGAAAAAGCCCCCGTTTCGCGGGGGCTTTCTCACCCCTTGCGCGTTAGCCGATGTTCACGCCCATCGATTTAGCCAGAGGCGCCAGGCCACCAGCAAAACCTTGGCCAATCGCCTTGAACTTGAACTCGTCGCCATTACGGTACAGCTCGCCGAAGATCATGGCGGTTTCAGTCGAAGCGTCTTCGCTCAGGTCGTAGCGCGCCAGTTCTTTGCCGTCAGCCTTGTTCACTACACGGATGTATGCATTGGCAACCTGGCCGAAGCTCTGCTTGCGCGCTTCAGCGTCGTGAATGGTCACTGCGAAAACCAGCTTCTTCACAGCGGCAGCCAGACCGTTCAACTTGACGGTGGCTTGCTCGTCATCACCTTCGCCTTCGCCGGACTGGTTGTCGCCCATGTGTTCAACAGAACCATCAACCGATTTCTTGTTGTTGTAGAAAATGAAGCTGGCGTCGTCGAGGACTTGGCCGCTTTCACCCAGGATGAAGATCGACGCGTCAAGGTCGAATTTCGAACCATCGGTAACTCGTGCGTCCCAACCCAGACCTACAGTGACTTCGGTCAGGCCTGGGGCCTCTTTAGACAAACTAACGTTCCCGCCTTTCTGCAGAGATACGGCCATTTTCGATTCCTTTAAGTAAGGTAGACCAGGCCTTTAGATCAAGGCCAGGTAAAAAAAGATAATTAGATTAACGGCTTAGACGTTAAAAATTCATGCCATAGTTATTGGCCAGAGCTTTCAGGCCGCCGGCATAACCCTGACCAACAGCCCGGAATTTCCACTCGCCGCCGTTGCGGTACAACTCAGCGAACACCATCGCAGTTTCAGTCGATGCGTCTTCTGCCAGGTCGTAACGAACGACTTCCGCATTGGTCGTATCGTTAACGATGCGAATGAAGGAGCCGCCGACCTGACCGAAGCTTTGCTTGCGTACTTCTGCATCGTGGATGGTAACGATGAAGACCACTTTGTCCACGTCGGCCGGGATGCGGCTCAGGTCTACCTTGATTACTTCGTCGTCGCCGTCGCCCGCACCAGTGCGGTTGTCGCCAGTGTGCTCAACCGAACCGTCAACGCTTTTCAGCTGGTTGTAGAAAATGAAGTCGGCTTCCCCGCGTACTTTGCCATTTGCGCCCAGCAGTAGCGCACTGGCGTCCAGGTCGAACTCAGCACCATCAGTAGCACGCGGGTCCCAGCCCAGGCCTACCAAAATTTTGGTCAGGCTCGGGTCGGTTTTGGTCAACGAAAGATTGCCACCTTTCTGTAGGGTCAACGCCATGGGTATTACTCCTTGTGGTATGGGCTATTACTCAGCGGTTTCAGTTTGAGCTTCTTCCTTGCCTGGAAAGACAAGGCTTGCAACTACACCAATCGCCAGTACAACCATAACGATTAGCAGGCTGGTGTTTGCATCGATTGTGTAGCCATGGTGAAACATGTGGTCGGTAGCGTTCAGGCCGAGTTTAATGGCGATGAAGAACAGCAGGGCGACTACAGATTTTTCAAGGTGAACCAGGTAGCGTTTCAGCGCTTCGAGCACGAAGTACATGGTACGCAGTCCCAGGATCGCAAACAGCATGGCAGAGTAGACGATCAGGGGCTCACGGCTAACGGCGATCACCGCCGGCACAGAGTCGAACGCGAACAACACGTCAGAAACTTCGGCCACTACAAGGCAGAGGAACAGCGGGGTCGCAAAAACTGTTCCTTTTGCTGCCAGGGTCATGCCTTTGTTCTCAGGCTTCTGGAGTTCCACCTCTAGCTGCTTACGGCTGACGAAGAAATTATGGCCGTGGAGTTTCGGCCACACAGGGAACAACTTCTGTGCGAAGCGGTAAGCCATGTGCTTGGAGTAGTCCTCTTCCTCTTCATCATCGCCGCCGGCGCGCAGCATCATAACTGCGGTCCACGCAACGATCACGGCGAACACGATTTCGACCCATGGACCGAAAGCCAGCAGACCGGTACCAATGGCAACGAAGATGCCGCGGAACACGATCGCGCCAATGATGCCCCAGTACAGCACGCGGTGACGCATGCCATCCGGCACTTTGAACCATGCGAAAATCGCCATGAACACAAACAGGTTGTCGACGCTGAGAACCTTTTCGAGGGCGTAGCCAGTTACAAACAGGCTGGCGACCTCCGGGCCGTGCTGTACGTATAAGAAGCCGGCGAACGCCAACGAGATAGCGATCCAGAAGATCGACCAAATCGAAGCCTTAGCCAGGGAAATTGGCTTGTCACCGCGGTGAGTGACCATGTCGAGGAGAAGCGCGCCGAGCGCGATCCCCACGAATACCGCCATGGTCAGCGGAGGGAAACCGATGTGAGTGTCCAAAGTACCGCTCCTTAAAGTTCAAAGTCAGCTGGGTTAAGGCCCAGCTCAAGGCAGACCAAGCGGCACGCCGCTTTTTCTTTGTCATCGAAGTCGCCGTCAGACGCACCAATGGCGCAGCCGACTCGAACCAAGAGCCGGGCAGCGCCAGCATCGTTCTTGATCTTGCCGATCACCTTCAGTGCTTCGGCCTGGCCAATCTGAAAGTCGAACTCGAACTTTTCGCAGTGTGCGTTGAACGCCTTGATTACGTCGCCCATGTCGAACACTTTCAACTCAGGCGAGTTTTGAATGAAACCGGTCATCTTCTGTTTTTCTTCAGAAGAGATACCACCTGACGCAGCCGAGATGAGCGCGCAATTCGCAGTCATCGCATCAAGAAATTTCTGGTTCTTGAACTTTGAAACTTCAGTAGACAGTGCTTCACGCGCTGCAACAGCGTTTTGTTTAAGCCATGCAAACATGTTGTGTTCCCCCAAGGGCCGGGTCGACAGACCCCGCCAGATTATCTATTTGGAGCCTGCGCGCCAGTTCATGCCCCAGCCGTAAGCTTTGTCCATTACTGCGTGACCTCGATGGAAGTCCACACGCCGAGAGACCTTAACGGCGCCGTTCACATTTTCAAGCATCGCAATGGCACACATTGCGTCACGACCACCCTCTTCATTGAGACGCACCTCAATTTCAGGTTGGCCTGGGATGAGAATGGTCACAACACCATCGGTTTCTCTCCAGTTCGGAGCACCCTCGTAGATAAAGGCGAAGACCAAGATCCGGCGGATTTCACTCCACTTGGTCCCGTTGATGTGCATCCACTCACCACCAGCGACAGAGCCAGTACGGTCGTCACCCATCAACTGAATGAAAGGCTCACGTGTAAGACTACCGAACGATTTACCGAGGGCTTGAACAACTCCTTTCTTGCCGTCCTGCAGTTCGTACAGGCAACCAACGTCCAGGTCGACGGATTGGCTTCGCTTGAAGAACCCGCCCGAGCTGCCTTTGTTCCAGTTCAAGTTCACCTTGATTTCGCCGAAACCGGCTGCCGTCTTTTCAAGACTGATAGACGATCGTGTTTTATCGAGGGTGACCTTGTTCAGACTAATCGTAGATTTAGGGGGCGCGGCCGGAGCAGGCGGCGGCGTTTGTACCACTGGGGCAGGGGCCGGCGCTGGTGCGGCGACATCTACACCGAAGTGCTTGGCCAACGGCTCAAGTCCACCATTGAAGCCCTGGGCCACACAGCGGAATTTCCAGTCACCATTTCGGCGATAAAATTCGCCGAGGATGAGTGCTGTTTCCTTCATGCCGCCAGTAGGGATTTGAGCTTCGATTCCACCTGTCACCACAACCGAAAGTTGTGACACACGTTCAAAGCTTGCCTTGTTTTCGTAGATAGTGGCGGTAAGGGCCACTTTCTCAACTGAAGACTCAAGACGACTCGTATCGAGGGAAAACACTGCGCGCCCGGCCGAGGACTCGGTCAGTTGAACGGCGCCACCCAGAATTTGAGGCTGGCCATAGAAACACATGTCGCCATCGCCTCGGACTTTGGCCGAGGCGCCCAGTGCGAAGGCCGAGACGTCAATGTCGGCCCCCGGGATTGGCGAGTAATTGATATCAACGCGAAGCTGGCCGCTGGCAACAGCCGCATTACCACCAGGTACGAGATTCGCCATTAGCGCAGCGCCTGAACGGCCAGAGTGATCAGGTCGTCGGCAGTTCGGCCATTCGTGGTCGTACCGATTGCCTTGAATTCCCAGTCGCCATTCTCGCGGGTCAGGCTCGCCATGACGATTCCGGTGTGCCCACCTTTGTCCGATAGGTTGAAGCGTGCTAGCTCATTGTTGTTGCTGCCATTCACAATACGGCAGTAGGCCTTTTCGACTTTCTCAAAAGTCTGTCCCGTAAATGAGTTTACCGTAAAAATCAGATACTTGACGGAGGCAGGCAAGCGCTGCAGGTCGACATTAATGGTCTCGTCATCACCATCGCCTTCGCCGGTACGATTGTCACCGGAATGTTTGATCGAACCGTCCTGAGACTTCAGTTGGCGAAACCACACCAGGTCGATTTTTTGATAATCGCTGTTCAGCAAAATGCAGGAAGCGTCGAGGTCGATCTCGGCACCGCCACCAAACATCTTGCCGAGGAAACCGCCCGCCTTGACTGGGTCCCAACCCAAACCAAGGCTGATGCTGGTCAGCGAACTGCCGGCCGTTTTAGCCAGGGAGATGGATTGCTGTTTTTGCAGGGTAAGTGCCATGGTTACGCTCCTTGTTGGTCATCAGTGTTCGCGTGTCGATCAGGGTTGATCGTCACTTGCAGGTTGGCTTGCGCGACATTGCGCACACCCGAATTCCCGCTTCTATTTGCCCGCAGGCCTAGACGACGCCATGCGGGATGAAAGTGTCGCCAGTGTGCTTCTTGGGCCGCAGCCAACAACTCGAAATCGCCGCGGGTATCACCCCATGCTTTAACCCGGAACAGGCCCAGTGGCCCGTACACAGCCTCAAGCCTGAGTACTTTGTTCTCGCATCTGCAGTTGTTGCCAGTCATGCGCCCGGTCAACAGACCGTCTACTACCTCAAGCTCGGTGCCGATCAACCTGATGCCAAGTCGATCCGCAAACGGCTGGAGAACCAACGCTGGGGACGCGGAGCAGAGAGTAACTACTGCTCCCGCCTATACTTCGGCGGCGACAGATTTTAAACCTGAAGGGCGCATGAGCTGTTCCCAAAATAACCCGCAGAATTTCACGGCCTGCTCCTGCACCCATTTCGTTTCTACGCCTGTAAGAAACGTGCTGATCAGCTGTGCTTTCAACTCATCACGATTCAAACGCCGAGCCAGGTATCGAACGCTTGGCAGGGCAAGCCGCAAAATACGTCGATTGAATTCCCGGGTTCCAAAGGCAAACTTCAGGAATGGAACGAAGCTATCGTGCCGGGTCAGCGTGCCGTCGAAGTCAAAAACCGACAGCACATGACGCCTTTGCCCGCCAGCATCGTCATATTCCATTGTCATCCCGCGGCCTCGGCCAAACGGATAGGGGCCTCAATGGGTCCTACATCTGGTTGCCGAACCCCGTGCCACTTCGCTCGTTCAAGGATGTTGACCGCCCACTTGTAATGGGTCGCAGGTTCGCACATGGCATCGTTGTGCTTGAACACTGCCGGAGCAGCGTCACTGACAATCATCTTCGCGCAGTTGAGGTCTTCGAGGCTTACGCGCAACGTGTCTTGGATCATGCTGATCTGCGATGGATGAATCGCCGTCTTCCCTACCAAGCCATGGGCGATGTCGAGTTCAAGCTCCTCCATCAGCAAATGCGGTGTCGCGAGTTGCTCGAACACTGGTGCCGTCAGTGCGAAACCTTGGGACCCCATGACGCCTGCCAACATTGGGATCACGTAGCCCATTGGGGTGCTATAGAGCGTTGTTGCAGGATTCCGACGAAGTCCAAGACTTCCCATCAGGTCGTTCCCACCGATACGTAGGGCGATAATCCGCTGATTTAGGTTCGCCTTCAGCGCCTGGCCCAACTCGACCATTGCACCAGGGTTGAACACCTCTGTGGTTTCCAGCGTCGGCATAAGGTACAGCGCCGGGTTTGTAACGGCCTGTTCCCATTCCCCGAGGTTGCGCAGGGTCAATTTCGGCACAACGAACCCATCAACGTGGGCCATCAACGACCAATCATTCAGCACTGCAGCCATCACCGAGTCTCGGGGACGAACAAACAGCAGTGGACCATCGGACGGACGCCCACCGCGCTCGTTGATTGCGGTCAGCAGGCCATGCAGATTTCTCAAAGCCGTGTCGACGTCAATCTCCGCGACCGCATCCTCAAGGCACACGACCAAAGAACGCAGTTCTGGCAGTTTTGTGCGGAAAACCACATCCAGAAGATCCGGACGTGTGGCCGGCATGTAGAGCGTTGCCCCCAGGGCATAAGGAGAAAGGACTTTCATCAGCTCACACTCCGAATGATAGTTACCGCCCGGTAAGGGCCCAATGCAGCCCCCACCTCTTCCACAGCGACCCCAGCGCCCTCAGTCAGGTGCATGAGCAACTGAACATCACTGTCGCTACGGCTGCGGACCAAGACGTGATCCGGTACACGACGCAGTACCGCGCGGGTTGCTTCGGCAATACCAGGCTTAACTCGATTGTGATTGGTAATGCCTAACTGGGAGGCCAGCGATTTGACTACGTGCGAAGCTGCACCCTGCAGTTCAAAGCGCTGGGTATCGGTCCATGGAGAGGCTTGAGGAACCGTCCCCAGCGCCTTTCGCTTCTCCTCGATCTGCTCGATGAACTCGCGGGTGACATCGTGCGCACGCAGATGGTCATAAACCACACAACCATGCAGGCCCCCATCTGCGGGCCATATGGAGCGCGAAACCAGACCAGACACCGTCGCACCAAGGATGCCGGAGGGGATAACCCAGTCTTCAGCCGACGCGGACAACCACGCCCGGCCGCAGGGATCTGCCAGCACTACAAGCCGGGGTTCCTCAGGGAAGCGCGAGTCGCCATTGAGGCTGCGCTGAATCTCGCCAGAGATTGCGCCCTTCCCTGTCCAGCCATCGACGAAGACGATGTTCTCGGAACCATGTTCCTGAATGATGGCCTCGAGGGCAACTTTGTCGATCCCTCGATCTCGGACAATGCTGATTCCGTAGTGGTGCGCATCTCGACCCATATCGAGCAGGGCCCGTCGCAATAACACGCCGAGCGGCAAGCCAGCACGAACGAACGACACAAGCACAATAGACGGGCCCGTGCATGCCTCGCTCAGCGCCAGCGCCAGGGACTGAACGTCCATGGCCATGCGGGTACCGTTTTGTTCGAGTGCGCGCTCGTAGAGGGCTTTGTGCACGTCAGTCGGCGCACTCTCAAGGCTGATCATTTCGGAGTAGTGCTTCTGCTTCGACTGAATCAGACGCTCCTTCTCCAAGACATCAGTGGTCTCCATCTGAACGGCCTGCAGCAGGAACTGAACATCATCTGCTGCATAGCTGCCGCTCCCCACGGTAACCAGACCCGCAATGGCCTTAGTCATGGACCTTCCCTCCAACGAGCTTGGCCAATTGGCTACGCGCTGGGGTCGCCCACATATGGCACTCCTGCATGAAACCGAGGTCAGTGATGCTGTCCCCAAAGCCCAGCACCGGACGCTCACCATTGGCCTCACGATCACGGCGCAACAATTCTTGAACAGCCACTACCTTCGACAGGCCCAGCGGCAAGAACGCGAGGTTGTTGGAATTTCCGTGGATGTGCATGCCTTCCAATAAACCGCGGGCCTGTACTTCAGCGAGAACCGTCTGCAGGACTTCATCATTGGATTCGTTGTGCTTGGTCACTACGTAGTGGCGCAGGCCTTCTTCCTCGACAACCCATCCGCGCAAGGAAATGCCCAGTTCCTTGCCAATGGCGAGGGTTGCTTCACTGAGGCCTGGCAAGCGAGCCTGATAGTCAGCAAGAACATCGCTCATGCGTGCTTGCCATTCCTCGTCAAGCTTTCCATCAGCACCAAGGATCACGCCGCCATGGGAGCAGACGGCACCGTGCATAAAAGGCAGTTGCACACGACTAAATGCTTCAACGCTGCGCGCTGTAACTGGGACCACGTCAGTCGTAGACAGGAGCCACTGGGCGAGGGAGTGTTGGACCGTACTCATGTAGCCATTGGGCTGACCCTCGATATCGAGAGTCGCAGTAATCCGCTGAGAACCTTCTGGCATTTTGCGAGCAGTCTGGAACAGGGTGTCGTCGAGATCGACCAGGGCGAGGGGGCGATTATTGACCATCGACAATCACCTCCGCGCTCAGGGATTCAATCAGCGCGACGGACACAGCCTGCTCAGGTGTTTCCGAGCAAATAAGGACACGATCAAATTGCCCTGGTCTGACATTGTAGAGGAAGTTGGGGATACCGAGACCGTAGTTGTCCGCGAACGACAACGCGTGACCGATGGCATGGCCCAGTGCGATTGGTGAGCGACTAGTCGAACTGAAATGCACATCAGCACCAGCACGCTCCAAGCGCTCGGCGAGCAAAAACGGACGCCAGACGAATTCGCTGGTACCAACCACGAGTACGCGCTCACCCGCTTTGACTTTCAGATCGAGAGCCAAAGTGTCTTCTACACAGCGAATACCATGGCGCCCCCAATCGCTTTCCGCCGACAACGGCCACTCTCCGGGCTCGATGCTGCCCACGGCCGGCATTTCCGGCAGCGGCGCATCAGCGTCCTCGTGGAAGGTATACGACCCCTGCAACAGCGAAACCTGATGCGCAGAGTCACCGATGGTTTTGCGCACCGCATCGCCGGACCAATCCGTCAGTACGCACGTCACCACGCGCTCGACCCAAGTCAGGCCGGCATCGACCAGCGCACGGTGAAGATTGATGAAGGTTTTGCCCGTCGAGGCTTCGTCGTCGACCAGCACTAGCGAACGGGCCTTCAACATCATTTCCCGAACGTCGGCATCGATCGGCAAATGAATGAGGTGCGCACTGGCGTGGCTATGTTCTTCTTCAAAACGGGCGAACAGGTCATTGCCAGTAGGGTGGCGTGTGCTGACCATATAAACCGTGTCCGGCCGCGTCGCGCTGTATGCGCGATGCACACCAGCACCCAGGCCAACTGCTGTTTCAGCCATGCCGATAACGAGTACGGGCCCAGGCAGATCGTCAGGAATTTGTGCTGCGAGGCTATTGAAGCTTGAATTCATGATCGAAGGCCGCACAGGTATGTGGCGACCAAGTACTTTGGACACGAAAAGAAACGCACGCTTTGGATTACGGCGCTCGGCAAAACCGAACAAGGAGTCCGGGTCGATATGTGTGGCATCGACAGTGACATCGAGACGCCCGCGCATCAGTTGTGCGCTTAGAGCTTGTTTAACTGCGTTACATTCCATGAAACAAATTCCTAGGGTAGCGTGAGGTCGATAACCTAACGTCTCTTCCGCAGCTTTCAAGTCAAAATAGGGGCTAAAAATTCTTGGCTTCGACGCGCCACATAGATGCTTGGGCCGAACGTGCTAATTCTGCAGTTGTGAACGTCCTGCTGCTGGATGCTTGAACTGCATCAACGCGGCACGCATCCAGAAAGGAGAGGAGCAAAGACGCTTTAACGGCAAAGTTCATATTTTGAGCATCAGGCATTGTAGAAGTTACCAAACCGATAACAGCGCCTGTCGAATCAAATAAGGGAGATCCGCTAGAGCCAGGTTGAATAGCCGCAGTAAATTGTAGAAGGCTAGAATCGTTATGCAGGCCAAACAACGCCGACACGCCGCCCTGGGTCACGTGGACACCACCGCCGGCGAAACCCGACATAGGGAAACCCAGCGCGACTACAGATTCGCCCAAGTCGCAGCCGGAGCCGTCCTTAAAAGAGACAGATCTGAGGACAGGGGACTCCATCACCCTGAGGAGAGCGATGTCATTACGCTGATCAACGACGACCGGCTCTGCACGATAACGACCTTCAAAGGAGGAAATGAATATGTCACTCATGCCCTCGATTACATGAGCACAGGTGAGCACATGGTGCTGGGAAACAGCGAAACCAGTGCCGGTTGCGCCCGTTCGTGCGCGGTCAGCCTCCGCAGAGCTACTGCGCCCTTTTGGATGAGCGTCATTAATATCGATCCCGATGCGGCGGCCTAGAGCGGCTAAACCATAAGCCGAACCCTCAGCCAGTGCGCGAAACTTCCATTGCTGATTGCGGATGTAGAATTCGCCGATAATGATCGCCGCTTCACCGTTATCGCGAAGGTCCAACCTATATTCAATCTGTTCGTCAACAAGTAGGTGCAACGAACGAAGATCGCTTACCGGTCCTGCTGCAGAAAAAGTGTATGCGATGAGAAGTAGCCGATCGCTACCGGACGGGAGGGCTGACAAGTTCAATTTACAACCAACCTTTGCTTGGTCGCCGCTCCACTCCATCCAAGACTGTGACGTCTGAAATAGGGCAGCCTCACCAGTGGGTTGGCGTTTGTCATTTACCGGCAGTATGGCAATCGCAGCGTACTCCCCGAAAGCCGAGGAGTTCCCGCATTCCAGAGTCCATTCACTCCGTGCACTAGATACCGCGGTGTTTGCGCCTGGCGCTAGCACCATCATTCCTTTTTTACTCCTTGAGTGCTAAATCCACCGCGCCACCGGAAGCGCTCCAATGGTACCAAACTTCAGGGTTCTCGATGATTCAGGATGTCATTTTGGAACTACAGCTGCAACGGAGACCCCTTTCACACGTACGCCTGCCCGCCAAACGGTAGGTGGCTCAGGAAGGTTTAGGCGGCGCGTAGCAAAGATCCCTGCCAAATTGACGCCAGCCTCCCGGGTGTAACCGACTCCACCGGAGTAGCGAGGATTGATTTCCAACAAATGCGGTTTACCCTGTGCATCATCCTTTGTTTGAACGTTCACGATGCCATCACACTGGAAATGAGCAGCCGCTTTTAGTGCCAACTCGACCGCCGCACCTTCCTTTTCAAATAACTGATACGCGCCGGTCTTCCTCCGGCCTACAAACGCAACCGCTCGGCCAGTCTCACAGACCATATCCACCGAACACTCGGTTCCAGCCATGTAGGGCATTACAAGCATCGACGGAGGATTTTCCACCTCGCTGTATGCACGCATATAGGTCGCGAAATTCGCAACGCGGGCATCGGGATCAGCAAAGCTACGAAATGGGTCAGCACCCTCCTTGAAGCGCCAAAAGCCTTGACCATAAATGCCAACGGCAGGCTTTACGCAAACCTCTCCCGAAGCAGACAGAGCCCCGTACGCTGCTAACATTTCATCGGCATTAGTTGCGGTTATTGCCGGAACGCAATCCAAGCCCGCAAGCTCCGCCTCAGCGGTAAACCTGCTTTTGTCATCAACAAGATCGAATGTGCGCATCGATGAACCACCAGTTACCAGCACCAGGCCAGCTTCCTCGAATCGATCCCGGGCGCTTTCAAATACCGCCCCCAAGCGACCCGCCAGGATTACTTTGATTCCATAGGTGCGTGCAGTAGTAATCACCCACGAAACCCGCTCTTCAGCACCACGGGGCTCGCAAAAGCTAATATCTGCTCCAGCCATAATTTCGGGGCGATTGTCGCGGTGCGAGGCGAATATCTTCACCTCAGGTGGCAGCGCGTCACGCGCACCTTCAATAATGTCACGCTGGCTTGACTGCCCTTCGAGAAACCAAATCATACTTTAACCTCACTTGTAGATGTGCACTGACAGTCAAACCCGAGGAAGGGGACTGACAGCATTCGATTGTTCAACCGGAACATAACGAGTCCAGCTGTAGCTTCAAGGCAATGCGGGGGGCCGCCCAAAATAGAGACGTCATTTCGACAAAAAGCCCCCCTCTACAATTTCGTTTTGCGGGTTTCAAATTGGTCGGCCTTGCTTGCGGTAACTGCGCTAGCAAAATATTTCTCGACGGTGGGTGTGGGGCAAAACGAGGTAAGGTAGACCGGTAAAATATAAACAACATCTACATTATAAGTTTCGGCACGGCCAAGACTGATTAACAATCCCAACAATCTCCCTCTAATTATGCAGAGACTCCAAGTTAGTCGTCCACAGATAATCTATTTCAGCATATGAAGGATCACGATACCCAGCTAAAAATGATTCGGTGTAAAGTGGGCCAACGCAGAACGGAGGATCAATATCAAGTCTATCACTAGATGTCAGGATTCACCGTTTCGAATTGGTTGCCCTTTTCCGTTTGCAAGCCGCGATCGGCCCAGGTGAAGAGAGCCATTTCAACATCGGCGATGCGCCATCCCGTCGCTGACGCAGCGGAGGGTAGATTGCACTCCGGGCGGCATATGCCCTTAGACTCGAGCTCGAAAACCAAACTCTCGCAGAGTGTTTGGAATTTCACGTAGCCTTCGATCATCGAGCTTTTATAGCTATCGTGTATTTTGGGAAGTAGGTCTGCTTTCAACAGTGCAAGCCTAATCCGGCGATCCAAGCTCCCATACCGGCCAGGGTCAAAAAAACGGAGAAGCTTGGAAGCATACGTCAGACCAAATCCCGGAATTTTAAGAGCAGCGTCAATAGCAGCAAGCGGCTGTTCAAGACTGGCCACTACTTGCTGGAGGATTACAATGAGAGACACGTTACCCAGCCCGGCCTCAAATTTCATCCCGGGGTCATTCTTCCCCGCGCCCCATGCAAGGATCTCGCGAAGGTAGTCCGTCGGGCACGCAGTAATGACACCTTTCGCCACAATCCTCACACCACGTCCTTCTAGCGACTGAATCCATGGAAAATCAGGAAACGTGTCCCCTGGATATCCACGAGAAGCATGATTAACGTTAGTCCAGCGATAGGCGCGAAGAAATGCAGGAAACTCAGCAACGTTGATGGCTGGCAAAATGGATCCTTAGCGCTGGACTGAGCCGGCGAATGCTTGTTCTAGTTGAGGGTTGATACGAAAGCCTGGGCGCTCGCGGAATAGCTCTGCTGCACCACGAACGTACTGTAGAGCCCGCTCGCCAGTGATCCAAGTCCGATTAAGCATTTCGGCGGCCAAACCTGTCATCGAGCGGCCACCCCATGGATCCACCACAAGGTCACCTTCCTCAGTCAAATATTTGATAAGGAATTCAGCAACGCTAAAGGGCTGGCCCGCACCATGACTAGGCAACCCCAGCGCTTCCGCTGAAGCACGAAACTGTGAGCCATATGGGCAGCGAATGCCGCGCTCCAGTACGTTCTTAGGAATACGTCCCTCAGTTTGGTTGCTGTAACTGCCAACCCGTAGCCGATAGGCACCGTCCCCATAGTTTGTTGTTCTCTTTTCGCCACCTGAATTGATTAATGCAAGATGTCGCTCAGAGTGAGGCTCGAGAACGCGCCTATTGTCCCCTTTAAAAAGCTTTGGGTTCTTTGCAAATATTAGAATTGGTTCATAGGTTGCGTTAAGAAGTTGCCTCGTCTTAGACGCCCAATGAACTGGCCCAGGCGGCT
This sequence comes from Pseudomonas sp. A125, assembly GCF_055409485.1. Lineage (NCBI taxonomy): Bacteria > Pseudomonadati > Pseudomonadota > Gammaproteobacteria > Pseudomonadales > Pseudomonadaceae > Pseudomonas > Pseudomonas sp. A125. Next base: position 18,094 of record NZ_JBUZVP010000011.1, read on the forward strand.
TGTTGGACTTCCATACCAAACGATCTATAAGCCCTAGACCCATGTCTTCCAGTGTTATCGTCAATCGCTCAACGTAGGTTGAGCGCGCGGGGGAATTAGGCAGGAAAATATCATTGCTGACATTGATAGCGAGACTACCTGTGTCTGCAAGCTTTTCAATAATTGGCTCAAGAATCCCCACAATGTATTTAACGATTTCCGATTGGGTAGGATTAGAGTAAGCCCGACTTTTTGCCAAAGGATAGGGAGGACTGCAAATAATTGATACTGGCTGAACATCTAAGTTATTGAAGATATACTCGCTACCGCCGAAAATTGCGACACCTAGATCAGTTCGAAAGCCAAGTACCTTGACGCCTGGCTTCGCCATGTTTAAATCGCGCTTAGCCTCCTCCGTAAGGCGCCAAATACCACGCTCACCCGGTACTCGCTCAAGGACCCCTGCCCTGCGCAGATCTTGCTGCGTCCATCGAATCGCACGCCTCTCTAGGCTATGCCGCTGCCCTGATCGGCCTACGGGTACACGCTCGTTCAATGCGCCAGCCGACAATCCGTTTCGCATGGCAACCAATCCATACAAGGTGGCATTGTCGATGTGTGCTTCCGGTTGGGATCTATAGATGGCGGCGATCTGATCTGCCCCGAAAAGCTCACCTTGCGAAGCTGGTACTGACTTGGCCTTAAAAGACTTCATTGCTGATAACTCGCCTAAAATATCGATGCCCTACCTTCCCATCGCGAAACCTGTGGCAGAAGCCTTCAGGTGGTAGGGATGATGTAGCGCGGTTAAAGTCTTGACTCCACTATGGAGATCTACTGTGACCCGCGATGAACTGGCTGCCCTCTTCGACCCTATCCAGCACTCGAACGTCGAATGCGATGGTTTTTCACGAATTGTCTTTTCCGTTTTGACGGAGAGAGGGCACAAACCAATTCTCAAAGCGGGGGCACTGTCCGCCCGCGGCGCTATCGTGCGTCCACACCTCTGGATCGAGGTATACGGCTTTATGATCGACTACCAGGCCAGGCGGTGGCTTGGACATGAGCCATGGATTCCCCATGGCGTATTCAGAGCCTCTGAAACCGAAGCTATCTACGAAGGGGTCACCATAGAGGTAAAAGTGCTCCCTGAACCGATTAGAAGGCTGATGTTGATGTCTTTTGCCGACGTCGAGTCAGAAAGCCAGAGCAGCCTGATTACGCCCGAAATAATTCGCTGAGTAGAGGGCTCGACCCACTGTTTGTGGCCGCAAAGCACTGACCAGGTAAGCCTGCACAAACGTCAGCGCTTATGGTCACTCTGCCTACAGGAACGCTGAGATGCATGTAGCGACGCTCCACTTAATGACTAAACTTCTCAGTCAGCCCATACGCCCCATCGAGATCTACACCTGACAGAACAAGCACAAACTCCTCACCACTATTTCGAGCATCACCTATCGGCTTTACCAGCCCATCTACTAAATACCTACCGCATCAAGCACGGCGCTCATCATCGAAGAGTCCCGGCATCAGCCCACCCAGCACACTCGCGGTACGGACAGTACCCACTCCGCGATTTGGAAACCAAATGCACTTATGCCTCGCCCTGGTGATTGCCACGTGGACTAGGCGCAAAGCCTCGCCGTGAGAGACCGTATCCCCCGGCGCAGAGTCACCACCCGAACTGAACCCCGCTATCTTGTAGAGCTGATTGCGGTACCAAGACGAAACACCAGTCGACGGGTCTCCGACCATCACGACGATGTCCGCTTCAAGTGACTTCGCCTTGTGGAATGAACGAACACGGATAGACCGCCAGCCTGAAGCACGATCATCTCTAATCTGGTCCCCAACAGCAGAGTCGACCCAAGCCTTGTCGACCTCGCTGTCGATGAGTATCAAAACTTTGTAGCCATCTGCCGCTGCTGACTGGCAGATGCGTTGAAGTTGATCCAGATCATCACCAACTATCCTGACAGGCTGATCCTCCCCCTTTGGAGGTCGAATAGACCTAGGGCTTCGGTTTACTCCCAAAGAAAGGTTTTGGACCAGGTTAGATCCCGCATCGATAATGGCTTGAGTAGACCGGAATGACTCGGTCAGGGTCACCTTCGTAGCCGGTACCGGACTACTAAACATATCTTCGAAGTCAAAGAACAATTTTGGAGTCGCCCCAAAACTACCGTACACCCACTGATTCGGATCTCCTGCCACTGTAATACTTGATGACAAACCCCTTGTGTATATTTGAGCTGAGTCTCTTCTACGTATCTCAATCAGTACCGACCGCACCCAAGAGGCAACCGGGAGCGTCTGATCTTCTGCACCGTCAATGAGAAGGTGGCGGCATTGCTCGAGAATACTCATAGGCACGTACCGTACGGCTGGCAGCTTACCGCCCCCAAGCGCGGCGAACAGACGACCAAACGGAATCACCGGTCCCTCTAGTTTAGAGAGGTGCCGCTCAAGGGCCTCCCAGTAAATCGCCAATGCCTCAAAGTAGAGTGCGTCAGAATCTGCAGGTAGAAAATTCATTCTGCCAGGCACAGACCCTACCTCTATGCCCAGCGAATCAAGTAAGGCTGACGTTGAATTGAACGAATCGAGAACCGGTACCGGACCTGTTTGACCTTGTAGTGCGTAAGAAAAGCTTGGAGCGGCTTGAGCGAGGTATTTCAGCCTCTCCGACAGTTCGGCAGCATCTTGATAGGAGTCCAGGTGCACCACACCCTCTGGAAAGTAGGCCTGGAACAGGGTGCGCTTGATCGCGACCTCTTTGTACAGTTCCATTGAAGCTGAAGGATCGCGGCGCAAGCTCGGCCCTTCCGACCTATCGAAGCCAAGCACCACGTGGAGTTTCAATTGTGGGATGTAGCCATGTGTTGCATAAGGTCGACCTCTGACGGTGAAGACCTTTCTAGCGGCTGTCACACCCTCAACAGGCCAGGCCTTTGCTTTGCGCCACAAAGCCTCAACAGAGTTGGTCAGGGCCTCGTCATGCTCGCTGAGCTTCCATCCCAATGAAGCGCGCCTTACGACTTCGGGTGAATCGACTTCAAGCTGAGGTAGTCTTAGCGACGAAATCCACAAAGCAATGTAAGTTTCATTGAACCGCTTATTGGATCGATAGAGAAGGTTGAGGCACTTGGTCATCTCCACCCTCTGCGTATTGTTCAATGACGCCTCGAAGGGTCGGCCGTCAGCGAGGGCAGATGTGTCAGGCGGGCTGGCTCCATAGTTCTCAAGCGGTATCACCGTGGCAAGGTCAGGAAGAGCCATCGATTGGGTTAAAAGGCATGAGCGTGGGGTCATCACTATCGCTTGACATTCGGCCGGCGAGAGCACCACACCGAACAGACCAAAGACCTCCTGTAGATCGCTGGCCATCTCTACACGAGCCTCACGGCTGAACGTGAGAATACGTATCTGAGATAGAGGGACCTGCGCATATCGATGGAAAAACAATGCCCTGAACAGCAATGTCTTGGTCTTACCAGTACCCGCACCACCTCCGAGAAGAGTCGTATTGGATGTCGAAAGGATAGCCTTCCATTGCTCCATTGTGGGCTGTGCACACTTATCTAGCCTTGCTTCACAGTCAGCGCGCATAGCTGCGCGAGCATCACTGCTGATATGAATGCGTTCGCCGCCAAACACCAAGTCATCTTTGCCTGTGACCTGATGATCGGGCTCAGTGGTTTTCAAACCGGGAATTACGACCTGATCCTGGGTAGATGACTGCTGAGCTAATGCCTTGGCCTCCATGAGACCGATACGGCGGCCAGCCTCCCAGGACTCGAGATGTCTCGCATTAAGTAGATCCAATCCAGCACCCAACACCTGGGCTGCCAAGCGATGATGAAATGGAAGCTCATCGAGTTCGTAGGGTGGCTCGATTGGTTGATTCACTGTGATCGCCTGTCGAACAAATTAATAGATCAAGTGTGTCTTCAGGATCCTCTATGTGCTACCCAAAACGAGCTCACGGAAATTACACAGCCCTCTTTTGAGTAACACCTTCCACTGAATCTGGGTATCGTCCTGCCATCTCCCAATGACCAGGTATCTCGTCATTATGGGACTTACAGATGATGGAGCGATGAATGAAACATGCCGGCAGCAGTGCGCTCCAGAAGGCAGGCGCTAATACCTTGTTTACTGCGTCGGGCAAAAGACGAAAATTTGCTCGGGGTTCGACGTTGATGAGATTCGACTCTGAGGAACCATGTGTTTTTTTGCTCACAGAAGGTACTGCGGCTATACAAGTCACTGATCATTCTCAAGTAAGCGAGCTCAACATTGCGCACCTAATTCCTGGCGACGTATTTGGAAGCATCGATCCCGGAGAAGGCAACAAGATCGAAATGTACGTGCTTGCCAAATCTGAGTGCTTTGCATACGTGCTGACTGCCAAAGAGCTGCTGCAGGCCTGTGCATCTCAGCCTCTTGCGATGTTTGGACTCTGTCGTGAGCTTTCACGCACGAGCGTTAGGTCTTTACGCAAGGTCGGCCAATTTGCCTTCTATGACGTTCGCGGCAGAGTTTCAAGCGCGCTCGTGGAACTATGCAGTCTACCCGGTGCAATCTCTCACCCAGAGGGGTACGTATTGAAGAATACACGGGTCGAGATCGCGTCCATGGTCGGGTGCACGCGAGAGATGGTTGGAAAGGTGATGAAGGAGCTTTCTCAGGAAGGTCTTATCAGCATCAGGGGAAGGCAGACCCTCGTCCATGCCAGCACCACCAGGTGAGGTGAGCTGCAGGGTGTCTTTGCGTAGTGGACTACCTTGCAGACACTTGCGCTTTAATTAGTCCAGAGCCTTCGCCGGGAGGTCGCTATCTGGTGCGACCTTACCGAGTTGGTGGACTAGTTGCCGAACTAAAGCCGCTAATTCGTCCACCACGCGGCTGAATGCTTCCTGATCGTTCACAGCTTGTTTACTCGAAAACTGTACGGTTACCTTGATGCCATCGCCGAGTTGCGAGGCAACGAGAACACGGCCGATAGCCCCCAGTATTTGATATTCACGATCGATCCTGGGAGCGAAAATCACGCCGCCCCTACGGCAACGGCCCCACGGGTTAGGCGGGGCTTGGGTGTTCCTCATGCGATTTTCTTGATGTCTACTCGGACTTGCTAGAAATAATCCCAATTGACCATCCGCTGGGGTTGCCGATGCTGTTCACAATGTATTTTTGGAAGAACTCCGCGCTAGACTCGCACTGGGTCTGCACCATAAAGAAGCGAATCATGCATTCCGAGCCGCTGTCCTGAAACTCTGGCCCTGGCTCATTAATGTCCTGTAGAGCAGTTGTTGCACGAAGCAACTTGTCGAATGAGTCCAGCGATCTGTTCAGGAGCAGATCGCGCCAAGTCCCCTCATGATGAATCTGGCCAGCGTAGGTGAACCGCTTGCCCCCAATTTCTTTTTGCTGCAAATGTCCCCAGCAGAGGAGCAGGGTATCCGCACCAGTGATCGCTTTGGCGCTCTCAAGCATCACTCGACGAACCTCATCTGCCATCTGGTCATGATGATCTAGCGGCGTGTAAGCAAGGCTGGTCAGGAAGACCGGTACCTTTTCGCTATCGGATATTTCAGGGCTACACGGCATGAAGAACGATGGTCCACCGTATTCATAATCTTCGACAAAGGTATCTTCGATCAGGTCGAAGCCCTGATCGCTGTAAAAGTCCCAGAAATCCCCCGGTTCAACCGGATGAGAAATGCGCAGGCGGTCGGTTAAGTTATCCAGATTGCAGCCTTCGAGGCCTGGCGCACCACCTAGCAAATCCTTGAGCATTGCGTTTGCTACCCGAGGATCATCAAAGCCCGGCACATAGAGGCTCAAACCTTCATCTTCAGGCGGAGAATGCAAAGTACTTCGGTTGATTGATATAGTCTTAGGCATTTTGCCGCTGGAGGGACTGAGGTTCGCGGCCAGGTGGACGGCCATCGATGGGTTTATCGCAAAGACATCAACCATCACAGCAATGTAGCTATCCCGTCGAGCCATCAACTCGGGTACTTCTAGTTGCTCGTCTGGAACACTGGGCTGCTTGTTCCCTATCGCACTGGTAACTGCATCCCAAGTTCGGAAACCGCACAGATTTGCATACATGGCTGCGGCCTCAGCACGCTCGATGCCCAAGCTCTTGCCGCAGACCTCGACCCATAGGCGAGCCAATTTGTGTTCAGTAGCTATGAATTGCGTCATGACGGTGGCCTCGTATTCAAACAACGCTGGGTATCCCGCCATCGCTGTGGCGATACATCTGCACTGCGCCACCTTAGGCTTTTCACCACACGGTGTTGTCAGTTAAACATACGATTTCACTGCTGCGCATCTTCAAACCGATTCGGGCGACGATTTCGTCCAGCACAATGCCTTCGCATGTGAAGCGGGCGTTGACCGCGCTTTGCGGGTTCACTGGGTGGCATCAACATAGATTGACACAAAGCCCCTAAATCACTGACCACTCACGTATCAACCCGGACAGCAACGACAACATAGTTTGACACAACCTACCAGTGATTCCGGGCGCTGCAGGCTGTTGCTCTGCTCCAGAGGGCGATTCATCAGCGTTTTTGTGTCAATCTATAATGCCGAGTGTCGCAATAAGTTGTCTTGTGTCGAACGATGTTGTTTGCTGCCAACAGATCGCATGGCTCGTTTTTGTTTGCAACAGTCAGGACTGTTTCCGTGGTCATTCGTGGTCAAAAATCGCCGCCTCAATCTCTCCACTGTTTTTCGAGCGAAAACTTCTCATCGCATGAGAGATTTTATCGTGAGCGATTTTGACCTTCAAAGCGTATTCGGGTGGCATACACAGCAACCCTTCGATCAGGGTGCAAACATCTGTGATCAGCGGGAAGCCGTTATTGAAGTCCGATTCACGGAGCAGGGAGCGAATATTGAGCAGAAAGAAGTCCTTATTCTGTTGGGTTTGAGAGAACACGTTCCACCCGCCAGAATATTCACCTCCCGCAATCAAACTTAGCGAGCCAAAAACAGAGTGTATGTCACCATGAATTGCCGCTAGGGTGCGGTGACTGTCGAAAGCTAAAATTTCTTCGTCACGACCGATAATGGCATCTGCATCGCGAAGTACACTAAGAAGTTCAGTTAGGACATTCAGTACGTTTTGATTGTGTTCGGTTGCCTGCTGCATTGTGGCTTTCATTGGGTCTCTCATTTTATATTTACCGTCATTCATGACAAGATGCCGTTTGCTTACCTTACTTGCAATTACCCGCCTTCCTGTAGTTGCTCGTAATCGCTTCGGCTTCACTAGCAAATACCACCAGATTCTTCTCCGAGATCATTCCGTAGGACGGGCAACCGCTGGAAAGGTGGTAGATATGGGAGCTCTTATTACCGTGCACGCTCCCGACCTGAGTATTCGAAGCGGTAGAAAGGGCACCAAGCCCGGTCGATGCGAGAGGAGTGAAGACAGAGTCATTACGAGCCGGAGCATTCACTACCTGGTGCATCAGCTGAGCGGGTCCTTGAGGATAAGCCATCTGGACAGCACTCCCCAGCCTAGCCTTCCCAAGCTGGAAGAACACTGGCGCATGATCGCTCACGGCGCGCCGCCCATCCTCATGGCTTACCTTGAGCATCGCAGGGTAATTGACGATCCCAACACCGGACATCATCGATCGCGCTGACTGGTTGGCAAACACATTGTCGTACAGATTGGCAAACCGACCGCTTGTGTTCGACAACGTGCTTGCGCCGTCTGTAACCATTGGGATAGCACGTGCTCGAAGGGACTCGAACGCAGGGTCCGAAGGGGGCATGTTGAAATCACCCATCAGCATGATGGGCTCTCCTGGGTATACCTGCTCGAGCCATTCCCAGTAATTACCGAGCTCTTTCAGCTCTGGGGTTCTGTCAGCGGCTGACTTGCCGTAAATGATATGTACGGTGGCCAAGGCGAAGGTATTGCCGTCACTGAGGGACTTAAAGCGCGCGCTATAGGGCTCTCGCATGAACACATGCTTACGATCCAAAAAGCTTACGGCGCCGTCTTCATATTGAACTGCCGAATCGCGGCTAAGAAAGCAATACTGCTCCTTATAACTGCGCGAGCCTACAGGGCTTGAGCACAGCGAGCTCCACTTTTCACGTGTCCGTTGCTCCAGTGCCAGTTTTAGGTATTGGATGCCCTCATCATTCATCACCTCCTGAACGGCCAGGACGTCAACATTGGCGGCGACTGCTGCTAAAGCTGGGTAACTTTTCTGGTCACCGTTGCCCAGACGCATTGTATTCCAGGTTCCAACACGAGCGTCTGCGGCTGCGGCAACCCCTGATATAGCAGTAGCCAACACCAACAAAGCAGACATCAATAACGTTTTCTTCAAAGGTTATGCTCCAGGCAGTTAGGCTTCATATTCTGTGGGGGGGGGGTCATCTGACAACGGGGTTCAAATAAGCGCCCTGCGTAGTTCCGTGACGGGTTTGAATGTCTAGATCTTTGTCGTAGGCAGAAATCCGTTCTATCAGCGCGGCCGTAGCCTTCTCAGCGATCACCTTGGCGCGAGAACAGGGCACATCAGTGCGTGTCCCGTTTATTTTTGCCAGTAGCGTGGTGGCGGCCCGGTAGGCGTTTTGCGCATGCAATGCTTCATGAGCATTGAGGGCGCTGTAAAACCGCCGCCACTCTTGCTCAACACCTGGGGATTTGGGAATCGATTCCAGAACAGGTAGGTGAATCCTGATTTTCAAGAACACCTGCCCGTTATCGAGTAGGCAGCCATGTGGGGAGGGAATCAGGTCATAGGATGCTGAGAGATTCCATATCGTGACGCCGGCGTAGTAGGAGCCCCCGTTTCGACTGGGTGTATGCTCTGCAATCGATCGTTGAATTTGATCGATGGTTTGCCCGGACACTCCGTAAGTGACCAACTTGGAATCCACAACTGGAACCGTTGATGCCACAGAATGTAAAGGCATCCAAGCGAGGATCGCTGATATAGCGATTCTTCCAGCCCAATTTGAAGCACTCAGTCGAATCCTAAGTAGCATTTGCCACCAAGCGGGTGTCGAGCTTCTTTTGAAATGCAGCGATTTCCTTCGCTTCGCGCTTGATTAACGAGCGTTTCCCAATTCCGTGCTCAAGCATGTAATCGGCTACTTGCCGCGCAAAGGCTGCTGCGTCGACATGACCATAGATCCATGCCGCGCGAAGGAATTCCAGGGCGCCTTGCAGGTCACCACCTTTGGCAGACAATTCTCCAAGCTCGTAATTGGCTTCAGGATCCTTGCGAGAGGCGGCTTCGTTCAAGAGAGCCAGACCCTCGTCTACTCGCTTACTGTCACAGAGCATCTTCCCGAGGTCTGTCATCGCAATCGGGTATCCGAACTCGACAGCGATTCGCAGATATCGCTCAACGGCGGCTAAGTCTCCAGCTCCCAAAGCCTCATAGGCCAAGCCGTAAGAGCTCAATGGGTGCAGGGCCCCAGCCTTGCTTTGCCAAAGATGTGCCGTTACATCGCTTCCATCAGCTTTTGATGACTCATAGCACCGAGCCAGCGCTACAGCAGCTTCGACAATTCCGTCATTAAAACCCTGCTCAAGGGAGGCTATTGCCTCTTTGCGCCTGGCATCTTCTTTTGGCAGCTCTGTTTGAAATGCCAGCTTAATTCGACATGCCCACAGCAACAGCTCACGCTTGGAGCTCGGCATCAGCCTAAGCTCGCTGTCCCATAGATGGCCGACAACGCGGAGATCACGTGAGTCTTCATTTTTTTGGAAGACATGACCAGTTGAAGGGTCGATGGCCATGTTGCCAAGCAATCCCAACGGGATGATCCGGTTGAAGGCTACACCGTTTATGCGCTGGCCCAGGCTCCATGACGTATGGAGTGCTCCTTCAGCACATACGAGTCTCATCGCCGTGCGTACGAGAGCGGCCTCGCAGGGATCGCCGAGCTGCTGCGCCGGCTCAACTTTTGCCAATATTGCACCCCATCCACCCTCTACCCCTAAACCGAAGGTAGAAATGCCGTATCGGTTGATGGATGGGGCCCCGCGAGTAATCGGACCGCCAAGTGGCTGCAACTGCACAGAGTGATGTTGAATCAGGAAATTCTGTGTGTGGAGGTCGACCTCGTTAAATGAGGCCGAATAAACAGGAACACCTTGCTTGGTGGACAGCGACATCGCAGTGGAGGTATTCAGAGCCTCAGCCTCGTCTGCCGACTCTGCGGCAGGGTGAACCCATATTGCCAAGTCGACCTTCGAAAAGCCGCTCTCGACTGCTTCGCCGTGGGTCAATACGCTACATGCGGGAAGGTTGAGCGCTGTCGCAAGCTTTGAGAATTCGGAGTCCGCATTCTCGTCCAGGGTATAGATGATCTCCACAGCTCCTGGAGCTCCAAGAAATTCGCCAGCCAAGCTAGCCCACTTGGACTTATCGAATCTTATGAGAGGATCTGATCCCAGCAGGAGGACACGAATTGGCTTCTCGCTCCAGCTGATACCTGATTGACGAACGACATTCGCGACTAAAGCTCCCGGGGCCATTACCGAGGCAGCGTTGTTGAGCTTGGCCTTCACCCCGAGTTCGAAAAGTTGGGTCTTCAGCAGAGGCTTGATTGTGCGCAACCAGGCTTCAGTAAGAGCGCCCAGGTTCACTGCAGATTCAAAGGTTTTTGCCAGAGACAAGATTCGGATACCCCAATTTGGTTATGTGCCAGAGTGTACCCGCGCCATAATAGAATCCAATTCAAAACGCCTAGTCGAAAATCCAACGCCCGTTAAAGTGATGTGTGGGCTCACGCAGTGGACATCTCTATGGAACTCCACCTCAGCGCTATCAGTGAAGCAATCGCAGTGGTCAAACAGCTTGAGGCCGAGCTCAAGGTACTGGTCAGAATGCTCAATGACTCACGACACCGATTGAGAGTCGATGCGATTTTTGAGATGGAGTTTCGACAAGAGCCAGAAGTAGACGAAGCTGCGCCTATCCCGGTGAGGAGGCTTGAAGGTAGCGACGCGGTCGACGCAGCTATAGACGTCCTCACTTGCATCACGATGAAGGAAACTCAGAACGCGAAGGAAACCTTGAGGAGTCCAGGGGTAGTTGCGCTGCCTGGGGAAGTGATTGCCAAAATCATCGAAACGAATGATCTGCGCAGCAAGCTGGAAATGCTAATCGGCAAGATCAAGAAATCTAACGATCGCCGGAAGGTTTGGATTAAGTTTGAGGCCATATCGCCAAAGCAGGCAATGCGTTGCACCCCGGTGCTGATGAACCCTCAGACCATTAATTTCTACTGGACTGATACCGGCACATCCGGATCAAGGCATGTGGCTTCAGATTTAGTGAAAGAGTGGGAAGACCTCTTAGATGAGCTTCACGACCGACGTCCTACCATGTCCGACGCTCCTGAGGGATCAATTGAAGAGGGCTTGCTGACCGCTATTGATCTCTTACGGAAGCTAGGCAATGAACAGGTCGCTATTCGGAGACCAGTCAAACCCCACATCCGAGCACGGGTTCGTGACGGTGATACGCCGGTGCGCCAGATCATCTCTTCCGTGCCCTTCGTTTACGACATCGATGAATGCAAGTTTGCACCCACAATTAAACCGCTACTTAGCTACGACGTAGTCACGGCACGACGCAAATCTGCCGGCCGCGAACTACTCGAGAAAGAACCGTACATCAAGAAAATGAACCTCTATCAGTATCTCGAGAACTATCGCGTCTTTGGGCCTTTGGTACAGAAAGCCGAAAGCGATTCATTTCCTGCCTCAATTGATGAATAAGGCAATAATCAGAATGCAGTCCACTGACCAAACCACCAGTCTCCGCCTGGCCAGTCTCACTCGAGATCTGGTCTCCTGCGATGAGCGAAACCGAGCGAACGCATATCGAGACATGCTTGAGCTTGCTGAAAATGGAGATGGCAAAGCAATGTTCCAAGTGGCGAGGTGTCTCAATCAAGGCATCGGTGTAGACACTGACATAACCCGCGCTGACCACTGGCTCCGGCTCGCCTGCATTGCTAAACCTGCATCGACCGACGCCCTATTCACCTACGGAATGTCCCACGTCCTCAAACAACGCGCAGGGGCCGATCCAGTTAAGGGCATCCAATACATCGAGCGAGCTGCTTCTGCCGGTTACGTTAAAGCCACTATAGAGCTCGTCAAGATCGTCGAGCATGGCATGACTGACATCAAACCAGATCTTCGCCGCGCTTACCGCTTACTGGCATCCTCGCTTAGCGAGAAGTCCGACAAAGCCCTCTACGCGGCCTACGTTGGATTCGTAGAGCGCCACCAGCCCATCACCAACCTTCTGGACTCGTGAGCATGTACAAAGAGCAATCTGAACGTTTGGTCAAGAAAATGGCCTTGGGCATTAATGCTGAAGCGGCAAATGTGATCGTTGCGCGTGCCTACGGGTACAACCGTCTGAACGCTAAAACTGGTGAACTCGAAGAGCCAATCAATGGCCTGCAGATGATCAAGACCCCTGATCAGATAAGAGCCATTTCCGATCGAAGCCTCCAGATGATGGAGTTCTTGCGAATGGCCATGAACATGGATCCCCTCAAGAATACGTTACCCGACATTCGTAAAGGGCACCCTCAGGGAACGCTCATTGCAACCATGTGGGGGTTTAGCAATTTTGAAGCGCTGAAGGCATACGCAAGGCAAGATAAGATAGATCCAACCTCTCAATCAGCGGAGGAAATGGCGAGATTCAAGGCTCGCACTGGTTTCATGCCACCCTCCCAATATTTACTGGGACGTGATTATGCCGGCCATACCCTAATCATCCATACCGAGCCCCTGCACATCTCTCAATGGATCGACCAAGAGATTTGCCTGAACCGCCTTGATGACCTGTTCGTTGCCGTAGTGCGAGCCACACACGATGGCGACAACTATCTGAACCGTTACAGCCGCGGCCATGATGTCTTCAGAAAGTCGCTTTCTGAAGATCACAGTTCGTTCATCCTGGGTGAACGTCAGAAGCATCCAGACCACCACTTGGCGGTGACGATTTTACCAAGTCGTACCTACACGCTCGAGCAGCTAGTCTCCGCTCATTATTCTGCCCTTAACGAGGGAGCTGTGCGTGGACGCACCCTCATCATCGACCGGGTATCGGTCGCGAGGGATGAGGAATCGGTCACTGCCGGTTTGAAGCTTGCCAGTAGCGTAGGCATCAACGTCGTTCTAACCATCTCTCATCCAGACCCGATGCTTTGGGACAAATTTGATAGTCGTGTCATATTTGGCTTCGACCCTACAATGGTTGCTACGGGCCATGAGCAAATGGATCAATCGCTAGTTGCTTCAGCTCCATTCATTGGCCTCAAGAAGAACAACCTGCAACTCGCCTATCATTCGAACGACACAGGAGTAATCTTCAGCATCGTCCAGCTCGTGCCGGAAACCCAAGCCCAGGCACAAGGAGCTACGCTATTCAAACGGATATTCGGCAAGCCTGCCGTCGGTTGAGCTCTCTCATTCCCAGACGCGTCCTAAATTAGCGCGTCTGTTATTGCCAAGAATCACAACCAAGTTGACAGAATTGTCGTAAAAGGGAGGTGTAGAATTCCCGCAACAGGAAGCTACACGCCCTGAAATAGAGCATTACCAGTCCACTCGGGCCGGAGACAAGAAAAGAAAAATCCTGGTTTTTTTTGAACCGATGGGCGGCGAGAGGGTCGAAGACACTTGAGATAGAAAGCTTTTCCAGATTTTCGCCGCTTTGCGAGATTTCTGAGACCGCTGCATAGGTGTCAATTTATCGCAAATTCACGGCCTTCATCTTCACAAAGCCCGGTCGTTCGTACAGAATGTGCGGAATGGGGTTCACTCCCCCATGCCAGTTTTTGACACAGTTTCTTGAGGAAAGCATAGGCTTTAGACCTCCTAACTCCTAAGTCACCCCCTTCTACATCCAAATGCCTATGGGTGCCGTTGCTTCTCCTCGACTTATTCAAGGCCCGTCCATGCAAATGGGCGGGCCTTGTCGTATCACAACCAAGCAGTCACTGCTATCGGGTCAGCGCGCTTCGGGGAAGGACTCGCCCAGACTGTGAAGAAAAATATGTTCACGAGATTCCGGAGCTTGTTCGGACAGGGCAATCCCAAGCTGGAAATTTCCGCTTCGATGATCAGTACCGCAGTTCACCACCCTCCCTTCGAATTGAAGCTCGTCACCATTCCGCTGGATCAGCTTCATCGAGATAGCATCTCCGATTCCTTTCTTCTTTTCTGTCAGGATCATAGCGCCCGCGATCGATAAATCTCGCACCCGGCAATCGGCCCAACCCAGGAGCCCTGCTACCAAACCCTTTCCTTTGATTTTTTGAGAGAGCAGCGCTCCTTCAGAGATCACGTACCGCGTGTGCCGTCGGCTGGACGCATTCATCCTTTGTTTCCTATAGCTAGTTGTGCGGATCTGTTCAGAGCGCCGTTACAGAAATCCGAGACCCCTTTTTGGCTGGTCACCTTCAAGGAACTGAATAGTATCGTCACAACATATTCAACGGCTATTCAAAACCCCCTTATGAAATTCCTCCCTAGCACAGCTTCAATTTGGCCCCGAGGTGCTGGTGTGCTCGAGTCCCGAATACCCTGGCAACTTCAGATCCCGGTGTTCCTTTTTGTTTACTTGGCTGTGTGTGTGACTCTCACATTCGCCACACCTGACGGCGAACAAATCACTTTCCTGAAAGTGCTCGAGGATCTTGGCGTCTACGTTCTATTTCTGAGCTTATGGACTGGTATCTATGCTCATTTCCGCCGTGAAATGACCTTGGGGTGGCTCGCGGCAATTGCCGCAGTTTCACTATTCCAAGAAGAGGTCAATTTTCTTAACCTGGGGTACGAAGGAATTTGCTGGATGGTCGGTCACGTACCCACCGGCGAAGAGCGCCAACGCGGAGACGTCTACACACTGGCTCTCGTTTTTACGAGCTTGATTTTGCGGTTCATCGCCCAGCGTGGGTTCCGCAGTTTCATGCGAATTCACATCACATTCTTCCTTGTGGCCTACACCACCTTCTTGTGCTGCATCCACTATCTCTTCGCTTACTACATCCAGGGCGAATTGCTGACAGAAAGGATGCGTTACCAAGAGGAACTGACGGCGACCTATCCGGGTCGGTTCAAGTATGAATGTGAGCGTCTACCCATCAAATGCTTTCAATGGGTGGGAAATGAAATCCCAGCTGAGGTTTTGGCTGCACCTTCTGCTCAAGGTATCCTAGAGTCGATCGAAAGCTCAAAAATGAGTGTTACCGGATGGCTAGAGGTCTTCCCTGCTACCGATAACGAATCCGATACCGTCCTGAGGGGGGTTAGCGCAAGCCAGAAGGTGATCATCACTGCTTACAAAAACGACACCCTACATCGGGCGGTTTTCGATGAAAAATTCCCTAGTCATTCCCTCAACGTCGCCAAGGTTGGTCTACTTTCGTTCTCAACCACATTCATAGCTGTGTGGTTTTTTGGTGGGATGCATCTGGTCTTTATGCACCAGGCCCGCAGGAAGTCAAAACCCAAGGGAGCAATTAAGTGATCCTCGACTATAAGCTTTGGAAGCAACAGGTCATCAGTCAGGCCGTCTCTGCACATGAACAGTCACTCCCTATGGTGAACCAGCTCGCCAATCCCCAGATAATGGCTCTTTACGACAAGATCCTTGGGGTTCTCACTGGGCCGCACACAATCCGAGTCCGCCGAGACCCGGGGCTGTTTGATGCACTGCGCCTAAGGAAAGCGCAGCGATCCTTCGCAAGCGCCCTCTATCATCATCAGAAAATTGCAGATCTGAACAAATAATATCGGTCAAAGTCGCTGAAATGGGGCTGTCTCTTTCCACTATTAGGGCATGAGATATTTCAAGGGCCCCGTCCAATGTACAGCGAAGCGAAATCTGCCCAAGCCTGGGATCTTGCAGATCCCAGGACCATGCGCTCGAATTTTTCCTCCGCCAGCTTCTACATCGTCATCGATGGGCTGGACCACCCTATCGTCCTGCAAACTGCCAAAACGATTAAAACTGCCCTGCGCCGCACGCAAGGGGTGAAGGTGCGAGGCCCTCTCGCGCTTCCGACTGTACGCAGACGTCACATCATTCTCCGAGAAGCCCTGTCCAATGGCTCCCGCGGTCTTTACTGCGCCAAAGCCAAACGAATCAGGAATGTCCTCCTGGTTGAATCTCCAACCTCGGAATCCATCATGTCGCTCGTGGCGTTACCACTGCCGGCGACTGTCAACATCAAGATCGAGTCGTACCAGAGCCAATACGACTTGAAGGAAGCTCAATAATGGCAAACGGTTTCTCACACGCCATGAAACACCCAAACATTGCCGTCCTCGAAACGCCCGAACCTGACTGGTTCAAAACAAGCCCTCAAAAGGGAACGTGGGCCAGTTGGCTCATCCATGGCAACCATTACGGGACATTGATTGACCTCCCGCCAAAGACTCAACTGGACATCGACCGAGGGAATTTCTTCATCGTCCTTCAAGGCTGCGTGGTTGCCTATGCACTTTCGCCAGATGTCCAGGGCAAGGGGATCTTCGTAGACGCCCTTCGGAAGGGTGACATAATCTGGCCACTTCAACCTAAGCAGGTACGGTTTGGCTACGAGACTCGAAGCCATACCTTCCTACTCGCTGTCTCAAAGTCAAAATACGATGAGTTCATGAAAGCGAACAGCTACAGCGAGACTGTTCTCATGGCCGCTGAACTGAACTTGATGACCAAGCATTCCCAGGCTGCGCAGTACCTATTTGCCAAGGACCTTGATCGCATCAAGCGGGTGATTACCATGCTGGTTGAGCATCCCGACTCACGCCCCACGGCCCGCGGTATAGAGGTCCATGCCAGCAAAGATGAAATAAGAACCCTTGCGGGGGTCGAGAGGCGGTCGGGCAGTCGCGCGTTCAAAGCATTGGAAGAGGAAGGGTTGCTGAAGTTTGATGGGTACAAGACCTTTTTCTTTCAATCACAATCTGAGGTTTCGGCATGCGCCGCAGTACGAACGTAGCTGTTAGCAAGATCGCCGCTTATGCAGAGGATCCGCGCAAGTTCGTTGGGGCCGGTGGTGGGGCATACAACCAACGTTTAGCCAAAATGGGTACCGCAGCGCATGGCCGGATCGGCGCGGGGCCAAGCAAAGGCGGATTTATTGCCATTGTGTTGGTAGCCATCGCCGCCCTGCTCTACTTTAAGGTGATTACATTCTGACATGCTGATCATTCTTGGAATTATTGTAGCGGCCCTGTCGCTGTATCTGGCCCTCAAAGCCAAGGCACCACTCGATATTTACAAGCAGTTTTCGCTGCCTGCAACTCAGTGGGTAATTGTAGGGACTGACCTAGGCAAGGGGCATCCACGAAAACGGCTCAGCGCACTCGGCGTAGCAGGTGAACCGGATGCCATTTTCCGCGGAAATCGTACAGGGCAAA
The DNA here is from genome assembly GCF_055409485.1 of Pseudomonas sp. A125. Taxonomy (NCBI): domain Bacteria; kingdom Pseudomonadati; phylum Pseudomonadota; class Gammaproteobacteria; order Pseudomonadales; family Pseudomonadaceae; genus Pseudomonas; species Pseudomonas sp. A125. The sequence continues at coordinate 35,534 of NZ_JBUZVP010000011.1, forward strand.
TTGTAATCGGTGAATTCAAAAACCGAATGTACAAGGGGTTCGTACGACGCCGGGAATACTACCAGGTGATGCTGTATATCGGCCTTGCTCGGGAGGCATTCAAAGAATCGAATGTGGTTGGGCTGCTGAGCTTTAGAGATGAGTGTGTGCAGATCCCGTTCGATGAGCAGCTATTTCGAGCTTTGGTTTCCATCAGGACTGAGGTACCCATTTCACTCAAGAACAGAAAGCCGCAAGATTCAAGGCCTCTGCATAAGCGAATGGGCATCACAGTCAAGAACCCGAAAATCAGGTTCCCTCGTTAGGCTTAGGCAACCTCTGCAAGCCGGTCGAATGCTGGGAAATACAGCACCTTTTTAACAGGGATGGTGATACCGGCATCTTTCACAGCACGCTCGTACTCATCCATTTTCGGCCGGTACCGCTCAACCTCCCGCGCAACAAAAGCGTCTTCGGACATACCCTCCGGGCAGTCCGGAGTTTTGTAGTCGCTGATCCAGTAAACCCCATCATCTTCAAAAGGTCGATCCAGGAAGCGGTGAACCCAACGTCCGTTACGGTATGCACTGACCTGCACCTCATGGCCACTGCCCGGACGCTTCTTCAAGATCCATTGCCCATGAATACTGTTTACGGTATTGGACAGCAGCCGGAGGATGCGAGCAACCGCCTGAGGAACCTCAGCAGCAGGGAAGCCTTCACGACGAAGCATCGATGCGATAGCCTGAGCCTTTGTACGCACGCGAGCTTCATCCCAGAGTTCGATACCCTGCTTACCGATCTGCTCTACAAACCAGTGGTAGACGATACCGATGGTCTTGGCGCGATAGTCGCTCCCCTCCTCCTCCCGCAATTCATCGTTCAGTTCATTTTCAGTGGGTACTTGGTCATTGCTTGCAGCCGGAACAAAGACCGTTTTAGGCAATTCGACTTTGTAGCTGGGAGCCAGGCGTGCCTTAGAGGGAACCCCAGAATCCGTAACTGCAACAATAGGGAATGCCGGGGCGACCGCTTTCACTTGGGCTCCAATAGCCGACCACAAGCACTCAGCCAACGAACCTGCTGCTGGCTTGATTTCCTTCTCTTTCTGGACCTCACCCTCGGCAGCAGGGAAACGGTCGACGCATACGAAAAGGTGGCAATCTTCTTTGGCCCGAGTCGTCCCCACGTACGCCGCCCGACATACTTCATCAGAAATATCCTTGCGAACCATGCGGCCAACGAATTTGAATAGACGACTATCAGGGGTGGTAGTGTCCAAGTCTCCGAGGTTAGGAACGACGGAAAAGACACCATCCATCTGGCGGAAGTAGAACAGAGGCGCATCATCTTTAGCCCCGCCTTTGTTTAAGCCAGGAATCAACACAATGTCGTATTCCAGGCCTTTGGAGCCGTGGCAAGTCATGACTGTTACCGCGCCAGCTTTTGGGCTTGCATATGCTTTGTCAATCGCGCGGAAAAAGGCCTGAGGGTCAATAAGGTCACCTGACTCCGTGTGTGAAGTGAGTAGCTTGAAGATGGTTTCCACATCGTCCATCTCGCCAGTATTTACCGTTGCAGGTCCGCCCAAGGCGATCCAGGCTGATTTAACAGCCCAACCCAGCTCTGAACCACGACTGGAGCGCTTCACTCCGTCCAGAACCTCCAAGAGCCTCAACACTCGGGTCAGTCCTTCGGAAGACAATTGAGCCTGCACGCCTTCGTCGCGTAGAGCATTCTCAATGACGTTATGCCCCCGGGCGACAGTCAAACAGTCTGCCCAGCTAAGACCAACGAACGCTGCCCGTAACAGTGCGATCCACGAAGCTCGATCAGCGGAATGCCAGAGTGAACGAATCAGTGAAATCACTTCAGAGACAGGGGCAGCCTCTCCAATGGGATCAATATCCTTACCGCGAACCTCAATTCCAGCCTCTTTTAACATCGGCAGAATGTGTTTCAGGTGCGAGCGACCACGTACTAGGATTGCGATCGACTTTGAAGGGTCTTTTGAAAGGGCTTCCTGAACAACCTTTGTAACTTCTTCGGCTTCACCGATTTGACCTGTGGCCACGGGGTGTACGCTCACACCGCCATCGCCTTTCCGGAACGCTACCGATGGGACGAACTCATAAGCTGAGTCTTTGAAGACCTCGGCATAGGTCGCGTTATTCCACTCAACGACGCCCGGCAAGGACCGAAAGTTGACAGTCAACCGGAGAATATCCATTTGCTTGGGCCCGAAAGCTTTCGCCTCGACAACTGACGTGAACAGATTCAGGTCAGCGCCACGGAAAAGATAGATCGACTGAAAGCCATCGCCGACATAAGCGATAGAACGATTGTCGGCCGGCTCCCAGTTCTCTACCAGCAGTTTCAATAGGTCGTACTGGGCCTGGTTGGTGTCTTGGAATTCATCAACCATGATATGCAGAATCCGGTCTTCTTCGAGCAAGGCGTCGCCGACAGTCTCACCAGCGCCGAGAGCTTGAATGGCGCGCTGAGCGATTTCAGGGAAGTCCAGTGAGTTTGTCCCTTCCATTGCCAGCGTCAGATTGGCCAACAGATACCGAAGAATTACCGTGAAGTGCTCGACCATTTTTGCTGAACGAGCTGGGTATTGAAGTTCTGGCAGGGTTGCAAGTGTGGCTAGGGCCTGAGCATATTCTTGAGAATGAGGGTTAACCTTGAGGTCAGCCAGAATTCCATTCATCTCAACTGTGCAGAAATGCTTAGCTGGGAATCCGTTGGCTACGGTTACTTTCGCCCGGAGCGTGCCGGTACTAGTCAGCATGTAGGAGGCAAATTGCCCGAAATATTCGAGCGTTTTCGCACTCGCAATGGCAGCGGGCATTTCCGCAGCCCACTCGAAACCATCAAGGGCACCGGAGGCAGATTTAAGACAAGTCATTGCACGTTCGAGATCAGATCCTGGGATCAGTGAAATAGCTTGTTGGGCAGCATGCAGAACAACTGAGCTGACCGCTTCCTGCATTTCAATAGTGTCCAGTGCCATGATACGGCCGGCCCACTGATCGCGTTTCATTAGTAGGTTTTCGAACAGTGGAACCAAAGCTTCAAATCGGTTTTTAGCGAAAGACAATACCGCCTCAAGCGCGTTAGAGAGAGCCTCAGGAATGTCGTTGTCGTTAACGGACTTGAGGGTTTCGAGAATCGCTTGACGATAGATGAGCGAAGCATCGTCGGTAGTTTTACCGCCACCCAGCCCGGACATGATTGGAGTTTTGCTTGCCAGTGAAGCGCAAAAGCTATCGAAGGTCATAATGCGCAGACGGCTAGGGTTCAAGAGAAGGTTCCAACCCATTTCCTTATCTCGATCCAGCACCAAACGAGCCAGACGGTATTGCGGGAGCTCATGGGCCAATTCAGGCTCAATGCCAGTCGCTGCCTGCTGCAACGCACCAATAACACGCTCTACAATTTCAGCAGCAGCCATGTTGGTGAATGTGATAGCCAGCACTTCCTCAGGGCGCTCCACGACTGTCAGGCAGGAAAGCAAGCGCATTTGCAAGGTAGACGTTTTACCTGATCCGGCCGGGGCCAGTAACAGTAGCGAGCGGCGAGGGTCGATAGCCAGGGCGCGCGCTTCGGCATCTGCAATGCTGAGACCTCGGATTCCAGCAAAAATAGGGTCCAGGTGCGGCAGAGCGGCGAAGGGTACGAATGCAGTCATGTGGTCAGCTCCAATTCAGATACACCCAGAATAACGTCGCCCCCGCGTGCCACCAGCCGCCAAAGTAATCTTTCAGGACGCAGGTCGGTAAACCCGGGATTGGACTAAAAGTTTTCGCATGCGGAATGTTTTAAGCTATGGGCTCCCCTTCGCTATGCATTGGGAGCCCGACTGACGCTTATCGTGCGATAGGCGCAATGTACTCGTAGCCGATTGGAAACCCCTTTCCACATAGGTCCAGAGTCGCTTCGCCACGGATGAAGCCAGCACTCATAGAATCCAACTGCCGGTTCCATGCATCCTTCTGAGCTTCCCATTTGTCCGAGGTATCGACGTCCTCTTGTCTGGCCTTCTTCCCTTCGACGAGATTGGCCGAAAAGTTTGAGCGAGCATGAAAACCGAGAGACTTTTGATTCACCTGAGCCAGCACAATGCCGTCGATTGGTTCTACTGAAGCGACACTGAGGTCGATCTTGGTCGCGTAGATTGGCAATTGAGGCTCTGTGAGGGTGGAAGCATTCAGACTGTTCATCCGCATCTCTTGGCCTGTCTTGTAGTCAAACACAACACTCCGAGAGACCGTTTGCTCTTCGTTCAAGAAGATGCGCTCCCGACGATCAAGGCTTACCGTCAAAGGTACCTGCCCAACAACGATGTCATGGCGTTCTTCAAAGCCGATAACCTCGAACTCGAATTCCCGCTTCTTTTCGAGCTCCAACCACTCAATGGTCAGGTCGACGATACGACGTTGCTCAAGCATGATCAGCTTCATGCCGTAGCGCCAGATCAGCTTGTATAGAAGGTCCTCGGAAGCCAGCTGAGTGTGGTGCTGGACCTTGGCTTTGAGCTCGGCAACCGAGAATGCCTTGAGTGCCTTGGAGGTCACCACCTCAGTCCAAAATTTTTCAAGCACAAGGTGGATCATTGTCCCTTGGATTCGAGGATCAAGGCCGATGATTGGTTGCGGAAACATGTTGGCTCGTAGGCGATTGCGCACGAATGAAAAGAATGGGGACTCTGCATAGTCCTTGAAGATGCGAACTCCACCCTTGATATCAGTTAGTTCGATATCGCTGACAGCTGGGGCCACCTCTTGCTCGTAATTATTCCTATCCAACTGGCCCATCAGGTCATCAAGGAAGTCACCCTTTGTTTCCAGGGTAGGTGCAGTTGCGGGCCACGTGCCAAACAACTCACTGGCCCCGATGGCCGCCCCCTTTTCGTTATGGCTGGGGCACGACACCGTGACGTCAGCGCTAGAGCTGAGGAGTGCGCCCACGACACTTTGAGCATATGCGAGCATCCCTTCGCTAGAGGCGTCAGAAATCCCCGCATCAATCTGAAGATCGGTAGGAATGAAGGGTGATGGCTCAGCGCGGCCCGGCAATACGTTGTTCGATGCGCCAACGATCCATAAGGCGTCGAAGTTGAGGCCGATAGCATCCTCATAGCCCAAGATCGAAACTGGGGCCAAATGGCTGATACGGGGCTGGAATTGTCGTGTGTCTACGACCTCCCTGAGCCACATGAATGCTCGCTCATACTGAACAGTCCCGAGTTGAGCATCCAGTGTGCGGAACATTGCAAGCGCCTCAGCCCAAGCATTAAGTGTCTGGAAATTGGCACTGTCCAGTTCGCTCTGACCGGGCCAGCCCATATCGTTCAGGGCTTCGGTAAAATGGTCGGCCCACTCAGATGGATATCGGCTTTGCTCGCCGGACACCAACTTCTCAAGAAGTCCACCAAAGCGCTTTCGGAAATCAGGAACTGCATCCCCCTTGTATGCCCCAATAGCCCGCAGAAAATCCTTGCCACCCATGTTCAGGCCTAGGTTGTCACGGAACCACAGATCCAGAAGGGCACGGGTCGCAGACTCGCCCACATGGCCAGCAATCCAGCGAGAGCGCAGCACACGGCTGAAAGTCTCGGAATCTGCCTTGTCGGGCGTGATGGACAACAGATCCATAGCCGCACGGATCATGGGGCGGCTACCCAGCGTTGCACCACTGGAAATATCCCACGGCGCGCGTGTTTCACCATCCGGACCAGCAGGCATTAATGATCCTGGGCTCGTATGCAAGCTCAGCGCATCAAGCAAGGGGCCTTTGTAGGAACGGATGTCAGGTACGACGATGGCGAGTGAAGGTGCAGCATGAGGGGCGTCCACGAAGGGCAGCAGGTGATTTGACACCCATTGCGCGACCTCTAGCATTTCGCTTGCATTATTGTGGCTGCGCACAAGACGCGGGGTCGTCTTATCCCCCTCTGCTGAGACGATAATTACATCAGTACCGAGATCCTCTAAGGCATCGAACACGGCCTTTTCTGCTGGGTTCAGGGACATCATGCCTACGATAATCACCCGCTCCGGGGGTTGAACATCGCCAGCCTTGATAGCCTTAAGCAGAAGCGTAGGGAGGTGAGCACGGAACACATACTGTTTTGCGCCGCACACGCTATCGAGTTGAGTCTTCCATTGGAGGAAGGCCTCAAACTCTTCTTTGAATCGGAAGCGATCACTATCCATCCCAATCAGGTACTTGTTTACCTGCGAGTACGCCACCCCAACTCGGCGAGCTGCGTTCGTGGAAGAGATCATGTTTGACGGCAGTAGGTCCGACTGGTCAATTACCGACTTCACAGTGGCCAACTCCTGAACAGGGTTGAGGGCTTGTTCGTCGGGCATCAGCTCCAACCAAGTGGTCTCAATCCACTTCGTGATGGTCATAATCTGCCCCTGGGTGAACCAAGCCTTCTTCCCACCTACCGCCTGGAGCAGTGCTGCTTGTAGCTTAATGTGTCGCGCGACACGCTCTGTCGAGGCCAGGACAACTGTCCCGTCTGTGATGTTTGAGAGGTGGCTGAGGAATTTCATTCGGGCAGATCTCCGTTATCGATACACCCAGAATAACGGCGGTCTTTAGTGCCACCAGCCCAGACCAAATGAATCATTTCCAACGGAATGCGGCAAATGGGGTAGTGAGATCCCACTATTAAGGTATCCGCTCAATGCTTGGTTGCGTCATATGTCGATCCAGAGGTTATCCCAGACTTCGCCTTGGGCACATGAGGGATCAGTGCCCGTAAGATTCAGCCTGGCATACCAGCCAGTCTTCAGTGTCATGGATGACCAAAGATCAGTAATAGCCTTTGAGTCCTTGCTTCGGATTTCTGACAGCACTGGGACTCAGGGGCCAGCTGCGCTTGTCGCGCGTGCAGAGTCTGATGGTTCGATTGTCGATATCGACCGCTGGGTTCTGGCCCAGGTGATCAATCAATTGAAATCCCGGCCGAGGCTTTCTGTCTGGATCAACACAAGCCAGTTGTCGATCGCGCACCCATCCTTCGTCGGAGATGCCGTGCAGGCCCTCCTTGCAGCGAATGTGATGGGCAGGGTCACGTTTGAAGTGACTGAAACTGCAGACGTTGATGCTCACCTGCTTGCGAAGCGTCTTGAGGCTCTTCGTTTACAGGCGCTGACAGTGATGGTCGATGACGTGCGTGATGGTTACGCAAAGCGCTCGCTCTTGCTTAGCGACTCGGTTGTTGGCTGCAAACTCTCACGCGAGTCAACCATGGAACTCATGGTGTCTGAGTCAGCGCGGGCAGAGGTGCAGCGTCTGGTGAAGCTTTGCCGTCGGCGGGGTAAGCAGGTTGTGCTTGAGGGAATTGAGACTATAGACGAGTTGTCACTGGCCAAGCATTTGAATATTGACCTTTGCCAAGGGTACCTGCTTGGTATGCCGGCAATCCCCTCAGAATTACAACACTTCGCCGAGATGCGCCCCTGACTGAGGGGCGCTACAGCGTATCAATACATTACCGAACGTAGTCCAGTTGTGAGTCGTTGATACGACCACGTGTCTCAAGCCATTGGCGAAGTTCTTCACGTGTTGCCTGATTCTTGCTTACCCAAGCTGTCGCCGACTGGGCCATAGATACACGTTTCTGAGAAACCATTTCGTTCATCAACTGAGGCAACTTCTCTGGGCCGTCAGCAATGATCTGACGTACAGAGTTGGTTACATACAGCGATTCGTAAATGGGAAGCGGCTTGCTTTTCCCGTCACCGCGTCGATAGACATGCTGCCACCAAAGTCCGCGTAGAACAGATGGCAAGATCCGAGCGAGTTTGGGATCGAGCAGCGAAGCCATGCGCGTTGGGATATCGATGGCACTGTCCGCATGGAGGGTACCCACAACACTGTGACCGAGGGATGCGGCGAGAACCGCTGCGTCGGCAGTTTCTGGGTCACGAATCTCACCAACCATAATTGTGTTGCGATACTGCCGGACGAAGTCACGGATCGCTTCTGCGAATGAGTCAACGTGCGTACCTACTTCACGCTGAATCACTCCCCCGCCCCGGAACTCAACTTCAATAGGATCCTCCACCGTACCGAGGTTTCCGCGTTTGCGCCCCAACTGCTCGATTGCTGAGATCATCGTTGTCGATTTACCTGACGACATCTGCCCCGCAAAAATGGTCAAGCCCGACCCCTCAAGAAGCGGACGTATCGCGTTCCAGTCCAACCCTAGATCTTTCTCAATTCGCGGTATCGAGCTCATGAGTTTACGCATGGTAATGACCTGGCCGCCCGAGGAGTCAGCCAAGATGCAGCGGTAACGTTCCCCGTTGAACGGGGTGGTGAAGTTTGCGGCCTTACGCTTGTTACCTCTACCCTTCTCAGAGAGCATTTTATCGAAGAAGTCTTTCCACGCTCCTGGAGGCTTCATTATTTCGAACCGACCGCTGTTATCTTCAGCCTCAAGGCTGTCCTTGGTCAGAGTGATGTTAGTCGCGTCCTCCGGCCTCAAGGGTTTGTCATTAAGATGACTGGTTGTGAGCACAGACACCGGGTTTCTCCTAGTACAGTTGAACGGGGCCACTGAGGCGGGGATCTAAGGCGTTGCGATTGATGGCATGTGCCACAAATCGCTTTGCGCCGAAGCACTCATCGTCAGGCTTGTTTGGTTTTGCGAACTCGAGAAGGCATGCGTTACGAAATTCGCAGGATGCACATTCAGGATTGTTGTTCCTACGCATCTGCCGACGCAGGTACAGAAGCCGCTCTCGCGAACAGAGGATGTCTCGAAAAGTCACCCCCGGCTCAAGGATGTTCCCAAATGAGTGCAGGTACTCCTTCCAGCCATCACGGTAATTGGGAAGAACCATGTCGCCATCGGGGAGGAGGAACAGTGTTTGGCCGGCCATGTTGCTCATGGCGTTGCCTTTGATCTTTTCCACGGCAAAGTGTGCTTCGCCGATCGCAGGAGCATTGACCCCACGCTCCTGCAGCTCGTACCAGTAGTCGAGCATTTCGATCATGAAGTCATTGAAGGCTTTCATGGTTGGGGCAAGTACTTCGTATTTGCCGGGCACGTCGTTCTGCTCATTGAGCATGAACGGCAGCCAACCCGACTCCTGAATTCCCATCTCACGTAGCTTATCCAGAGTGTGCCTTGGGCCCTGGGTCAGGAGGTCCGAGTTGACCACGCTGATGGTACCGACATTCAGACCTCGCCTGATCGCCTCCCGAACCTTGAGTTCCCACTTGCGTACATAGTTACCTGAACGCATATCGCCATCGTATGAGGTCTGTACATAGCCATTGCAGTGCTTCTTCCACAGCGGTTCCCATACATCGAGGTCGACACCAAGCATTGAGGTCAGCATCACATGACGTACTTGGTAGCCCTCTGCTGCTGGGAACTCTTCAGCCATCATCTGAACGTAACCTTCGAAATATTCAGGCCCGGCGGCAGTTGGCTCCCCACCGTAGTTGTACGCAATGATGGTTTTCTGATCCGGCTGCTGCTCCTCGAAATAGTCGTAGATCTTGCGACAAATGACCCGCAGATCATCGAGGGACATAACGCTCTTATCTGCTCGCTGCTCCTTGCTCAGATAGCAATGTTTGCAGTTATAGGGGCAGTGCAGCGTCGGCATTATGGTGAAAACGAAGTAACCATTTTCAATCGTGTCTGGCCGAAGGGCTGGGCCCATGAGTGAAAAGCTATCGCTGCCGGACTGCACGCAGCACCTCCTCATCGATAACGAATCGGCCTTGGCCAAGCTTGTTGGATTCCTCAATGAGGGATTCAGCTTTTCTGAAATACGGCGAAGAGGCGTCCTCTACGTAAATCGGGGTCGACTCAAGGTGGGTCTCGAATTCAATCTCTTCAGGCGTGCGCTCGCCGCTGCCCTGCCCTTGCTTTTTCTCCAGGGCAACGAGGGTTTCGAAACTCAGCAATTTCTTGGCAGCGCGGAAAATTATTCGAGCCAAGAGAGGGAAAATTGAGAAGAATCCTGGTGTTCTAGACTCGTCCACTTTCACCCCACCGCAATCAAGTTATTTCCCATCGCGCGCTCACGCTCGAGAACAGACTTTGGAAGTACGCCTTTTTCCTCGACCAGATGGCGCACGTACTTTATGAAGGTCTTGAAGCCCGGGCATTCGTCTTTCTGATTCCACTGCTCATGCAATACACCGCAGTTTGCCTGGCACAGCGTTCGCTCATCGCAGGTACGACATATCTCTGGCAATCGCCGTGCCTTCGCGACCTCTCGCAAATAACTTTTTGAAGTGAGAACATCGTGGACGGACGTCGTAAACTCAACTTCGGTAACACCACCCTCCCCAATGACCTCTCTCGTCTCAAAGACATTGCCGTGGGAAACGTAGTCGTTAGTGCCACCCTTTTCGATACAGCTGATCGTACGGCCGTCAGAGTCGAAATCCAGAGCGCCAGCGACGATTGGACATACCACGTCGTCCGAGGGGACGTTCCGGAACACAGCTTCAAGCCATGACTCGCAAGGATTGATCCAGAGGTCATCGATGTGATCACGCTTGGCCAGGTACCAGTCCATCAGTTCCATATAGAACTTTGAGGTTGCCGCGTGCTTGGGCTGAATGAGTTTTGCATTAAGATCCCCATCGCCCGATGGGATGAAGAAGCCGAAATGGACTTTCGTGAAACCCAATTGGTACAACTCTTCCATCATCGCAACGGCGCCGGCTTCGACAACAGGCTTAACTAGCGCAGTCGTGACAGCGAAATCTTTGGGGCCGTAGATTTCTGGTTGTCGGGATTCATTCATGAGCGTGGTCACATTGTTTCGCCAGATCTCTTCCTGCCTACCCTTCGTGAACCTGGTAGACCGCTCATAGGATGTTGATATCTTGTCGAACAGCCGGGCGACATCAAGCGCCTCTTTTGTCACAAGGTTGGTCACAATCGAGAATGAAACTGCTTGTGGGATCAGGGCAAGCAATGCCTTAGCTTTAGGCAATGCGCTTTCATAGAATGGGACTCCAAGCATCGAGGGTTCACCGCCGATGACGTGGATATCGACATGGTTGTAGCGCTGAGCGAAATTATGATCCGCCTGCATGTGCTCGACGATCCCAGCCACAATGTGGAGAAACTCCGTTTCGCTCATGTCAGGACTCTTGTCCTTTTTGTCGGACAAAATGTAGCAGTGTGAGCAACGTAGCTGGCACCGGCGAGTGACGTTGATCTGAAACAGGAATGTGCTGCGCCCCGTTTCGCCGATTGAGGTCAAGCCTGGCTGCATGGGGGCGTTCCTTTAAATAAGACTGATCGGAGGTCGTCGATTCGTCCGTCGCTATCAACCACCTCGGGTTTGTTTAATCTTGCTTGGCCAACGCGCGTGTAAGCACTCCCGCTTGAGTCAACGAACGATGACGGGTGGCTTGTCAAAACGACGTTGCGGGCGCTGATGAATTCGATCTCATCGTGGTTGATGATCGTTCGGTGTAGACGTCTTGAGAGGTATTTCCAGGCAGGGTTGATTCCCGCTGCATCCCGCTCTCCAGGACGTACCGGAAACAACACTTCACGACCTGGCTCACCACGGATATGTCCGTGACTAGTCTGAAAGGTCGCACCATCAATCAAGGTGACCCGGCTAGTGGCCATGCAAGCGCTGCAGAGAAATGAAAGGCATTCGGCCATAGAGACCCCGGAGGGTAATGACGGGAATCGACTGCGGACTTCCTCGGCGATCGCTTCATCCCAAGAGTTGAAGATCGCGACCGCATTTTTGCCATAGTCAGGATTGGGCCATGATTTGGCGTCCAGTGTGTCTGGGAGCATGACAACTTTTTTGCCCTGGTCGGCCAGGGAAAGGGCTGCACAAATCCCCACGAGGGGATCATTTCCCATCACAATCGTGTCGGGACGTAGCGACCCGTAAATCCCGTCCACAAAGGCATCAAGAACACGTAATACAACTCCAGTACGCGTTAGCGAAACCGGAGCCGTTATTAGTGCATCCCTGAATTGAAGCCGCCTCAGCGGGAGGTGAACACTGCTCAACGCCAATCATCTCCATATCTCTTGCGCGGGTAAGCACGCATTACATTCTCTCGATAGCCGAATTGGCCAATCAGTGTGTAGCGCGCCTTGTCGCAAAGGATCTCAGACACGCTATGAACCCATCTCGGGTTCGTGTTAATCAGCCATACGGCTGTGCCATGGTTGGGCGACACAGCTTCTTTCACGACAACCTTTGATGGATCGACAAGCGCTCCCTTGTCGTCAATGTCACCCTCACCCAACAACAGCTGCCCGCCGTCTTCAGGAGTCCAGATTTCGTCCGATAGGTAGATGATCACCACCATCTGCATGGGGTCGTAGGAGTCGTGGTGCCATCCCATCGAGTCCCCACGCTTACCACGCTGGAGCATCACGTTAGTCCGGCTCCAGTCGCCCATATGGGCCCGGATGTGCTCTGTCTCTTTGCCCAGACCAATCAATTCCATGGGCCCCAGGTAGTCCAGCGGTACTGACAGGCTTCGCGAGGGATCATCTTCTTCCCACGACACCACATCAGGGCTGCCAGGCTTATCGGGCTGGAAATCATCCGCCTTCGCGGCCTTCAGAAAAGCGTCAGCAATGTGCCTAGGGATAGAGCTTACAGCGAAGCCATCCCTGTAAATCGAATTCAGGTGCTTCAAAATTCAGCCTCCACCATTGCGGCCAGTTTGGCCCTATCAAGACCCGCTGATTTGGTGTTCGCGTGCCGCATGTCGATTCTATGAAGCCAATCAACGACCTCACCTAACCCATGCTCGGCGACGCCTTGATCGATCAGTGAGAACAGAGACTTCCAACTTGTGCAGTGCTGGCTTCTGCCGTACATGCCACGCCCTTGAGCTGCTGACTCGAACATACAGCCACCCTGGCATTCAGTGAGATACGGACACGAACGACAGTTGTCGTCGAGACGGTTCGGCCGCTCACTGAGCATTGCAACCATTTCAGCGTCCCAAATGCTTGTGAGGGCATTGCCTAGCTTCCCTATTCCGCCATCGGCCATGTCTTGGCATACATAGAGATCACCATTCGGCTCAAGGGAGAGTGACCGCTTGGTGCAGTCGGACTGAAACGCACAGGCAGCGCCTACAGCTTGCTGCTGGCCAGACAGCGTTCGAACTCGTGCCTGAGTGAGGTAGAAGTAAGGCTCTACGATGATGGGTAGTCGCATGAACCATTGGCGGAAACCTGTTACAAATGCGTCCCTTGTAGCCTCTGCCCCCTGCAAAACCTGGCCTGGAGTGCCCCCCTGGAAGAGCGGGCGGAGAGTCAGCATTCTTTGATCTCTGGCAGAGAGCATCATTTGTCGGGCTACGCCGTTTAGGCCAGATTCATCAAGGACATATACGGCCCCCGGCACACTCCGCTCACGCCGAAGAGCGGTATCAGCCTCCTTCCAAATAAGACGGTACTTTTCTGGCGAACCAGCAACGGTCCGGACATCACTCATGTCATCTACAGAAGTACCAAGCCGACCTTCAAACAAATCGTAAAGTCGTTTTGCCCGGGCGGGAGAACCAATCAGATTACTCTGGACACCATCTACAAATTGAATCCCACGTGAGGCTGCCATGTCGCGCAAGTAGGTGACACACTCCAATAGCTCTGCGTGAGGTACCGTCAAAATCTCTCCGCCGATGTACTGGGCAGTGAGATGTGTCGGAGAAATACCGAGTTTTTGAAACCCTTCCTGGAATATGAAATCGATAGAGCGCTTGAAGTCATTTGCGGGCATTCGTGTCGACTGCGATTCCTGCCAGCTACTGCAATACCCGCAATCGGCATTGCAGGCCTTTGTCATTCGAATATGAAGCGTGAGTGGTGAGGGAATCATGCTGCTCGCTCCCGCATCTGAATCACCTGGCTACAAAATTGGATCATCTCCTCATGGCTTCCACCGATCGTTTCCGCTCCAACTGGCAGACAACCCTCAAGCTCCTGAATCGTCCGCATCATCAGCTTGGACAGATACCATTCGCCGCGGTAACGAATCTCATTGAAAACGGCGACCGGGTCGAACTCGAGGAAATGAAAATTGCCATAGACAATATGCCGATAGAGCTCTTCTCCACCTTCGTCGGCGGCTTCAACGTACCAGCCCGGATAGTCATCGATTTGGGCACCAATTGCATCGTAGAAAAAGAGCCGCTCTACCCACCTTTTTTCGAAGAGCTTTCCAGGCTTCATTGCTACTAGCCTGGCCCGGTCGAACTCAGTGAAATACTTGTCGTAGTTACCAGCAACGCAGTCCTCAATGAGTGGCACATCCTTGCCCTTGGCCACAGCAGTCGTAACGAGCCTCTTTGTCATTCCCCCCTGGCGCCGGCGAGCTTCTGTTCGTCTGAGATAGCCAGCTCGGTCCAACCTACCTACCGTGGTTTCATCTGCAAAGTCCCACACGCGCTTCAAACCAGCACAATCGCCAGACGCAATGAGCGATGACATATTTGGATCGAGATCCTTATGCCACGCCCACCCTCCTGAGCAGGTGATGGCGAATTTGCACGTCCCGCATGCTTGATAAGGCATCCGATGCCGAGAGACGTACTCAGGAGTGTTATTGAAGATGGCCTTCGCTGAGAACAGTGGATCGTGCACGGATAGAGTCTGGGTCGGGAAAATTGACTCATTACCGGTGTAGCTAGAATTGAACGTGACCTGCCCATTGGGCTCGATTTCTATGTCGTATGAGTCGTTGCCTGGATAGTGATAGTGCTCGCCTGATCGGGAAGCGGTTCGCATCTCCACAAGCGGGCTGATAGTCACACCCTGTGGAACCAAGGAGTTGAGTTCAAGCAGGTAGTCGGAAACATCTCCGTACGTACAGGTCTTCAAGAAATAGCTCTTACCGCTGCCGGCCGGATACAGCATGTCGCAGCTGATGTCAGTTATTCCACGGCTGACGAACTCATCGACGATGAATTGAGGGCCGCGCTCAATGACTCCTCGGCTCATAGTGATACACAGTGTTTTCCGTTTGATACCGGTAATGGCTTCAAGCGTCGCGAAATACCGAGGAAGTAGTTTGTCGTTTTTTAGAAACCTGTTGGTGTCGGGCTCCCACGGGACAAAAATGTCAATCCCGTAGCCAAACTCGGTTCCGACAGAGTTGAGGAGGTCAATGTAACCAGGGTCTTTGAAGATAAGATTTGTGCACCAGATCAACGCTGCCTCAGCGTCATAAAGGGTTTCCCAGGCCTTCATAGTCTTGAGGGTCCACGGCAGGTTCCGCTCCCAGAACTGGAGGGGCATCATGGTCAACTCCCCACCCAGCAGCTCCACGTTTATCTTGGTGACCTTTTTGTCGCGACAGAACAACTCCTCGATCCGCTGGAAGGACTCGCGGTAAGTACCTTCATCCATCATGCTTTTGTCCCGCAAAAGGGCGGGATCGACATAGCAATGGGTGCAACTGAGGTTGCACAATCGGGTGGGCGCTATGCACACATTCAACATGTCTAGGGCGTTATGCACAAAACACCCCACCTGTAGGTTCAATTCGAATGGTCTTACCAACTAAATCTGCACCACATTCCACGCCCACAACATGCGGAATGTCCAGCCTGCGGGCGTGCTGAAGAAGATGCGATAGCGAGGAGCCAGATCGGACAACTAGAGCACCTGCTGTCGAAATCATGGCAAGCTGGGACATGTCCGTCGTTTCCAAGTAAACCGCTGTGCCTGCAGCAAAGTTGTCAGGGGTTGTGAGTGTCAATTCGAGCCCCGGGCGAGGTACGCCCCAGGCAATAGGCTTGGTGCCCGCCTGCGGATGGTGCTGACCATACTCAAAGAATTTGCGGATTTGCTTGGGCACTTCATCAAAAACCGGGCAGTTACCGGATAGATCGCCCAGGTATGACGGCAAGATGTCTAGCAGAAGGTCGGCGACCCCGCGCCGGCAAAGTTCATCAATTGCAGGACTCAGCCTTCCAAGTTCAACCATCATCATTACTGCGCATTTGTCCTTCATCCAGGCAAGAGGGGAATCCACTACCTGTATAACGCTTGATACCAGCTCAGCGTCTAAGCAAGGTTCGGCAAACGGAGCGTATGAGGTAACACCTGCATACCCTGCCACTGATGCCATTTCTACAGTCTCGTCTGGGCTGAACTTGCTGGCCTCATGCCCGATCAAAGTGGAGGTCAAGGCCCGTTCAAATCCCTGACTTGGGGATTCAATCTTCAGCTCGATCGCGGTCGTGGCTATTCGACTAAAGCGGCCGTAAAGGCGAGAGACGACAGCAAGCTCACATGCAATAGCTTCGGCCAATGCGCGATCAGGACCGCCAAGCGAGATTTGGCGGGTCCGGCGATCGCTATCACGCTTTCTGTCAGCCAATTCAAAAGCCTTCAACAGGAGAGCTCCTGGGACGCGGGAGAATGCAGATCGAGGCAGGGACCCAAGTACCGAGGTGATATCGGCCAGCTGAAGTGCCCGAGCACTTACGAAACTGCGAACCCGAGCTAGACGCACTCCCCCAACCGAGAACTGATCACCAGGTGCCGCCATAGCGGCCACCACCGCGGCACCTACGGAGCTTCCATGGTCTACTGGTAGTGCAACGAACCTAGATGATGTACGGCCATACCCGCTGGTGCCTTTCAACAGTTTTGAAAGACCGGGTCGCCCAAGGGTATCTGTACTGACCTGGAGGATCGTGAGAACTCCATTTGCCGACACCGCCCACTCAATCGAAGTTGCCCCCATATCCCGGTGCAGATTTAGAAGTGCTGAGCGAACCTTTTTCGTGTCATTCGACAAGCCAGAAGTTTTCCAGATAGGTATCGCTACACGCTCTGTCTTCCCTGTGCCGGCAGTAGCAGCGTCGCCCACCCCCCCTTCACAGATGAACAGATGACCGTCACCAGCAGTGCCAAACATTGCTACACCGAACATTCTCGCGGTGATAAATGTCTGGATAAGTGAAAAAGGGACTTCGCCGGCGGCAGTGATCTGCGCATGAACAGTCTTCAGTGCTGCCTTTACCTCAGCCTTGCCCTGGGCAGGTATCGACTCGAACACCCCGATTGTTTGAGCAGACGAACTCTCTGAGGAAGCTGCGGATCGAACCAGTACACGCGCTGAAGTTACCCAGTGCGGAAACCTGTCGAGGTCAACGTTTGAAACCACGTACCCCTTCTGCACGTTGTAGCCAAGCTCCGCAGCCCGCTGCAGAAGACCAATTTTCGCGGGTAGAACATCAATGACAGCGTCAGTTTTGAACTGCCGGCGGGCAAGAAAGTGCTTGGCTGCAATCCAGCCTGACAAGGCACCCAATATTTGCGAGATTGAAATGAGATCATCGCTAGCCCAAACCGGCGTTGTCTCAAGATACGCGAGCCAGAGAATGTAAGTGGCCACTGTACCAACGAGAGCTACGGCGACCTTCATGGCCGGATGTCGTGGGCGGGCAGCTAAGAATGCACCAATAAAACTGATGGCCAGGTTCAAGAAAACAACCCATGCAGCTGATCCAGGAACCAAACCGAACACGCTTCCAATAGCTCGGATGCTTCTGCCCTCGATACTTGCGTACATCGCCGCTTCCGGGTCGATGAGATCGTCGTCAGTAAGCACCGCTCGATTGAAGAGGCCGGGCTCTGTGTTGATACCGAGCCATCTAACTCCGCCTGCCGACAGGATTTCGCCCGCAAGGATGGAGTGATAAAAAGTCCTTCGATCGTATGCCAGCCCAACGTAAGCTTTGCTTTGATCCAGCCCGGCAATAGCTTGAGTAAGCCCACCTTTGGCCACGATTTCCATGTCGATATGGTCAGTGCGTGGTAACTGGTTCTTTGTTCTGGCCCAATCATCAGCAGACTGGAAGTCTAGGAATCGAACGTCTTGGTAACCCAACACGTAGTCGAACGATTGGGCTGCTCCGAAGTATCGATCTGCGTTTTTGTAAGCCTTGAAGTATGCTGGCTTGATCAGCAACTCTTCTCGGGTTGGCTGCATGAAGTAGGCATCGACACCCCTAGCTCGAAGCATATCGAGCAAAATCCAGGTATCACCCGAGTAATGACTTTCAGCCGCAGTGATGAGAACGGTCTTGCCATGAAGGGCTTCGGCAATAGCATCAGCCCCTGACAAGAACACAGGAAGGGTCACCGTCAGCCCATGCAGCCAGCCATAGTTCAAAAACTCATCGGGATTGGTCGTACTGATGATGGTTGGGTTCCGCTGCTCCTTGAACGATGGAATGTCTGCTGGCAACACCGCATGATCATCACCGAGCTTAGCCAAGTGATCCCACGCATAGTCATTGAGAGCATTGGCGCCGCCCTCCAAAAATTGTATGTGAACGCCGAATCTCTCATTCAGATCCTCAGCTATCGCAGCTGCTGTAGTCCCCCTCTCATCGACCAGGACCACTTGTTGGTTTCCCTTCTTAGCTATCCCTAGCAGTGGCTCAGGATTATTGTGGATCTGCGTCGCAGTCGCTCCAAACCCGAAATCCTTGAATAGCTGAGGGCCAAGGTCGACGCGGATGACACGAATCTTGCGATTAGAGACCCCTTTGTAGAAGTCATCTGCGGTAATGCGCGACCCTGATAATGCTTGGGCAGCATCACTTACATAAGGGTATGGGATGTCAGTAGTGCGCTGTGAGGGGGCTCCAAGGCTCTGTGTGTTAGCAAGGATCGCTTCACGATTCGCGTCAGCCCACTGGATGCAGACGATCGCGCAAATGAAAAATCCAGCCAGGGAACAAATAATCAGGGCAAGTCGGGGGAGCTTCCAGAGCTTGACGCCGAAATATAAGGCAAGACCAATTCCCAGAAGTGGGAGGAATCCCGCACCCAGAGCCAGGGCACCAGCTCCACCCAAAATCACTGGGAATGCCTGTGCCTGAGCACTGACACCAATGAGCAACAACAGCCAAATTCGATTCATGCGGCACCGTCTAGCGAAGGTTCGTTGTGATCAATGCCGAGTTCACGACCGCCAATCGCTCTTGCGACTGTTGAAATTCGACGAAGGAAACTGGCTGACTCTTCAGTTATCACCGCCGGCCGCCGAGCGAAGGCCAAGGCAAGAATGTCAGGCGGTGGACGTCGGAACAGGGCCCAAATGAGCAGATCCTCGAACTTATGGGAAACCTCTAGGCCGGAGCTTTGCCGGGTGCTACCGCCCAAGACGTCAATAGGAAGTTCTGCCCACGAAGAGAGTGATAGAGCGTCGATGACATAGCGGGACAATGGCGTCGTGGGACCTGACCTGAGTGCCGCCCATACCAGCTCGTCACTGAATGCAATCGAGTGGTAATTACCTGCCAGATGGTGAGCCAGAATCGAATAGCGCTCATCGAAACCATCCAGGCTGCCGTCCGGCAGGAGGATCTGTTTCTGCAGGCGATCGTAGAACCACAAGCGCTGGCGGGGGGTGCAGCCGAACATATCAATCGGTTCCAGTAGGACTCGAGTCGCCCCCTTCACGGCCTCGAAATAACCTTCGTAATCGCACGTGTAGTCAGCCTCGCGCAGCGGAGCAGAGTTATCCGCAACAGCTTGCTTCCTGAGTTGAGCTCGCTTAATACGGCGGACGTTGGCGTACTTGCTTACACCTAACGGATCAAAATTCTCACTCGCCTGTGACTCCCAAAGCTGGAAAAAACCTGGGCAGCTGAAGCTGTCATCTGAACTCTGCATGAACGACCGAACGGTTTCAGGCGGTAAATCCTTGTGTGGATACCACCCGGAATTACACGCCTGCAGGTATTGGCAGTCACGGCAGAAGTCGTGCTCGTAGCTGAGCTTGTTATCGAGCTCACTGTTGTTACCCCAAACAACTTTCAGTGCAGCATTCGCATCGTGCGCATTTAGATTTATGTAGGGCTTGAGCGCCTCTGTGCCGGTCTGATTGGGATTGAGCGAAAGCTCCCCTCTCTGGTCCCAGTGGAACTCGTAAGCATCGTTAAGCGTGTTCTGGGACCGTGACAGCGTACGTAACGACTTTTTCATGTCGTCCAGGTGATCGACCGTCAATCCATATTGCTTGCCCAGCCGAGCCAGTGTCGAAATGTACTCGGCAACGTCCTGGTACTGAGGTTGGGCTCGATCGAAATACGCCTTCCCTGAACCCCATGGAAAAATCATGTCGCAGGTTGCGTCGGTAACGCCCCGCTTCACGAACGTTTCGATGATGTACTCAGGCCCAAGATCAATTAGACCCTGCCCCATTACAAGCACCAGGTTGAGCATGTTGCAGTCGCCCAAGGCTTCTATACGCTTGAGGTACTTAGGCAGGATGGCCATGCCTCTTCCGAACCGCCCACTCTCAGGTCCCTCAAAGGGGATCGCAATATCCATTGCGGGGTGCCCCTTGAACTCACGAAGGAGACCTAGATACCGATCGTCCTTCCACATCAGATTTGAACAAAAGGTGAATTCTGTCTGAATACCAATCCTGTTCATCTCATCAATCTGGCCAAGCACCCAAGGGAGGTTTCGCTGCCAGAACTCAAAAGGCATGAGGGTGGCTTCCCCCCCAAGTACGTCCAGGTGTAGGTAGGTAACGGACTGATCTAGATGGAAGGCTTCAATGATGACCTCCACCGCCCGCCGAAAGGTCGCTTCGTCGATGTACTCTTTACGTCGGAGCAGCTCTGGCTGGATGTAACAGTGTTGGCACGCCAGATTGCAATTGAGGTTGGTCGATATGGTCGTCGACATCATCTCAATTGAGCGGTTACGCGGAAGGGCGAAGGGTTGGATATTCATACCCTAATAGTGGGAGGGGACTGCCCCATTTCGGCCGTTCTGCAAAAAAAAACCGCTCCATTAAAGCGGTCTAGGTTCAGCTAAGGTTATGCCGACGCCTTGCAATTCTGTCTTTGGCTCGTGCTTCAAGCTGAAGGTGGTGCGCGAGCTGCTGTACGAGTGGGTGCCGCTCATTATTCGACTCGCCAGAATGCGAAAGGCGCGGGTACTTGAGCACCCAGCGGACAAGTTCGGTATTGTGTCCGGCCACCAATATGTCTGTGTGGCACAGCCCGCTAGACTCTAGGTCAACCTCAGCTCTTGCAAGCAGGTCGGCCAATGGATCACCGCCATTGGCGTCAACCCAACTCCATAAAGCCTCTGAAGGTACCGAAACCGCGGATAGATCTTGATACACCAGGTGCTCGAAGAGCACGCGCTGCTCCGTAGCTGTTAGCAGGTGTATCTCAGCCTGCTGGATCATCGTGGCCGTCCCTACACCTTGATAAGCCCACAGTCGCTGGATCAACGGCTTATCGAAACTGCTCGATGCACGCACGTTTACTTTTGCTCCGCGGGTTTGCTTCAGCCAATCTGAGAATGTCCCTGCAACCCCTACCGCCTCCTCATGGAAGACTTCAGAAGGGGGCTGAGCCTTAGCGCTCATCATCATCGATTGCATTTCCGAGCTATGCCTGGCCTGCACAGGATCAAACGAACCGTGTCGATCCTTAACCTTTGTCCATAACTGCTTGTAGCCTGGACAATCTCCTTTATCCCATGGCCGGACATCGGCTGGCTCGGCTACCCTGTAGTGGTACCAGCCGCCAGCACACGCAGAGTGGAATTCACATTGGAAACAATAGCTGTGGTACTTAGATAGCTTGTTATCTAGCTCTTGAGTGTTGTCTGCAAGGACCCGGTAAGCCCAATCATCATCACCAACATAAATCTTACGCTCGCCAAGGGCTGCTTCAGCTGTCGTTTGATTAGCGTTGAATGTAGTCAACCCGTCAGGCTCCACAGCTAAATCGTATCGAAAATTGCCGATGCACTGATAGCTTGTTCCGCGGAAAACGGCTCCTGACATTTCATCGGCGGGGGTGAAGGTGATTCCGGGTGGCGCAATATCAAAGAGTCGACATAGGTAGTCACTCATCTCCTTGAAAGACACCATATTTGGCTGCCAAAAAGCCCTCCCCGAGCCGTAAGGGCTTATCATCTTGATGCTGAAGTCGGTTATGCCGAGCGGCAGAAACGTTTCTAGTAAGTAATCTGGACCCATCGCCACGGTGGTCTTCGTAAGAATCACATCGAGAATCTTCTGCTTGGCTTTGATCGCGCGCACAGTTTCAGCCCAGGGCCCCATGAGCTTCATGTTTTTGCCAAAACGATTTGTGTCGGGTTCCCAGGATGTATAGATCGCCATCTCTGGCCAGTCACCATAGGTGTTGAACAGGTCGACGTACTCGCTCCGATGCTTATCGTTGGCAAATATCAGATTCGTCAGGACATTGATAGATCCTGGCGTTTTGAAGCCAGCATTGAATTCACGGCACTTATTCAAAGCATAGGGAAGGTTTCGCTCCCAGTATGCAACGGGGAGCTTTGTAATCTCCCCCCCGATCAACTCCCACTCCACTTCCTCTAGACCAGTATCCAACGCAACGAGCTGAGCAACACTGTCAAAGACAGATCTGAATACAGCCTCGTCCATTTGCGTCGGATTTCCCAGCTCAGCTGGGTCGATATAACAGTGGGTGCAGCGCCGGTTACACCACCTGGTCGCGGTGATGCTGATGTTTGCTTGGTTTACACGAGACGCCTTATGCACTTTGCATCCTCAACGAAGAATTCCAGATGCTGAGTCCGCCGGCACACTCGCCCGAGCCATCAAAAACAGGCACATGCGCCGGTCCGCCACCGCAATAGCTGACATGCTCACACCCGTGACAAGCCCTAATTCTTCTGCGCTCATGGGAAATTCGGGATAGCCGGTTTCGTGAAATAATCATGGAGTCGAGCGAACTAACGTGCAGATCACCGAGTATGGTGCCTTCGAGGTCAGAGTACAGCGGGTTGGTAGTGACTGTGCCGTCTGGATTCAGGGTTAGGAACCGATCCTCGGAAAGCACATTGAACTGAAGGTTGCCCGCATCAGGATTCTGCTCGAACACACCAATTGTGATGCCGGCCCGAGTCAGCCGTGCATAATGCCGCTCCCTTAGATCTGCGAGGAATGACCAGGCTTTCTGGTATGGAACAGTGAGCGGTAATGCCGGCGTACTGGCGGGGTGATATACGGGTGTCTTCAAGAATGAAGCGAAGTCGACAGAAATGTCGAACTCCCATACCTTGCATTCACTTTGAAGCATGACATCCACAAGGGCATCCGCTCCAGCCTGAACCGTCTCTGCATTGAGCTCAACGTTGACAACGCAAGGGACCCCAGCGGACCAGAACTTGTTGAGGCCGGAAAGAAACCGTTCCTGATAGATGACTTCAGATCCGGCCAGGTTGAATTTGTTGCCAAGTGCATAGGTAGTTTCGACCAGCCCATCAAACTCTTCATGAACCATTGCCAATAGCCAGTCTGGCACTGAAAAGCAGTTTGTAACCATGGTCTGCCTTGCGCTTGGCAGCAGGCGACGGGCTGTATCAACTAAAAGTTGCATCGCCTGCGGCCCAATCACTGAAGGCTCGCCACCCTCCCAAATGAGGGTGCAGTCTCGGTCTGCCCAAAATGATGACTGGAGGAATTGCTGGAGTGTGGCGACCGGCAACCGCTCTTTAATGGCCCGGTGCTCCTCAGTGAGATAGCACCGCTTGCAGTCAACATTGCACTGTCGGGTTACGTTGATGAATCCGATAGCTTCTGAGCGCATGCATGCCTCATAGGCTGGCAGCTTACTGCTGCCAGCCGGGACTTAACCGACAGCGATCAAGCCACTGGGTGGGGTGGGCTTGGGCGTGGCAGGTGGTGGTGGCGGCTCTATAGCACCGCCAGCTTCGAGAACAACCTGAAGAAGTGTCGCAAGCTCACCTGCAGCCAAGGCAGCGACCTTTGGTGCAACACCAAGAGCATCAGCTACACGACCTGCAGCCAAACTTGGGAGGGTGGTTTCACGGTCAAGGTTGATCCGCTGATCGAGCTGAGTCGCAGACTCGATGGAAGCCCAAACAGCTTTGAGAGCGTCAGGGCCTCCAGCAACAGAACTAGCCATCAGGCACAAAGCTTTGGCCAAATCCGCTTGCTTGGTATTAGGAGCTCGAACGCGCATACCTGAATCCTCTGCAGGTACTTTTTCCTCTGGGTCGACCTGCTGAACTCCATCTGCATTCTTAACTTCAGCACTGGAGGCGGTGGAATTTTCGGGCTCTGGTTCTACTACTGGGTCAGATGGTAGGTACTTATCGAGCACTGTGTGGATTGCGTTCTTAAGCTCGAACAGTAATCCGGCCGCGTCGGCACCGCGAAGCCCCGTAGCCTCAGCCAGGATGCGAATCATGTTTGGAAACGGAGTGCGGGTATCCAACTCAGCTTCAAGGATACTGGCCCGAGCTTCCATGAACTGTAAATCCTTCAGGTGCAGGGCTTTTACAGTGTTTACAACGAGGTCTTTCATGAAGTCCGGGCCTAGGACTTCAATCACGACCTCCGCGATGCACGCTTTAACATGATCCATAACGACTTCGGGCATGGTATCGGTGTAGAGCAAGTTCATCATCTCGTCGGTGGAGATGACCTTTGGTTTGTAGCCAAGCTCTGCGTACAGCAGGTACTCCATGTAACCATCGATCGGCGACACCCGGATATTGCAGCTCTGGCCATGCAACGAGATCCGACCGTAATCACGAATGAGGTCACAATATGCCTCAACCTCGGCATTAATAACCGTAGCGTTCGCCGGGGGAAGTAGATTAACCCCAAAACCAGCAGACTCAGCCTGGTAGAGGATTTCACGCGTATCCACCGACGTGTCAAAAGGCACATCAATTGTGCCAGGCGATGACGATCCCATAGCGAGGATAAGGCTGAACTCAAAGTTTTCGCTCAGCATTGCAGGGTTTTGGTCATCAGCTTGAACAAGCAGGCCAATGGAGCGGGCGTCAAGTGGAATCTGATTCAACTGCTCGTCACAGATCACAGATTGATAAGCAACGTCGCGTTTTGGCTTTTCAGCACCCTCCTCCCGGATCTGACGATGCTGCTCCTCGAACAGCGCACGAAGCTCAGACACCTTCTTGTTGAACACAAGGTTGTACCGAAATTCTTCGGGTATCGATTCGTCAACCTGGTCGTCGCTGACCTGGGTGGGTATGTCTACATTGTCAGCCACAGTGGTTGCAGACTCCGGCAAATGAGAGCCCGTCAGGGCAGCTGCGTCATCAGTTTGGGTCGATTCAGGGGGGGTCATGTTCATATTGCCTTAGCGCCAGCCTCGTGCACCGTGACATGCACCGTGACATGCGCCATGGCATGCACTATGGCAATAGCCCCAATTGCCGACGTTCGTGGAGTCCATGTCCTTGGCGGTTGCTGTAGCGGCCAGAAGCATGTTGTTGATCCGCGGGACGGCCTCGTGCTTAACGACGCTGTTCAGAGTGTCAGCATGCCGCTCTACCATTGGCTTGATCGGGTTCATTTCGAGCAGCTTCCGCATCTGGGCGACGTTGTGGTCAGCTTCCAGTTCGGCCTGGGTCTCGTTGATTGTGAATCTGGTTTCAACGCTGTTGAACGCCGCTACCGCGATCGCGCTCACGGCCAAAGTAGCCAGCACCCTGTTGGGAGTAAATTTACTCATTATTCGCCTTCTCTCCAGATTATCAACGCGGCCCATACGGCACCGACTACTCACCCATTGCCGATGGAACCGGACTTGGATGTAGCAATACTTCAGAGGTCCTGACCATTCCCGACCAGAAGTCTCGCCCAGCTCACCAAGCTAATGGTGGACGTGGGAGTACATCGGGATAGTACATTCAGGTTTCCCAATCACGAAGCCAAAACGACACTACCGAATTATTCAAGATCCCAAGGGGTTCTATCCCGCGACTGCAATCAGCGATGGCTGCTCAGCCAAAGCCATTTGCTCGTTGATGAGCTTGAACGCGGTAAACCCACCGGCACACTCTCCGCTCTCATCCGTTTTTGGTGTCGCCATGCAGCCTGAACTGCAGATTGGCTTGAATTGACAGCTATAACAGTCAATCTGGCGATCCTCGCGCATCTCAACTAGTCGAGTCGGCTGGGCATCAGATCTGCCTATGGCGTTACGGTTATTTGATTCGGATGTGAGTGCAGTACAAGCTTTGTAGTAGCCGCCATCGTCAAAGGTGTGGAACCGGGTATCACAAGCGCCAGACAAGCATCCATAGCCTCCACGCTGCCCACTGCGAAGCCTCCGGACGCTTTCAGTCAAGCCGTCTAGTGGGGATATGTGAATATCCTGGTAGTGATCTCGAGGAGTCGCGATATACCGAGAATAAGCCATAGCGAACCGGGCGATCCAAAGACTGTATTGGCGGTTGGTCACACCGATACGATCCCAATTGGTGATTGCATATCCGGTCCTAGTCAGCCTCTCAAAGTGAACGTGACGGATTCCTTTCGAGCGAAGGTAGTCGATTAGGTCTGAGGGGTTTCTGAACCGTTGCATCAGGATCTTGGTGGTTGTAATCACCATGTACGGCTCAAGCCCAGCGCTCTGCAGGGATTCCATATTTCGCCAGAACCGCTCCTCGAAATCTACATTGGACCCAGGCTTGCTGGCCTTGGTACGACGAATAACCGGATCCCAAGAAACGCCTACAACGCCGTCAAAAAAATCTCTGTAGAGGTCGGCCCACCTGAGGTCGAAGTTCATCAGATTTGTTTGCAGTGAGAACACGACCTTGAATCCCTCAAGATTCGATCGCAGGTATACAACAACTTTACGCATCAACTCGACACCTACGAGAGTTGGCTCCCCGCCATGCATTTGAAACAGGATGGTGCTACCTGGAACAGCGAAGGTTTTGACCTTAGCCGGAATTGCTTCAATCTGCGCCCAACTCATCCGCTTTGGATTGT
Source organism: Pseudomonas sp. A125 (assembly GCF_055409485.1). Classification (NCBI taxonomy): domain Bacteria; kingdom Pseudomonadati; phylum Pseudomonadota; class Gammaproteobacteria; order Pseudomonadales; family Pseudomonadaceae; genus Pseudomonas; species Pseudomonas sp. A125. Next base: position 62,329 of record NZ_JBUZVP010000011.1, read on the forward strand.
TTGGGATAAAGCAGTGCTCGCAATGTAGGTTGCAGGCCTCGATCAGTCGCACGTAAACCATGTGATCGAAATCAGGTGCGCCGATGCTCACTGAATACGCTCTATGCCGTAGGTGTAGGGGTCGTACCCGTATATTCCAGCTGCCGCTAGATATGAAGAAGCCAGCCGGACTCCATCCGCCGAGCTCAGAAAATCCTGGACATGGTTTAAGTGCGATCGATATCCAGCGCACTCACCCAGTCCTGAATGCACCTGATGCGCAGTGATCGGGCAGCCGGACTTGCACCAGCTCCGGAACTCGCATTTTCGGCAGTGGTTTTCGACGTGCTCGATATGCTGGACTCTGATCCAACCCTTGCGCGCAGGGCTAGACTGAAATGCATCGATACCATCAGAGGCCTTAGGCCAGGCGTCGACTTCATACTCCATCCTGTCAGGACATGAGTTGAGAGAGCCGTCCGGATTTATTACAAGAAAGTCACGCTGGCAAGTCCCGCCCCAACGCTCTCCTGGCTGCCCGTTCAATACACCGGCTATCGAGGCACCCACAGCATTGTTGGTAACGCACGAGCCGAACTGACGTAGGTCAGCCATCGAGATGTCGAATAAATCACGGAGAAATGTTGCGTGCTCACGGTTATCAGGGCGATTCTCATCACCGCCTTGGCTGTTGTAGCGTTCGATGTTGAAATGTTTGAAACCATTGCTCTTGAACCATGCGTAGATCTCGGGCGCCCTGCCTAGCTCGCCGCGGGTCGGCACCATGACAGGTCCAACCTCGAGGCCATTGTCCCGGGCCAACTGAACCTTATCCATCCAAAGGTCTACGTACCGGCTGCTAGAACCATTGATAGTTCGGCCAGAAAAGTCGATGGAGGAGCCAATGAAGGCGCCGCAACGCTCACGCAAAAAAGCAATGTGGCCCGGGCGCAGAGGGATCAATGAGGTTTGGATAGATTCTTGTACTTCAAGCCCAACAAGCCCCTGACGCACGGCATCAGAGAATTCGAACAATACTTCTGAGGCCAGAGTAAGAGGCTCGCCACCATGGTAGAGGATCGATACACGGTCGTGCCCCTCTCGTGCAGCAAGATCCCGGATCAGCTGCAGCGAGTGCTCCAACGTCTCCGTTGTCATTCGTTTCTTATTGGACCTGACTTCATCAGGCAGGTAACAGAAATCACACCCAACATTGCAGTAATTTGTTGGCTTCAAGTAGACCTGGAGCATCAGGACACCTTGCTCAGGTCTGAAATGCGCGAGTGAGCATCCGCAGGGGTGATGCCAAGCTTCAAAAGCAGCTTATCAGCCTCGCCGCTTGCCACTGATTCCTTGAGCCTGGTGAAAACCATTTTCCAGCTCTCACAGTATCCAAACTTGCCACCCATGCCGCGCTCAAACAAAACCGAATCTCGGGCGCAACCACCTTCACATTCGATGAAATGATCACAAGACCGGCAGTCGACCGGAAACTTTATTTGACGCCGCATAATCTCTTTGGACGCAGGCGACGCAGCTAAGGCAGAAACGATCTCGGCCGGCGGGTAGAATTTTACCTCTACAGGAGTGGAACCTTGGACCTCACCCGTCAGAATATTGCCAAATCGGTAGCGCTCATCACCAAGGTCACTGAACTCACTGCAATTGAATACTGAACCGTCTGGATCGATGGTTAAAAACTTACCGCCGCAAGACTTCGTCCAAGGGCACAGAGTGCTTCGGTAACCAGCAACCTTCTGGAGCATCTGATCCAGAGGCGTGATGTTGAAAATAGGCAGATCCTTGACCCAGCGATCGTACAGATCTACCAGCATCTGACCATACGTGTTTGGTTTTATCAGCATGCCAGAATCTCTGACCCGACCGGCCGGATACGCGTAGTTGAATCGAATGTCGAAGCCGTATACACCATAGGCCTTAGCTCGGTCATACATCTCCATTGCAGCCGGGGCAGCACCTTCGTCATACACACCGATGACAAGTGGACGAAACCCATCGCCAATCGCCGCATCCATAGCGCGCCAGAACAATCTGTCGTATGTGTCAGCCGACCCCTTAACAGTGCGGTAGCGCTTATAAGGGTCATAACTGGTTGAGATACGACCTTCAAAGACGTCTTCAAAGACATCTTTCCAGCGCGAGGACTTGTAGGCCAGAAGGTTGGTCTGAATAGCAAACTTCACACCAGGGTGGCGCGCCCGAGCGTATTCAGCACACTTGATGTAGAACTCAGGCTTCATGAGCATCGGCTCCCCGCCGTGCCAGATCCACTGCACGTTAGGGGTGAAGGAATCAACAAGCCGATCGAACATCTTCCGGAAATCGTCGAAGGTCCACCCTGCATTGCCGTCGGGAGGCGCAGAACAGTAAGTGCAATCTGCATTGCAGTCCTTTGTGGGCTTGGCGATGATGACTGAGTACGGCACTTATCAGTTAACCTATAGTGGCGAACGCCTCTTGTGAGGCTTAGGGGTAATAGCAGTACACGTCTACGAGCGAGTCCAGCTTGTTCCGCTCTTCCGCGGTCCCCCAGATATCCGTCTGGACAACCCACATGCTTCCGTTGTCGATAAGCCGGTACACGAACCCGAAAATACCGCTACCAGTGACACCAGGGTCGTAACCACCAGACATCATGCCAGGCCGTAACGAAGCCCTAGGGAGACCTCCATTCGAGCAAGTCGGCTTTATAACGCCCCAGCCATGTCTGACAAGGTATGTGCCTTTCTGAACATAGTTCGGTAGCAGATCCGAAAGGAGAGCGTTATTCCTCGACCTAATCTTAATATTGTCAACTGTCAGAATATTGTTAGTCGCGATGCTTACGCTTCCCGAGCCGGATGCAAGCTCTAGCTCCCCATTCAAAGCGGTAACCTTAGGGTTGACCTTGGAAAGCTGAATATCACCACCTTCTGCAATGGTTTGCTGCCCCATCAGGAGAGCAGTTTTCATTCTGTTGTCTTCGGGATCACCAGTTGCGATGCGACTCAATTTCGAATCAAGGGCCGGCTCTGTACCTGGGACACCAATAGTTGTCCTAACAGTATGGCTTGACGTATTTGTGATAGTGGTCGCAGGCAAACCGTTCGCAACATCCCCATCCCAGTCCGCAATAATGTTTTGAGAAATGCTGAAGGTGTAAACGGTGCAAGAGGTGTTAATGGCTGAGTTGAATTTGTTCTTGTTGGCAACTCCCGCGAGCATCGGTGGGGCCGTACCTTGAAGCACGATCTGGGCGTCTGTGCAGCTTGGACTGGCCGGCCAGACCCCATTCTTCATTCGATATGTGCGCACAGCATCCAAGAAAGTTTGCGTCTCTTGAATAGTCAAGCTGACGCGCCTCTCGTTGATCGACTCCATAAGCTTAGGAACCGTAAACACAGCCATAAGCGCGAGAATTGACAAAACTACTGACAGCTCGATGAGTGTGAAGCCCGCCTGAGCTTTGATTCTACTGCGATCAGCGTGTTTCTTCATCGTGCAAAATCCGTTTCTGATTGACAACCCAAGATGGGTATGAGGAATTCTTGATTCGCGTGGTGACTATCACCCGAGTCTTCCCACCTACAGTTTCGGTTGAATAGCCACCGTAGTCGCTCTGTAGGAACGGTAGGTCAACTGCCACGTAGCACCTGGCCGCGTCGAACTTCACCAGGATCTGGGAACCAAGGGCATTTTTTGTAGCCAGGTCGTAGTTGGTGGTCAGCTTCGACTGAAGCACCGTGGTCGATGCCCAGTTATCTAGAGAGCCATAGGTATGGGTGTATCGGCCCCGGGCATCTACAGATGTAGCCAGAACTTTCGTTCTAGCGATCTCGCAAATCTGCAAAATCATTTGAGCTTGCCCGATAGACCCCTCTACCTTTGCCTCGGTGATCCGCTCAAGTACTGGGGGCAAGATCGCAGTGCTGAGGATTGCCATGATAGCCAGCACGAAAATGATCTCCAAAAGAGTGAAGCCCGCTTGGGCATCGCGAGATCTCACATCTGTTTCAACGCTGAGTTGAGGTTTACAATCGGCATGTAGAACCCGATTGCGAACATCATGATGGTGAGAATCATCATTGCAAAACCGAGCATCGAAGCCGCTCTACTGACACGTGAGGAATACTCGAGGTAATAGGCACGCAAGGCTTCGTTGAGATTCGAGAGGATCATATCCCGGCCGCTGGGGCCCTGTTCCTCGAATCCCTGCAAGTTTTGATGGACAATCGTGGGCCATTCCGGACTGTCAAACACATCAGAGAGCTGACGGCCTTCAGTCAACCGGTCAGCCGCCTCTAGGTAAAGGCGATGGCTAAGCCCCTTCGATCGCACTGCGAGAAACCGAAAGCTCTGAAGGTTGTTGAAACCGCTACCCAGTAACAGCTGGTAAGAGGTTACAAAATCGAGTCCTCGGGAGATCTTCATCCGGTCGTTGATGAATGAAAAGATCGGCAGCGTACGAATGTTGTCCCAGATTTTCTCCCGGAATACATAGGTAGCGGCGACTGCAGCAATCAAGAAGACAAAATACTGGGTGTAGACCATGTACAGAAACATGATCATTTTACTCATGCTGTTGAGTTTAAGCGGAATGCGTTGAACCTCAATGAAGTCGTGCATTGTGCCGCCAGCCCATAGCGGGATACCAATCATGAACAAGCATCCCAGGACCGTATAGAGGAGGCCTTGCTGCATGGCCTTACCGAATTCTTTCTTGGCGTTAATCCGCTCCTGAATAGCTTTTGAAGCTCTGAAGAGCGATTCGGATAGCTTTCCTGCCTTCTCGCCGGCGTCCGCAACCAAGATTGCGGTTTCATCAAACCGCAGCTTGGTAAAATATTCTTTGGGGGTTTCGCACTGATCTAGCTCGGCGTAGGTAATGCCAAGACGCTCATGATCGACCGACTCCTTGATTGCCTTGCCGATTGTTTTACCGCTCGCCAGCTTTGAACCAATTGCAGAGAGAATCAGAACCTGTTCAACAAGTTGGAATCGTTTCTCAAACGTAGCCTTTACAGCACCCAGGTGATCAATCTTTACTTGCTGGATGAAGGCCGGGGGGCGACCGGAGAGAGTAATGGCTTGCTCGCGACTCTCTGCTTTGATTGACGAAGAAGTTTCGATGGAGCCGGACTCTCCGATGTAGCGAATCTGCCAGTAAGCCATTATCTCATTTCCCGATCAGTTGCAGCGGTAAGTGACAGCGATCCGGGTGTTACCAGAGGCAGTTGCCGACTGCACGTTGTTATTCGAGGAAAGGGCGGTTGCCATATCAGAAGCGGTTTTGGCATCCGTTGAATCGATGGTGTAGTTGATGGTGACGGTGTTCGAGGTCACACCAGCGACACTCCAGTCAGTGTTCCATACGGTGGTGGTCGGCAGGCCACGCGCGAGCAGCAGCTGTTTGGTGATCGAGGTGCTGGAGCAGGTATTGGTACGGGATACCTGACGCGTAATGGCGGACGGGAAGTCTTTCTCGAGCTGTGTCAGCGCGGTGCTGTACTTGGCGTCTTCCTTGTTCTGGAGCAAGCCAGGCAGAATGTACGCAGCCAGCATGGCCAGGATGGCGATTGCGATTACGATTTCCAGAAGGGTGAAGCCCTTCTGAACTTTCAGCGCTTGGTTTGAAACTCGGTGTTGGTGTTTCATCTCGGAGTTGCCTCGGTTTTCATGACTGTTTGTAAACGCAGATGATGTGAGCTGAATCTGCTGCTAGGTGCTACTGGTACCGCCGAGGCGGCCGTCCATGACAGAGCTAAAGACCTCATGCAGGACAGGGGTGAATCGAAATCCCCCATCCGAATGCCATCCATCGCCCTGTTTTCCGGGAGATATCTGCACTGCAAGATTGTCTTGGATGTTGTGGGGACACGCTATCCAAAACACCCTTCCCAAATTCCATAGGTGTCGCCACTCAGTAAAGGTCAGAGCTGTGGCTGAATTCGAAGATGCGAAGGTGTTTGTTGCCCGGCCGGATGTGACAAGCCCTTGGCCCCATGCTGACTTGCCCGGCCTGCACTTAGGCGGTCAGTCAAATAAGGACGCAGATGCTTTTCGAGCTCTTCGAAGCTGGTGATGCCGGCCTTGACCAGACGCAAACCATCGTCCCAGAGATCGAGGAAGGAGCCGTCCGCAATTGCGTTCCTGCGCATGGTGTTAGGCGGCACGCCAGCCAGGATTGCTTCCTGGATATCAGGCGTGAACTCAAGGATTTCCAAGATGCCAGCCCTGCCTTTCATGCCACCCGATTCATGCCCGCACTTCTCACAACCCTTGGGGTTGGCGCGATAGAGGCAGACATCGGTGTCCCCATTGAATATCTGGTTCAGACCATAGAGCGAAGCCTGGGCCGCAGAATCTTTTAATCTGTACTCAACCTTGCAACCGCTGCAAAGTCGGCGTACTAGCCGTTGGGCTGCAAACGCAGAGGTGTTGGAAGCGATTATGTCCAGCGGGATGTTCATTCGCTCAAGTCGACCGATCGACTCGTGGGCGTTGTTAGTGTGCAGGGTAGTTAGCACCAAGTGACCAGTTTGAGATGCCTTGAATCCCAGATCAGCCGTCTCCTCATCACGCATCTCACCAACGTAAATAACGTCAGGGTCTTGCCGCAAAAGGGCCCGAAGCGCGTCAGCAAAAGTCAGATGTTTCCCGCACTCAGTATGCGACATCCCCTCATGCTGAATTTCAACCGGCTCTTCGATGGTGTGGTAGTTACGATCAGGGTTATTGCGATATGCATCAACGAGCACAGCGCTGAGCGTGGTTGTTTTTCCAGAACCAGTCGGCCCGGTCATAGCTATGAGACCGTTAGGCTGGTTACCTAGCCGTCGCAAGATGTCCTCGTTGCGCTTCGAAAGGCCAAGCTGCGGAAGGCTAGAAAGCTGGGTGTTGTTTCCGAGAAGACGCAACACTAGCTTCAGCGCTTTATCAGAGCCGCGCTGGACGGGCAAAGAGCTCAACCGTAGGTTGATTTTTTTATTGCCCGTCAAATCGAAGCTGAATTTGCCGTCCTGGGGAGTACCTGTTTCAAGAATCAGGTTGCTTCGAGTTTCAATCGCCACCCGGCAGATAGAGTCATGAAGGGTGTTTAAATAGGTTCTTTGGGTTCGAAGATCACCATCGATGCGATAGCGCACCTGAACCCGATCACCCTGCGTGGGCTGCAGATGGATATCGGTAGCGTCCTTCGATGCAGCTTCACGAATCATGTCGTCAATACGCTTGGCAGCAAGCTGTTTAGCTTGTTCACCATCTGCGGTGATGACTTCATCATCGATAACGGTGTTGCGTAACCCGTCTAGTTTGGCTGCACCAATGACGCCAACACGAAGCTCGCTATCGGTCTTCAGCTCCCCTTCGTTCTTTTTCTGACGGGCCCAAGCCAAAGCTCGTGAAATGGACCGCTGATCCAGAGGATTGGTCAGAAACACAATGCCATCGTAAACGCAGTAGTTTTCAGAGGGGCCCGGTAGGACAGCTTTCCGCCCCTCTTCAACCTCGACAAATGCAGGACGACTCAATGCTGTTGCTACAGCAGCAACTAATGCGTCCTCGTTATTCGTCATCCGAGCAATGTCTGGGATGATCGACTCAACGGACTCAGACGGCGGTAACGACTGAGCCTGTGAATTGGTGATCTTCCCCTCGGAAACTAGAAGATTGAGAATTTTCTTCTGTTGAAGCTCAATAGATCGTATGTTTTCAGAGCTCATAGTCAGTCGTCCGCATAGCGCTTGGAAGATGTCCAGTCAATTGAAACTACCTGGGTTCCCTTAGGCCCCTTCAAATATGCTTTATCAACTGAGAAGCGAGTCAGAGTGAGGTCATAGACCTTCTCACCAACACGGAGGATCCGGTCGCCGTCATTGGTTCTGAGAATGATTGAGTCGCCGCGAACTTCTTGGAGAGAAAGGATCTTCTTATCGTCGTCATCAGATGCCGGCTGCTTTTGTGGTTCTGGACGCTCTTGATTCGGCAAGGGTGCCTGTTGTAGACGCTGCTGATTGCCAAAAGCGGAATTCGGCGTGCTGGGTACGGCCCCGCTCATGGTCGGCTGATCGAGCATGAAGGGCATCGCATTGGGGACGATTGGTGAGCCAGAACTCTGGAACGGGTTGACCTCGGAAACTCGGCCCTGCTTGCGCACCTCTACGCCCAGTTTCTGGATGCTTTCCACCCCAAGTGGATTACCTTCATTATCAACAATGAAACTGGCATCGGACATCTTCTTATAGGTTTCAGCCATGTCGGCTTGGATCTTCAAGAGGTCGCGCTTGTATTCCATTGCACTGAGGGTCTTCTGACGGTCAAGTACCTGGTCAGCATCATCTGCGAAGATCGGACATGCAACAACAGCAGTCACTGCCATTACCAATAAGTTAGGAAAGAATTTCATCTCAGGTCCCTACAACAGTGATGTTTAACTTCATGATTCCGCCTGAGATCGTGTAGTCATACAAGAACGTCGGAACCTCAGATTGGATTTTTTTCACGGCTCCAAGTACAGCCCGCGGCGAGCCGCTTACTTGAGCCGTCCAGTTTCGGAGAGGCCCAGAATAAGTATTGGCTTGTTCACTTTTGGCTTGATCATCCAGAGCTTTGAAAGAAACTCTGTGGATCGCAGCGGTAGCACTGGCCATTTTCCATGAGCTTTCAAGCTTCGGCAGTACCGGAAGCTTATTAATGGCATCAATTTCGTTCTGTAACCCGTTATTGACACGATCTATCTGCTTGTAGTCATTAGGTAGCTTTCGGTCTTCACTCAGCGACATCGTCACTTTGAGACTGATGAAAACTACAGAAATCATCGCCAAGTACATGGCGCCGGTGAAGAGAGGCTCACCACGGGTGTTTTTGCCCTTGGCCCCAAATCTTTTCCGGAAGGATTGAATATTAATACGCTACCTCCAGTGCATCAGGAGATACAGTCAAGAGATAGGACATTTGGGGCATCAACTTTGATGTAACACCTGGAATCTTTCCCGAAAGATCCACTGCAAAATCAGGCCGCGTCATAAAAACATGCCCAGCTGTAAAACCATTTGTGTGCCCGGCAGCAGTAGGCGTAGATATCTTGGGATCGAAGGCAAGAACCTGATCTATTCTCGAAATAACGACGCCATCATTTGGTATGGTCTGAAGCCGTTCTTTCAACAGGCCCGCGACGCGCGTATCCAAGTCGCTGCTTAACTTCTTTTTGGTTGTGTATTCGGCCATATTCATCGTGAAAACCGCATACATTGTGTAGTTGTAGCCAACGGCGGCGACAGCAGCAACGATGCAAATCGCTAGAGCGAGATACCAACGCTTTGTACGTTCGTGTTGCTTTTTGGAAAAGAGCTCAACTCGTGTAAACGCTGGCGTCGATGGAAGGATCAGGTCGGTGATGTCAACGCGGATTCTTGGCGCTGCGAGCAGATCATAGCCATATAAGTCCGCAGAGTAGTTGTCGATATACTCAGAGGATCGCTTGATATTTGCAGGACTGTCATAGTCAGTCCCATTCTGCATTTGCAGGTATACGCCACCTGCTTCGCTGGTAGGGAATACAACAACCTCGTGCCCCAAGGGCACAAGGTTGTTTGCAAATAAGAGCTGCCAGAGGCCATACACGTTTGTGCCGGGAAAATCCTCCCTTAACGTGCCGAGCTCATTCTCATCAATATAGATTGGTGGACGACCATCCGGGCCGGCATGCTCAATGACCGTGAATACTTCAGCATCACGGCCAGTTGCCAAAGCATCGGTACCGATAGCGTCACGGAAGATGATGACTTCTTCACCACCTATCTTGATCGGTATCCCAAGCTGAAGTTCTGCCATTACAACGCCCCTTGCACCAATGTTGGGGTTACGACCAGAACCAGTTCACGCCGCTCCAGAGAGTTGTTAATGCCTTGAGTGAGCGGATTAAGAATCGCTTTGGTCACCAGGTTCTGCCATGGCAACTGGCGCATGGCTTCGTTCATACGCTTTGTGATCAAACCACCAAGGTGCACTGACTGGCCCGAGGAAGTAATCAACTGGGTGCTGAACTCTTTAAGATTCACTCTCGGAGTATTGAACGAATAATCACCGATGTTGATTGTGTCCGGGTCATTCAGGTTGGAAATCACAGGCCAGACATCAACAAGCAACTGGTCATTATCAAGAACACGGACAGTAACGCTAAGCGTTACACCAACCTTCAGTCGGCCAAGCTTAGGGGTCACTGTTACGTTTCCGCTCTTATCCTGAGATTGTTCAACATCAACGATGTAGGTCAGTTCCTCACCGGCGTAGATTTGAGCTGGGACGCCATTGCGGACAGTGATGTTGGGTTGATCTTTAAGCTCAACACGGCCGTATTGCTCGAGGAATTTAACCAGAGCCGATGCCGTTACCTTGGAGGAGGTGTAGGTTCCTTGAACGTTCCAGAAAGGGTCGTCGCTCTTAGGAGACGTGTTAAAGAAATTCAGGCCGAGGGGGTTCCCGCTGACCGTAGAATTGACCAACAGATTCCAGTCGATCCCCTTTTGCTTGCCATCTGTCAGGAGGACGTCATAAGCCTCGACCTGAACGTTCACAACCTTCGTGGACTCTTCGATTGCACGCTTAAGATATCGATCAAGAACCTTCATCTTTGAAGGCTTGCCGCCGGCAGTAACGATGCCTACAGACCGAATGCCCTCGATGTACGCAGGTGCTTCCTCAGAGTCACCCAAGCCGCCAATCATAGCTGGGAGTTGAACGTCGAAATTCAACCCAGAACTTTGTTGGTTCGATGGGCCAGTGGGGGAGTTGCTACCGCGGCTTCCAGATCCAACGCTCGTACTATCTGCAGTACCCATTGAGCGCGTAGAGCCGCCTTTATCCGAGGCGGCACCGATGATCTTTCTGGCACCTTCCATGATTTTGGTCCACTCGTCCTCAGACAGGGTGAAACCAATGATGTTGCCAGTGGACGTGCCGGTTTCCTTGGTATTGTCTTCACTGTCACCCGCTTTGGCACCGCGGGTTTGAGTAGACGCAATCACGTTGTTTACGTTACGGGTCGAGGCAAAAGCTGCCAAGTTCCATTCACGCGTAGAGTAATTGCTGACAAAAATTCGGTTACCTTCGATCTTTATGTCGAGATCACGAGTTCCCTCAATGTACTCGATGAAATCCGCCATCTGCATGCCGTCAGCGGATACGTCGATAGTGTCATTCAGATTTACCTTACCGCGCGGGATAATTGAATAACCCGGAAGTGTTTCAGCCAGGACGGAGCGCAGGGGAATCCCCTTCTTGCTCAGGAACACCGGCTTACGCCTGGCGGCATCCTCCGTGCGAATCTCACGCACATAGGTATTGCCCCGAAGAGCCTGCATTTTCTCTTTAGCATCGGGCCGCAGGGCACCGTACTGAGTTTCAGGGGAGAATTCGAATTGGCTCTGGCAACCGAGCAACCCGGAGGCCAGTGTCAGTGCAAGTACAATATGCTTGAGCTTCATTAGCTGGCCTTACGTTACGGGCGATCGGTGAGGAGGATCATTGGAGAAGGGTTGCCACCGGCATCCTTCAAATCCCAAAAATATTGGTAACGGACTTTGGCGTCGCGAACCGAGGCCGTAAGACTTCGGAGTGCGACATCCCGAGCATCCGTGGAAACGAATTCATAGGTGCGAACCTCAAGTTCTGGCTTACGGCTGAAGTCAGTCTTCACACGCCAGCCATTCGGCATGATGCCGGTTACGATTTGCTTGATTGTTGCTGCCTGGTACTCAGCGGTAACCGTTTCGTTCATCACGACTGTGGGATCGATTCGCTCCAGGATCACCCGCTTATGGGCAGAAGACTCAATCACTTCAGCATTGTTTTCGGCCAGCATTAGCAGCTGGTCGCTATGAGCCTTGATATTGGCCACTGCTGCGACTTGCTCATACTTCAGGCGTTCTGCTTGTTGCTGAGCTTGTCGGTTAAGCGCTAGCGCTTGCTGAATCTCTACCTGCTGCGCAAGCAGATCGGAACGGCGCTTAGCCGCAGTTGCTTCGGCGGTAGCTTTAGCAGCCTCCAATTGGCGCTCAGTTTCCTTACGCGCATTCATCAGAGACTGCTTATTTGTTTCAAGGTCAGCCAGGGTTTGCCGGTACTTACGCTCCGTTTCAGTTTCCTGAACGGAAATCACTGGATCATCAGCAGAGAGATCGAGTTGAAGGCCGTGTGAGGGCTTAGTCTGCTGGTAGTCGACGGGTTGGTTGATGTTTTGCGCACGACCGGCCTCATAGGACCGATCGAACGGGGACAAGGCTTCGTTGCGTGCGAGGGCGCTGTCGCTGAACGCGCTATTCGCCGCATAAGCCGCTTGGCAGCCGATCATCAGTGCCAGGATGGACAGGGCATGCTTCACAAACAAAATCCTTTGGAGGTGACTGTTACCGTAATAGTGGAAGGCCAGTGCTCCAAAAACGCGGTTTTGGTTGGAACTTTTCGAAAAAAACCGGCACCCTTTTTGAGTCCCCGCTTTTGGTATGTCAAAAATGAGCTCTTCAGCAGCATCGAGCACTAAATCCGCGATGTTCCCATTGATCGTCATGTTGGCTTTGGTGATCGGTGGATACGCGGCCTACCTCGTCGAGATCGGCGAGGAACTCAACTACCAGGCACACGCGCTTGCGCCCGTCTGGTACATGTTCAAGCCACACTTGGTTACGCAGGTGATTTCGGATGGTGGCTACTTGGGTACCCTTGCTGCTGTAGGCATGAATATTGTCCACGCCTTATTGTTCTCGGCGGTGGCTTACTCCCTCGTAACCATAGGCTTTGCGAAAATCTATGCTCCACGCAACGATCAGCCCAAAGCTGAGGAAATGGAGGAACCAGATCCAGCGGTAACAGGCATTTATCCTTGTGACATTCCTGGTTGCACGATGATGGTAATGATCCCGGATAGCCGAGATGCCAGCACTGGGGCAGTCATTCCTGGTGTTAAGGATACGGACCCCTTTGAGCAATACTATTTGCGATGCGACCGCGCACCGGTCGCCACTGCTAGGCCGCCAGAATCGCCGATTGAAAAGCTCCAAGTTGCCATTCTTGAGTTACTCAAGGCTCATCCAGAAGTTCCGGCGAGCGTAGGACATCACCATGCTGATGCATCTCTCGGGGACCACTCCATAGCAATCTCTAAATCCGTTGCTGATTACATGCGTGCCAAAGGTTGGGAGGAGCCTCTTGCTCGCGTCGCCGGCCTGGCTCACGACATCGACAAGCTCCTCGCGTATCAGCAAAAAGGCCCTGGTGAATGGGTCAAACGCAAGGACGCGACCCACCACAACACATTCAGTGCTTATCTAGTCCGGCAACAGCCCGAGTTCAACTCGCTTGCCCCTGAGGACCGCTTCACGCTCACGATGGCTCTGCGTTACTACCACCACCCGACCCATCTGCCCACTAATGCAGGGGACCGCGTAGAGCGGCTCATTAGCGCTATCCGGCATGCCGACGGAAAGATTATTCAGTCTGAGAAAGCGGCAGGTATCGCTGCTGCTCAAGCTGCCTCAAATACGGTCGATCTTGTTGCTTCGGCAGTAGAGAAGTTCTTGAACGTGGCAGATATCAATGCTTACCGTGGCGGTCAAGATGCAGGCTGGACGAAGGATGCTTTCGAGTATGTGATCATGCCCATGTCACGCTTGATTGAGTCCCTTGATGAATTTTTACCCAACGCTCTTGCTCGTCAAATGCAGTTGGGCGTGGACTCACGAAGCTTCAGCCACCCGTCGATTCCCGTAATCAAGAATGCACTCGATTCACTAGGCCTTCTCATGTGGAAGGTCAAGGACATGGAAAGCCCCACTGCGATGTTCGACGTAAGGGTTGGTGTGAAACCATGGAAGGCCTGCGTGCTTCTCAATAAGGATCGAATCTCCGAATTGCTCCCAACAACAGTGCCTAAATGGGGAACCACCAAGTACGGAAACGTCAAAGTGCTACGTCCAACACTCGACAAAAATGAAGACGACAACGAAACGCCGGATGCAGACGCAACCAGCTAAAAGATTCTGCATGCGGAAACTTTTCCCCGGGGCAATCCCGGGGAAAGTGATCTTAAGGGGTGCTCAAAATCCGAAGGGCTGCCTCAGTTCTGACAACCCTTTCAGCACGATCTATCTCCCCCATTTCGTTCCAGCAGTGATAGGCCTCTTCGTACTTTGCTTGTCGCTCTGATATGCGGCACAGGGTCGTCTGATACTCTGACCCGGATAAGTAATCTTTCGCGAACTGCTTCAACGAATCGTCGCGACCGGTCTCCCAGAGAAGAGTGGCTACGGTATCGATTGCATGCTTTCTGTTTTCGCCACTGATGCCGAAGTATTTCATTCTGAGTTGACCAGAATTATTGCGGCTAACGTATTGGGCAAGCATCCGCTCAGCGTGCTGGTATTTACCCATTAGAACAGCCTGGTCCGCGCCCGAGAGTTGGCTCCGATCCTGCAATTCAGATTCAGAGGGTGCGAAGAAAGGCTTCTCGTCGTGAGCACAACCCGACATGGCAAGGACAGCCATAGCCAAAATGGAATAGCGCTTGATCATCACAATCACCGGAAATGGTTCACGAGCGAGTATGGACCTCCGGTACCGAACAAAAGGTTCTCGCGCGGCAGGAGAGATTTCAGCAAGGTCGGACGAACACCAAACAGCTTCGTTATTTCTTGGTACGAGGCATCAGGGGTCTTGAGCAGGAAAAACGTTGCAAAGTTCTTGAGCAGATCTTTGGTGACCTGGTCGGGCTGCTGCACACCACACCAGACGCCAACACCATAGCCTCGACCTTCCGTACCGATTCGGTTAAACGGACTTATTGGAGAGACGGAGATTTCCTTGATGTGTTTACCCTCGTCCGCAATGAGGATGTGAGCTGGAAATTTAGGGTTGAAGGCGTTGTTACGCTTGGTCTCCATTACCCCCATTGCGAATACCTGGCTTGCGATAATCCGCATGATCACTTGCTGGTGAGCTGGGCTCAGAGCGGTGAGATCATAGCGGTTGATTTTTCCCTGCCTCGGCTTAGACGGATTGCCGGTGAACAGCCTGCTATCAACCATCCCTTGGATGATTGCTTTGAGACTGTATAGAGTTTCCTTTGACCAATGTTCCCAGTCGCTACGGGCGCCATTTCGATTTGTGAGGGCATCGAAGTTGATAAGCTTTGAAGCATGACCTTTTAGCGTGTCCTCAAGGGTCGCTCGAATTTCGTGAACTCGCTCCTCAATTGCTGAATTAGGCTCCTCATCGATCTTCATCTTCCGGATGTCTTTTTCAGCCTGGTTTTTGGCCTGGCCAAAGGCCTTAAAGATGTCCGCAACGGTGGTGGTGTCCATTCCCCCAGTGAGGGCATTAAAGATCAAATCGATCTCACCAAGCACGTCGATCAAGGTTGGAGATTGCCGCGCCCAAGTCTCAGGGTCATCGTGGTCGATTCCTGACTTCGTGTAGACCGTCTTTAGAATCTCGATGAGGTAGTTCAGCTGCTTCGGGCCTGCCTGCGGGTTGAAGACCTTAACAAGCTCTTTAACGTACTCAATTGTACGCACGACTCCCCCACCCTCCTCTGTCCGCGGGACCTGCAGCGGATTGAGCGAGCAGCCGTCTTGGTAGTAGTTGAACTTGATCTCATTAAAGTCTTCAGGGTGGAGCATATGCCCCAAGCCCGTAGCCTCAAAGTTCGAATGCGCGAAGTCACCCTTAATGTCGATAACGTGTAGGGTCGTACCTCGCACATACACATTTGCTGCCATGTGATGGATCGTATGTGTCTTACCGGCACCCGACCCCCCAAGGAAAATGATGTTGAAATTGGTGACCGACGGATACGACCATATTTTGGGTTCGCCAGTCTTCGCGTCCACACCGATATGGATGTCTACGAAATGGTCCAACCCACTCCCGCGAGATACGCCTTGTGCTAACGCTGAAGGTGCGTGTGCTGAAGCTTGATGCATTTGATTTTCTCTAAGAATTTTAGGTCAGCGGCGATGCGCTGCGGAATTGAATCGCCCTGAAACCGGACGTAGGGAAACTTGCAGGTGGTGCACTTCAGCTCTTCGTTACGCAATTTGGCTGAATTACCTGGGGTGTCGGCAATCACATCGATTGACTCATCATCCCCGCATTCACACTCAACCAGGATGCCGCTCTTGCTCAACCGTACTGCTCGATCATCAAACTCACCCCGAACCTTGGCCAATGGCTCAATGTCCTGATCGAAACCACCTACGAGGTCGATGAAGATGTCGCTCCAAGCCTCGTCATGTGGTTTCTGAATTTCGACGCCATCAACCTTGGACTTCACACCATGTAAGACGTGAGCTAACTCATGGGGGATAACCTCTCTGATCATCACCTCGAAGTCCTGCATCAAGAATAAGGCCTGCAGGTTGAGCTTCACGATACCGTGGGGCTGCCCCCGTATCAGCATGACGTCTAGGTTTGATGAGGAGTGGTCGCTCAATGAGTAGTCGAACCGGAGATCGATCCACACGTCCTCACCAGGAAAGCCAACCTTCTGCAAAAGCCGACTAACCTCTTTGGCCGCATGTATCTCCCGGGCGTACTCAGCGTTGTGCTGATAAATCAGTGGGAATTTCAGATTCTCGTTCATACCCCAATAGTGGGACTGGACTGCCCCATTTTGGAGAAGTCACCTGGTCGAGGGGTGAAGCAAGCCGTAAATCTTGTCCCACTCAGTGAAGTCACCAACGTTGCCGGCTTTCACAAAACGATCCATGGCATCGACTGGACCATTCTGAATGTGCTCGATCGTACCGATGTCTTTGCGTGGCCATCTATTCTTTCCAACTGCGAAAACGGCCTTCTTGGCCTTCTCAATGTCGACCTCTAGGAGACACTCACCATTGGCAGGAATAGAGCCCAAAGGAGGCTCTGCGGGGAGCTCAGTTGGTTCGGGAACCACATTGACATGTGATGGTGTGCCAGTGGTCGTGGTGCATGAGGTTGGGGTCCTCATGCGAGGCTTCATGTGCGCTAGAAGAGCAGTATCACTCAATGATGGATAAAGCAGCTTGGCTAGCCCCAGGCAGTGCAGCTGCAGATGGAAAATGTCGGTGTCGGATAGCCCAACCAAAATAGACCTAGCACTACCATCCGAGTCATTTTCGAAGGCACGTATGCTAAGTGGGAATTCGAGGTCTGTCTCAAAGCCGGTCACCTGTTTCTTGGGAGCACCCGGCCGAATAATCTCATAGGTGAAATTGGGGGTATCGCCGGCTAACCATGCATAGAGTGATCTCACTCCACCCATGTCGAGAGTTAAGGAGATTTTTTGCATATCATCTTGCAAAAGAAACGTGCCCTTAACCTTCCGACTGAACACAAGCTTCAACCCAACGTGAACCTTAATTGCACGGCCCGCCTCGAAATCGTTCCTCAAGTAGAGGGCAACTCCAAGCCCGGCATTACTGAAAACCTGGTGGGTGCTCAGATGTCTACCTGTTCTAGGCTTTGCGGGGTTTACAGGGTTAAAACTCCAACCGGCCTCATCCATTGAACCCTTGAGGTAAGTTCGATGGACTGTCTCGAAGTCAATCAGCAAAAGACCTCCTCCTCGCGAAGCGGCGCTTGTGGAACCACAGAAGCCCAAGCGCCCCGAAAAGCCATACCGAGTGTGCTGCTGCACAAAGGATGTAGAAGGACCTCAAAATAACGGTATGGGCGCGGACACCATATCGACTGTCACCGATCACCCAGAAATGGCTGCCCTTCTTATACACAAGCACCGCCATCGTTCCATTAGATACAAGATCATTGTCGGAGCCAAAAGTCGTACCCAGCTCGGCTATCGGTTCTGACTTAAGCATCTCAATGCGCGCCCTGACTTGATCCCGAATGTAGGGATTGAATGCTGACGGCTCAAAGGTATCGCCTTGCCAGCAAACTAGACTACTTTCGCCACAGACCCGATCCATCTCAGAGGGCACCGCTACTGCCGCAACATTGCCCCAGGCAATGCTGAAATTCCAGCCTGGCAGAATTGTCTGCACAAGCAGCATGTGGAACAAAAGCGTTGTCGCTACCACGGTGCATTGAGCACTGAAAATCATGATCCGATCAAGCGTGCGCCATTGCTTCACAACCACCGTAACGCCGACCCCGAGTAGTGAGACAGCAGCCAGGCCGAGATTGAGGAACTGTGGGTTTACTGAAGGTCCAAAAATCAAATGGGCAAGCGTGTAGTTTTCACCTTGATGCCATAAAAGCAAGACGACAAAAAGCGCACCGAGTCCGCTTTTGGCGTTCAGTGTCCGACGAAAAATCATGGTTATCGATAGAGCAAAGGATAGGTAAATCAAGAGGTGAGAGTAATCGACGATCCAGTCGAAAATGTTGCCGGTGAACCAGTCACGGATGTAAGTGAACGAGAGGGAGAAATGGTCGAGATCAATGCTGCGGTCAGAGGCATCCTCGGTCCACATGATCTTGAAGAACTCTCTGTTAGACATTGGCAAGCGGCTTCTCAGTATGGGCGGTCACCTATGCTGCCGGTGAGGTCCTAAGATCGCTAGTCAAAATGGGGTAGGGAAAGTACAGGAGGCGTAAGGGCCGACTGCTCGGCCCTCGGTGCGTGTCCAGGTACACGCACGCCGGATGAGGTTGCGCCAGCAGAAGCAAGCGAGGAAGTAGGCTCACTTGCTTGAATACTGGAGCATCGAACCGCCAAGTATCGGCGGTAGGGTCTCGTTCTCGACGTTGCCCATAAATGAGTTACAGAAACTGATGTCCGCAAAGAGTACCAGTACGTGGTACCCAGGGTTGGCCATCTCGTCTTCTTGACTGAAGGCATAGTACCCAGTTCCTGGATGGTACCCGTGCAGCTCAATATTCCATTTCTCCATGGTATCGCGAACGAATTCAAGCGGCAGGGAGTCTTGGAAGTAAAGCTTGGGTGCCTCAGGCCGAGCAAGAATGCACTCTGCGCCGTAGCGAAAATGGCCCTCGAACGAAAAGCCTAAGTCTGTAACAAACTGGGG
The DNA here is from genome assembly GCF_055409485.1 of Pseudomonas sp. A125. Lineage (NCBI taxonomy): Bacteria > Pseudomonadati > Pseudomonadota > Gammaproteobacteria > Pseudomonadales > Pseudomonadaceae > Pseudomonas > Pseudomonas sp. A125. The sequence continues at coordinate 81,327 of NZ_JBUZVP010000011.1, forward strand.
GGAATTGTCGCTAACGTGATCGTACATCGTGACACCTCATCGTCTGATTTCTGGGGCGGGCGCCACCTCCAATCAACCTCCAGAGGAAGATGCTTGGAGGTGACGCCCGCCCCTTCCGTCAGTCGGAAGAAGCGGGTCACCAATCAGTTAGAACAGCGCAGCCACGGCAGCTTCAAGAAAGCTCAAGGCCATCTGAAAAATGCCGTACACAACGCCCCCGATAGCTAAGTACCAACCGAGTGCCCGAGCCGTACGGCTAGAAGCATCAACGTCTTGATACATATGATAAAACTCCTGGTCACCGAGGTTGGCGGGGCCAACAAACAGCTTGAGTTCGGTCTCCTGGTTTTTAGGAATACCCAAAGCCTTTTTCGCGTCATAGTTCAACGCAATAGAGTCTTTGGTCAGCTGCTTTTCACCAGCTATGGTCGGTACGCCCTGGGCTCGGATCATCAAGAACTTACCGTTCTCAGCGTTGTAGATCTTGATCAGACCTTTACGGCTGACCAATCCAGTACGCCCTTTCCCAGTGCTACTACCAATGTGCATGTTTGAGAGCCGAGCAATACTTAACTCAGCATCAGCACCGCGTAGTGAGAAGCAATGCGTGACCTCAATGTTTTGAACCGGCTTACGAGCAGCAAAGTGCGTCTGAAGTGGACGTGGGTCAAAGACCTTCATGACCAACCAGAGGAATTTTGCTGCCTTGAGCACAGCTACGTCGAACATTGGGACCAGCTTAGCTTTGATATTTGCTTTCATGATTTTCTCCTACTGAGGGCCGGACCTCAGCTCGCACACCGTTTGGTGGCTAATGAATTATGGAGAGGACGCCGGCAGCGCCCCTCGAACATCAGTTAGTCAAAATCGTAAGAGAAGTCGTCAGACTCGAAAGCATCCATAAGAGCTTTAGATACTGGTTTTCTTCTCCCGCCCTTACTCGCAATGACTTCATCTGCTTCGTCGTCAAACTCAGCGAGATCTGCATTGAGCTCAGGCTCAGGTACGAATTCGTCTTCGACCTGTGCAGGCTCTTGCACGTCATCCACCGCCGGCACGCAACTGACCTCAACTGTCACGGAAGCAGGAACCACAAGTGGCTCGGCAACCTTGACGGGTTTAGATACAGCTTCGATCGGAGGTAGACCCTTTGCAGCACGTTGCTTGGCACGCATTTCACGCATCTGATCCCGCTTGGTAAGAGACCGGATGGTGTCCCCCGTGCGGGTGTTGTCGATGAAGTCGTGTTGGGCAAGAACTTGAAGGAAAGCTTTGAGGCAATATTGGTGGTCCTCATCGGCGTCCATCATTCTCAACCGAACGTCTAGGACGATAATTGAGTTGATGACCAACCAGGAGCAAGGGTCATGGAACAGCGGTTCGATTGCAGACCTCGCGGAGGTCAGCACAAGCTGCTTATTCAGATCCCGGAAAAGGCTGCCCTTCTCCCCATAACGTTTGGCGCCTTTGAATGGCTTACCAACGCGCCGGTATTGAAACCCGAACGTGTCGTTTAACCACTGCCCATTCTTCACGAGAGGTTCGAGCCCTAGAGCCTTTTCCAATCGCTCAATCGTTGCGTTGTCAGATCGAGTATCAGATGTGGCCATAACCTCAGCCACGTTTTCCTTATCAACCTGAACAGCACCGGGCAGATATCCAGAGGTCGACCACAGAGCCTTACGATCAAAAACCAGCCGGGTGGCGGTAGCTTTTCGGTCGGACTGTTTTCTAACGGATGGTGTGCGAATTACTTCGCCGAACAGATCAGTTTGCATAGCGCGCTCCAAATTGGGCGCACCACTCCCCTAACGGGTGTGGTGGCCCGTCAGGGGTGGGAAGTTTCGAAATTTAGAAGTAGAAAGCGAGCGAACCGGGGTTAGCGGTTTGCTGGGCAGATACGCTTGATTCAACGGCCGGGACCGCCTGCTCTAGCTTCACATCAGCAGCTTGTGCAGCTACGGCTGGAGCCGCAGCTTCTTCAACAGGAGCAGCCACAGAAGTGACTTCAGTTGTTGTCGAGGCAACCGCGGGGGCGGTCGCTACATTTTGCTGTTGAGCTACATCGCCCTGGACAGGTGCGCTTGCAGTGTTGCCCTGGGGAGCCGAGGCACCCAACAAGGTTTGCTGCGCTGTACTCACAACAGAGATCAATGGCAAGCCTTTGGTCAGGTGATCAACGACTTTCCGTTGGTCACGTAATGCAAGCAGGCACTGTTCAAAGTTGGTGAACTCAGGAGCACTCATGAACCCAGACTCAGGCAGCTTTTCCAACTCAGCCGAAAGGGCGTCGTGGAGCGGCTTGATCAGCGGATGAATGAAGGCCAGCGGAACCAGCTTTTCAGTCATCGCTTTAGCACGACGAATCGTGCGAGGGTTCAATTTGATCTCGCCAGTGCTAGTGGTCCGATCCTTACTGTCTACAAGCTTCCAAATTGCATACGCTTCAGCACAAACATGCTGAACGCAGGCACCCATCACCCCTTCACGAAGAGCCACAACGCTGTCGCGCTGGGCCTTGTAAAGCTTGGTATTAAAGTTCGCATCGTCCAGCTGGATAATGTGAACGCTGTACGCAAAGGTGAGGTTCTTAGCTACTTCCTCCCACGTTGGTTGACGCTTGACCAGTGCTGCCATCAGTTTCGAGACAGTGAGTTGATCTGCGCCACCTTTAATTGCTTTGGCACCCAATTCGAGCAAGTGCTTTTGGCACATGTCGGTGTAGCGCGCCTCATCAGTTGCCAACAGCTCATCCCATTTAACTTCCAATGCATCAAGTTCTTCTGCCTTCTCAACTGCCGAAGCGATGGTGTTAATACCGCCGAGATCAGTTTTGATGGAGCCGAGCTTGTCCAGCACCTCTTCCGCTTGTTCGCGAATGCGGTGGTATGGACGCAGAAAGTCCTTAGGGAAGATTTTCTCACAGAGCAGTTTACGTGCCTCCTTCGGCAGCTCTCCAACCACAACGTCAATGTCTTTCATGTCGATCTGACGATCTTCAGAAATGCACTTGATTTGATGATTTAGAACAGCAACCTCAGTTTCAGCAGTTTGAGCAACGATCTGAACAGAGCTGTTTACGTTTGCAATAGTCATGGTATTTCTCTCGCACCCGCCGGACCACGGGGCAAATTTAATTAACACCCGGGGCCGGAGCCGGGTGTGTATCGAGCAATAAACTCGAGCAAACACCCGGCGTAAGCCGGATGTTTGATCCAGCTCACTAGGAGGAGAAGAGGCCCGATATCGGGCCTCCCTGACTTATTGGCCGAAGCCGAATTCGTCAGGTTTAACGGTATGACTAAAGCGAGCCTGTGCGTTAAGTCCGATCGAGAACCACTCGGTGAGGAGAGGGAATCGCTCGAACTCTGGTGGGGTCAGTGCTCCCGGAGGGGCATTGAATCCAGCATTGCACGCTGCACAGATAGCGGCCTTTTCATCAGGCGCGCCACCGTTAGGAGCTATGTTCGTTAATGCGCTTACAGCGGTATCTACTAGGTCCATGATGGATCTCACTCCCGCCGTGTCGGGGTATTTGGTTTTCAAACACCTGGTCACGGGGCCAGGTGGAATCGAGATCGATGTCTCGAAAATCACCCAGCTAGGTCTGCCCGAAGGCCGTCCTGGTTGAGATAAGGCTCTAGAGAGCCTTCAGCTTCACTTCGCGGATTTCTCAGCGAGACGCTTAGCTGCTTCTTCCTTTTGATCGCGCTCACAAGCGGCTTTCCACCCAGCATTCCAGCCTTTCAGCAGAACAGGAGTGGTTTTAATCACGTCCGGTGCACCCCATGGATAACCATGGAAACCAGCTGAGTAGCCGTGACCCTCTACTGTTTCCAGAGAGATTTCACCGGGCTCTAAAACGTGATCATTGAACGCCGAAATTGCTACTTCGACGTAGTCGTAGTTGATTAGACCGGACATAACTTCCTCGCACCCTAGTTGGGGCATTTATGAAAAACGCCCAGGGCTACCCGGGCGTTCTGAGGCAAGACCTCGGAATACCCAGGTGGGTACAGTGATTGTTACATCAACAGTTTTCTGGCTTCAGCCAGTAGAACAGGTGTTACCTCAACACTCGAAGCTGCTACTGCATATGGGATACGAGCCTCAGTGAGCCAGTCTGTACGGACCTTTTCACCAATGACCAGATACACCACACGAACACCACTGCTTTCGCAGAAGCGGGTCATTTCAACAGCCTTGGCAACGTTGCCAGGGGCACCATCCGTGAGGACAAACATCACCTTACGGTTGGCTTCGTGGCACACCAGTCGACGCCCTGCATGGAATACAGCCTCTCCAATAGGGGTGTGACCGCCGCCCGCCACTTTCCTGAGTCCGCCAATGCGGTTGATTGCAGTTTTAGAGGAATCGCCGAAGCAGCGAGCCATAGAAATCAGCTCGCCGCCTTTAGGTGCGAACCCAAGAATCTCGCGAGGGCAACCGATCTGGTCGAAGACCTTCTCAAGGAGCATCACGGATTCAAGGATCGAACGAAGAGTGCTTGGAGCCTCAGCGGCCTCAAACTGGTCCTTCTCACCTTTGGCGAAATCTTTATCGGCTTTATCCTGAGTAGAGCTGGATAGGTCGACAACAATTGAGATTGCGGTAGTAGGACGTTGAGCTTCCTCACTTTGAGTGAAAACGCGAACATCGCCCAGGCCTACACGGTAGAGATGGTTTTGCCCCAGCTGACCGCGAGTAGTCGTAAACGACTCTGCTTCCTGCTGTTGCATCAGTAAGCCTTTCAGCTTACTAGCTAGCACTTGAGACCTACGCCCCAAACGCTTTTCCATATCGCGGGCCTCAGAAATGTCTTCGGGGCATACCGTCATCCCGTCGACCTTCTCCTTGTTGCCAGCGCCTCCACCGAAGCCCTTACCTGCTTTACCTGGTGCTTGATCCAGTTTGCCGTCAATGACGCAATCAGGAGCCAGCGATTGGCCTTTGTAGTCAGGGTTGGTACCGCTTTGTACAGACTTGGAGACAGACTTGACGGCGTCACCGTCGTCAAATACTTCTTTGTCGCCGAGGCCAGTGGTATTGAGAATCTCGTCAACGATTGATTTCAGGGAGCGACCATCAGCCGCCTCTGAACCGCCGGTTTGACCCGCATTACCATCAGTTGTACCAGCCTGTGCACCAGTTTGGCCATCAGGCCCAGTAGCGCCGTTACCTGGGGACTGCTCATCACCATTGCCTTTCCCGCTGTCAGCACCATCACTGTCCTGAGACTGTTTTGGGTCCTGGCCGCCGTCTTTGCTTGGTTCAGATGGATCCTCAGGTTCCAAATCGCCAGTGGTACCTTCAGTGCCACCGTCCTGTTTGGGCTCCCCATTCGAACCTGAATCGTCAGCAGGTGATGATTGCTCACCTCCCTTCGACTCCTCAGGTTGACCCTCATCCTTCTTCTCTTCATCTTCACCAAGCGCTTTCAGCATCGCAATGATCCGCAGCGTCAAGCTGCCAGCATCTTGAGTTGATTGCACATTTGGGAATTCGTTGATCAGAATTTCATTGAGATTGCCACGAACGTGATCAGCATGAGCACCGAAGTGCTTATTGAAGTTAGCCTCGATTACCGCGAACGGGTCACGATACTCACTCCACCGATCGGTACGTAAGTAGCAAAGGGAATAGCAGGCAACCGCTTCAGCAACAGAATTGCTGCCGTCACGGAATCGCTTGCGTTCAAACAGGATGCTCGCCTTACGCCGGAAATAGATTTCGGCTTCTCGGGTCGCTTGTGCTTGTTTGTACTCCATGTAGACGTCGTCCAATGCATTGAGCAGGAAGCGGGCGAAATCGCCATGCTTCGCAGCAAATGCCTGGAAGAAAACCACATCAGAGAATTGGATGTGCCCAACCTCGTGGAAGCCAAAGGCTTTCGTAAGGTCAAGATCATCTTTAGTCAGGTTCATAGGCAGGCTTGGAAGGTAGACACGTCGACCGTCCGTACGGGGTTGCTCATCCTTACCAAAGACGAACTCGATCCCCGAGTTTGAAGCCAAGACCCGAAAGAACGAGATCCAGCCTTGAGTGATTGCATTTTTGCTGAAGTTCATCATTGCAGACATGGTCATTCTCCGATTCGGATTGCTTTAGCTTTCTGATCGTGCAGCACTGCGTTGCCACGCAGCTTCGCGATAGAAGCTGTGGGAACGCGGTGTTGCGTGTGAATGACAAGATCGGCGTGATGAGAAGCCAGCTTCCGGTATGCCAGAGCCATGCGGCGGTGGTAACGGATCATCACGAATTTGGAAACAGCCTGCGCTACGGTTTTGAACAGTTTCATGGTGTTGCCTCGCACCCGCCGGACCTCGGGGCATAAAAGATCTACACCCGGGGCCGGAGCCGGGTGACGTTGAGTTCGAAGAACTCGACAAACACCCAGCCAGAGCTGGATTTCAACTCTCAGAGCAAGAGGCCGCCCGTTAGGGCAGCCCGTAAAACTGTTAAACCTTACCCTGCAGCAAATCAGCTTCCAGCTTGTGACGGAGAGCCTGGTGGCTCACGTAGTCAATCCGCGGGTGCTCAACTGCTGCAAGGGCCAGACGCTCAGCCAAACGGCTAAAACGTGCGGCCTGCGCTTCGTGATAAGTACGCAGAACGATGCCAATCCAGAACAAATCCAGAGCAGCGTCAACGCGAGTGATTGCTTTCATCAATGCTTTCATATTTGGAGCCTCTTACCTGCCGTGCACAGGAACAAATTTGGTTTCAACCCGGGCACGGTGCCGGGTCGTGTGAGCTCAGTGAACTCGAACAAAAACCCGGCGTGAGCTGGGATTTTGGTCCAACTCACTAAAGAGGTGCGGTCCATTGAGGACCGCATTTTCAACAATAAAAATCTACTGCACTGAAGACTTTCGTCGCCTGTACAGGGATCGTTTGGTCTAGCTTGAGAACACTGCTGAGAACTTCAGGGTGATCCTGATACCACTGAAGATGTTTCACATCAGCGGCAATGAACGGATTCGATTCGAGAAAGCGCCAGTTCTGATCAGATGTAAGCTCGATCACCGCGCCCGCCTTGATGGCCCCTTGCAGAAATGCTCGGACGTACACATCAAGAAAGGTTTCGCGAGTGCGCAGATGCAACAACCCACGCCCATCAGGGAGAAGGTAATTGTCATCCAGCATTCCGCGGTTCTCGCAAAGCTCCTTCGCCTTCGTGGTCATGATTTCCCATAACCGTTCAGGCACAAATCCAAACCTGATGATTTGAGCCCCAAGGCGCATCTCAACAAATTTGTCATCGTCATAGCTCTGTAGCTGGACATCAGCATGTGACAAGACCTCATGAACTGCCCGCAACCTGGCAAGCCCGGCTGCGAACTGATCTTTGGCCATAGTCTTCACACGTGCGTAAAAGCCTCTCAACACCAGAGGGAATTCCTCATGGTGAAGATCTGCTGGCACCTGCAATTTGCTGGCAGTGAATGCAGTGTCGAGATAACCGTCAGCTCTCGCCTCAGAAACCATCTCGCACATAAATTCCCATGCATCGTGAGAGCTGCTTGCAGCTCCCTCCAAACGCTTAGTGATCTTAGGTTCGCCTTGAACCATTTGACCCTCGAACATGATGCTTTCGCGCGTCCCAGCCGGCAGGAAGCCGGCCAGGAAACTTCCATTGGGGTTCACAACGTAAAACATGGCGAACTCCTTTGGTTAGGCGGCTGCTGCTTTTGAGGCAGCTACACTTTTGGTGATGAAATCGTCCGCGATCGACGTAACCGAATAAGCATGCTCTTCCGGCAAAATCAGGTCGCGGCTGAATGTTGACTTGAACAACTCAATAGCCAGCACTCGGTCGGTTTCTTCAAGATTGGTGTAGATAGAATCCACGAAGGACTCATCAGTATCGCCGTACATCATCCACTTGTAAGCCCAACGCTGAATCTCGCGGAACGAGATATTGTCGCAGGCTTCTTCCATGGCGAACGCTTTACGAAAACGGAAAGCGAACTCTACGAGTTGATGGATGAACATGTCATCCATTGGGGTCAGTTCACGCTTGGCAGCGTAGGCATCTGCAGCACCTTTGAGGGCTTTCATTTCCTCTTCAGGTGTCATGAAGCCCACCTTGAAGCTGGTCATGCGACTACGAACAGCAGCGTTCTGAGCGTTGACACCGGCGAACCGGGCATCGCTCTGCTGCTTACCACCAGTGTTATCGGTCGCGAACAACCGGAACATTGGGTGTTTAACGATAGTCATCCCGCCGTCCACGTTCAAAAGATCACGTGGGTTGAGCGTAGGATCAATACCGTGGTGTTTCAGGTTGATTACCCCGTCACCTTGAAGGATGTCGTTGACACCAACCATAACACCGGGACGCAGTGTGCAGATCTCGTCGATGAGGCATGTCAAGCCAGTGCGATACGCATAGCTCAAAACACCATCGAACTCTTCAACGTCACCACCCTTGATGGTTTTGCAACCAAGCAAGTGAGTGTCGTCGATGCCATTGCTGCCAGTGATAGCGATCATCGGCTTGTTCAGGCGATTGTGCATCTGTGTAACCAAGGAGGATTTACCTGTCCCTTTGTCACCTACCAGCATAAAGCTGGTATCGCCACCCTTCATGCTCAACAGGATCCGGCGAACCAGGCTCTTGTTGAAGACATGATCATCGTTACCCTTCGGCACTAGAGGATGGTCCCCAACGAAGACAGGCAGTTGCCCTACTCCCTTGAGTTCCTCAGAGAAGCCAAAAAGCTCGTGAGCCATGACCATTTTAACCGGCTGCGAAGCCAGGGATTCACGGTGCATCGCTTCGATATCAGCAACAGTGCGAGCAGCTACGGTGTTGGTTACAGCGTTAGTTACGTTAGTCATTTTAAAAGCCTCTCACCCGCCGGACCACGGGGAATCTTTAAGTAACACCCGGGGCCGGAGCCGGGTGCGAATCGAGTAGTGAACTCGAGCAAACACCCAGCGTGAGCTGGAGGTTTGATCCAGATCACTAGGAGAAAGGACGCCCGGATAGGGCGTCCGAATTACAGAAGAATGAGATGTGTACCCACACCCAATTGGACCGGGCATGAGTAGTCGCCACCTTCAATCTCAGTGAGATCGAAGGAGTGAAGTTGACCCATCCATTTCAGCTTCAGCGTAAGAACGTTGCCGTTCATGCTCAGCTGCGTGCCGGTGTACATAGCAACCTCTTCAAGGTACTGCTGGAACTCAACTTTCGAGATCCTGCAGCCCGTGGAAGCGCGACGAACGTTCAGCAACGTTTCGGTAGCGATACCAGTAAAACCTGGTACCCATTCGGCAGATATAGACATTTTGGTTCCTCGCCGGCAGTCGCCGGGATTCAAAATCCAGGCGAAATGCCAACGAGCTAACCGTCTGAGATTTACTCAGACTGGTTGAGCAGACCAGATATAACTTGGTGGTAAATGACGAAGCTGAGTGGTCACTTCATCGTAAGATCCCTTTCGGTGATACTCACAATTCGAATTCCCATCCCATACTTTAATCAGCCACATATTTATTACCCTTACCTACTAAATGCATGCGAAAGCACACACGGTCGAATGTTTAAAACATCCGGCAAGGCCGGATGCTTTATCCAGCCCTAATGCAAGGGTTACCCCGCTTCGCGAATTCCCAAAGGAATCGCATCCTCATCCCAGAAGTGATGAAGGATCATTCCAGCGCTTAACTGATCCCGAGAAACACCCAAGCGCGCAGCAAGTGCGAACTCAGACATTCCACCGACAGATAATCGGTTAGCTTCGGCCCAGAAGGCCCTATCAGGTAGGTGCTGCACTTCCATCAGAGGTAGTGAAACTACAACTGAAGCATTGATGGATTGCGACACCGCCGGAGCGTCATGCGACACTCCATGAGCAAAACCTTTCGCCCATTCAGCATGGTTGAAAGTGTTTGTCTCAAAAGGGTTGCTGGTGAAGCCCTCTTTGAGGTTAGCAGCCTGGCGGCCAGCCTCCCAAGGAGTGACTAGATCGTTAGCGAGGGCGATAAACCATACGAGGTCACCGCGAAAATTCATGTTGTTCATTGCAAAACTCTCCTACCCGCTGCAGACGGGAGATTAAAAAAAACGCCCGTCTGCAGACCGGGCGTGGAATTGCCGACGCCCGGCAACAGCAAAGCTGTGCCGGACGTTTTCACGACCAGACAGCGTTAGCTGTTTAGATACCCGTAGTGCTTCATTTCCATCTCTGCAGCTGCGACAGCTATCGAGAGAATTTCACCGGTCATCACGCTAGCGACTGAAAGCCACCAAGGTAGATGGATACCGTTGAAAAAGAGGATATAGAGCGTAAAACCAGTCACCCCCCATTTGAAAACCTTAGCCAGCCATACCGACACGAATGTAGGTACAACTAACCAGTGCCTCATAGGTGGCTCAGAAGTGATCGTCGATGCAAGAAGCACGAAGACCAGGACCAAGCGGTACTGATGATAGATTTTAATCAGTGCTTTCATAGGAGCGAGCCCTTTCTGAAATCCTGATAAACGAGTTTGTTGATTTTTGCAGTTTTGATAAAACATATATTCACCATTATTATTAGATTTTGTTTTTATAGAGTGCTGCGCCCTCCCAAAACCTAACAACCCAAAGGGGATTGTTAGGGCCCCTGGGCGGTGAATCCTTGCAGCTCCCTCAGTTACGAGGGGTGTGTCTGAACGGAATAAAACGCTTTCCGTTTGCTTCGCAGTGATCGCAACGTAACCATACTAAAAAAGCCATGATCAATACCGCTATGATTGCTGTGGAAGACATGGTCAGTTCCTTAAGTGAGTTAATGAAAGTTTTCATCTCACCATTACACTTAAGGGCCATGACCTTTTCTTTTCTTGCCGCGTAGGGACTTACGCTTACGCGCTCTCCGCTGCTGCAATTTCATTTTTCTGCTCTTCTCCTTTGAGGAAGTTGAAGACTTGGTCAGCATTACTGCGACCATCAGTACCGAAATCAGAAAAACAATCTTCTGTTCCTTAACAGTCCACCCTTCAAACAAGGAGGCAGAGACAGTACCCATGATAGCTGACACAATTGCCAGCATCAGGTTTTTGATGTATGACATCAGTACCTCCAGTGACGCCGTCGCGCGTTAGTTGATAACACTCCCGGGGCGTCCCGCCGGAAGTATTTACTTCCGGCCCGAGGGCTGGATTTAGCCCATCGTCTGATGGAAAACTATTTAACCGACATTAGCTTCAATGAAGTCTATAGCAAGTTGATTCTTTTGATGCTGACGCACGGCAACTCGTCTCTCCAGTCTGTCACGCAATGTAGTGCGTAGCGCTTCATACTGATGAGGACCTACCTTACGAACCCAAGAACTAAGGTAATGCTGTCCTTCGAACTCCTTCCGAAGTTCGGATGATAGGAGTCTATGGGTCAAAACCTGTGAATTGGGACACCAAACCACGTTGATCCCTTCCGCACCGTCTGAACTTTCGATCAGTTCGGTGTGTTGGGATATGTACATTTGCCGCTCCATTTGGCTCATCTTTTTCAGTGCCTCACAAAGATGATCACCTTGCGCAAGATATTTGATCAAGACAAACTGACCAATCTTGCGGTTAGAGTCTTCCTCTTTACGGCGCTTATCGACGGCACGTTGAGCATACCGCTCCATACGAACTGACTCTTTCATTTGTCACTCCGAAGGGCAGCATTACCCTGGGGGCAGTTGTGCCCCACTAGGTAGGATGATTTAGACCAGATCAGCAATTGTTAGCCCACCTGGTATTCTGTAGCCACGCTTTGAACCTTCCAGACACAGCCCAGCGAAATCACAACGAGTTTGACTATCACAGGGAGAGTTGTAAGCAGCACCAGACGTTCGATGAAACTCACCACGTCTAATACGGCCAGCAACTACACGAGCGTAGTCGAATGCTTCTTCAACATCACTACGTGTACGCTTGGTCCATTGCACTGGCTGCCACATGGCTTTTACAAGAGACTCGGAATCAGGTTTTGACATACTCGGCTTTAGCCCTGAGGCAAAACCACACGCTGTCGGTTCCTTAATCCCAAGAGACTCACACGCTAAACGTACAGCTTCCCAGTAAAACGTCAGTTGCAAAGCGATGCCTGCAAATAAAGCGCCTTCCTTAGTAGCTGCCGTTTTCCAGTCAAGAATGACTGTATCCCCTTTAGATGCGATAAGAACACCATTGAAAATGATGTCCCTTTCCGCAACACCAACAAAGTCGATGACCAGGTTGATGTAGGTATTGTGTGAAATCCTTAGCCGAAAAGCTCCCTCAATGATCAAAGGTCGAAGACCCAGATTCTCGAAAAACGATGGGAACTGATCTGCTAGACGCTTGCCGATTGCTTCGTTAACCTCGCGCGTCTTTGACTTTGCCATGCTGATTAAGCCTGACATAGACAAACGGAAAAACTCATCTGAGAAGTGCTTTCCCATTTGATCGCGGTCGATATAACCTTTGATATAACCTTCTATTACCCAGTGCAAGGCAGAACCAAACACAAGATTCAAAGGTGTAGCCATTGGTTTTATACGAGCTCGGTAATAGCCAAGTGAACGTTGGCAGACCTGAGATTTCAAAATCTGCGTAGGTGACATATCAACAACAAAGTCATCAGAGACAGGGTTGAAAATATATGTCGGATTAAGATATGCAGTCATGCTCTCACCTATTAACGGCGCACACGACTAACCCAAGGGCAGTGTGAGTGCCCTTGAGGGAAATAATATTTAGTTAAAAAGGAGAATCGTCAGACTCTTCCTTTTCATCCTTCAAATCAAAGTTACCTTCGTGTTCGTGCGACAAAAAGCGTGCTTTCGCTTGCTCAAATGAATCGCCTGAAGGTGTCCTCCAAATTGGAGGGACACTCACGAGTTCAACTTCGTTCGACATGAAGAACCTCCTATATCCCTGACTGCACCAGGAATAAGCTCATAGAGATTACCCGTGCAGGGGAGTTGGCATGAAGCCGGAGGAGCCATTATCAGAGCAAGAAAGCGCTGAGATGGCAGAGATACAAAATCCTGGGACAAATCTACTGAAGCGCGAACGCAGCAGGAAATGCCTAGTACCTCGAATATGGAAACGTCAAAAGACGGGTCCAAAATGGTTCCAGCAATGTCTGTGCTCAACAAGCCAAGAATTAGCATGACTTGAATCACACCCTGAAAAACCTCATAGAAATGCTACGACGTAGATCAGGTTAGCTCTCGAGGAGGGCTAGTAGGACGGGTTAATGCTGACTCACCTCTGATCGGCCGTCAAGCCAAAATGACAGCATAAAAAAACCCTCTGGCAGCAATAGCTGGCCAGAGGGTTGTTTTGTAGTCACGCCACTTTAGCCTCAGCCAAAAAGGTCTCTTTCGAGATCTTCTTAACGTGGCCTGTAGGTGTAAACACACCGCCTTCGAGAGCACGGGTACGCAGGTAGTCAAAACGCTCAGTCAGGGGCATCTCCAGCACCTTCTCATTGACCGCGATGTCCTCCCAGTCAGGACCTTTCGCTTCCTTGGTGGGGTTCGTATCGGGGATCATGAGACATACGCGAAAGCCTGCACGCATCAGCTCGATGAAGAGCTTGTACATGTAGGTCTGACCTGCACCATGCTTTTCGCTAACTTCGTTGTAAGGGTCGTGATCGGCCCAAAGCACAACGTCGTCAAACTCATCACGGTTGACGTAGAGACCAGGCAAAGACGTGCAGCTATTAGCAGCCCGTACGCTTTCACCCGTAACCAGATGAAGCGCCCATCCTTTTTCGACACCTTCACATATGTGCAAGGTTCTGCACTCTGGGACGGTGGCAATAGCAACGGGTGTCTTCGACCAGTTGTCCAAACCTGAGCAAACCTTCTTAGGCTTCGAAACCAGGGGGTGATCAAGCTTGAATCCGTCCTGAGTGAGGAAGATGCGATGAAGGTTCATCACCCTACCCTGCCCATTACGAAATGCAGACACGATCGCCGGGAACCTTCCTACCAGTTCCTTGATCCGGACTTTGTTCTCCACACGAGTGCGGTAGTACGGAAGAGCTGGATGGAATTTAACATCGCCAATGGCTTTGTTGAGTGGGATTCCGCGGCGACGGAAGTACAACCGTCCGACTGCAGCATCAGGATGACCAAGCGGAAGCAGATCCTTGACAATCTGTTTCATCGAAGCCGCCTTAATTGCATTGTCTTCAGCAGTTGAACGAGGACGCTGACGCTTAGGAGCCGGAGCTTCTTTAGCCTTATACGCCTCACTACCGCCACCAAACGCCCGCTTAATCTCTTTACAGACATCGACAAAATTACTGCCAACACCTGCTTGAATAAGCAGATCAAACTGACTCCATCCGTCCTGGTTGCAGGAGCAAATGGCCCGGCCTTCATGGTCCGCCTTTTCGGAAAACCTGAAGGAGTCACGACCGCCGCCTTCCCGATGACGCTCTGGGAAAGGACAATCTACGCCGTGACCATGATGTCGAATTGCGGGCGCGAGGATAGGGGCTACACGTTCGATGACGTTTAACCAACCACCAGCGTGCTTAACAATATCGGCAACCTCGTCCTTCAAAGGAAGACGTTTTTGACTATCTGACATGGCTGTATCTCCTTGAAAAATGAGGCAGCCATGTCCCTAGGGGCATTAGGCGTGCCCTTGAGGGTGTGTGTTACGTGAATACGGATTTTTAAAGAGCCCTAGCGCAGCAAATAGCTGTACGAGGAACCTTCGACAGAGTTCGATGCGAAATGCGCATGCGAAAAACTGGCAAAAAGATCACCTATGACGCTAAAGCTGTCGGAACTCGTATTCAAGGACACGATGTACCAGAAACGCAAAAAGCCCTGACGCGAACGCCAGGGCCTGTTGGGATTGCTTTCGCCTGGGTACCGCTCCTACAGCCTTGAGAAAAGCTGTACGAGGGGTACCCAGACAAAGTCATAGATGCAAAGAAAACGCTCTAAACCTACATCACGAAGTGTGGTGCGGGCGAAATACACAACTATGAACTGCGCATCAAGAGCTGATAATCAGCAAAGAGCAGCGGCGAACACGGTGGCATAGTCCTGAGGTTTTCAGTATCGACAAACGATAAGGTAGTCGAAACACATCTCTCTGAGGAGATTTGATACTGCATCAGAGATGTCATAGTTTTTAAGATCGGGACGGCGAACTGCGACAAGATAGTGATGAATGGTGAGTGCGAAAGGACACACACACAAACGTCAAAATCCAAGCAGACCGACCACATGCAAGTGAAAGCACAGATGGGCAATGAGCGAGGTGACGGATGGATGTGTAAACACCAAACGACAAGTCGCAGGAAGCAATCCTGAGAAAAACCGAAGACAATGACTTTTTAAAGAGCAGATCAGCGAAGCCGAGAGACCAGAAGTCAAAGGCAAGCTGTGAAGCTGAAGCAAGTGCAAAAAAGCAAAAGCAAAAGCCAAAGCAAAAACGATTAGTCAGGCCGGAGGAGAAGTAGCACCTCAGACAGACCACCTAAACAAACCAACGAAATAACGTAGGTCGGAGCAGGCCGTGATCAGCGCTTGAGAAATACTCGAAGCACAGGAGATCACTAAAAACACCTTCAGGCTACTTTTGCGCAGATTGAGAATCAAGGACGGCATGTCCCAAATCAGGCACAAAAAAAGGGCCGCAGCCCTTTAAATGTTTTCGCATGCGAAATCTTTTAGTCGCCCGACGCTAGCTGAGCAATAGTAATTATTTCGATCTGATCAAGGTCAAACAGACCTTTTTGCTGCTTGCTTCCATCGAGATACGAAACCATGCCTTTGTTAGGGTTTCCGCAAACCACATTCAGAAGCAGCTCGCCGGTGAAGTGCTTCTTGTCAGTGCATACCCGAACCTGCATAACCATCTGATCAGCTGGAATCTCACGGACTTCGCTTTTCCCGAGCTTCTTCGCCTGCTGCCTAGCCGTTGGTGGTGTAGGGTTCAGTTCAGTGTGGCCGGCTCCAGGTTCTGACGGTGTAGTTGCTGGTGGCGGAGTCTTTGGGAGGCTTCCTCCGCCGTTTTGTTCTTTTGCAAGGTTATCTTCGCCGCTCTGTTGCGCTTGCGGATCGGATGTTTCGATACCACCCTGCCCTACCCCGCCGGCTTCAACTTCAGTCCCACTTTGATCTTTTGTTAGTGGGTTCATCTGAGATGTTACATGAGGGGGCTCGGATGGTTGTTTAGGCGCAGGCGCCCCTTTAGCTGCCTTTAAGTGATCGCGGGCCTCAGAGCGGCTTAAGCCGCCTTCAGACCGTGCTTGATCGATCAGTTGTAAATATAGATCTGGTTTAAGCTCACAAATTTTGGCTAATGATTGAATCAATTCCGAATCAGACGTGATCTCATCATCAATGAGAGCGGCAAGCTCATCAGGTAGGTCAGCAAGTGCCAGGTGTTTAGAAACCCACGATTCGGGCTTGTTGCAATAATCTGCGAGTTCACGGCCGGTGCCTTTCTTGCCCTCTTCCTTCATCTGTTCGCGTAAATCAACCAGCGCGATTGCGACTTCGATCGGGGTAAGCGGTTCACGCTGAATATTCTCAGCCAACTGGCTAGCTGTGGATTTAGACTTTGTTCGAATCGTCGGGTCGACGATAGCTTTGATTTTAAAACCTTCTCCGATGAGCATCGCGGCACGCAGCCGCCGCTCGCCTTTCTGAAGCAGATAAGTGTTAGTGTTTTTGTCTAGAGGTGAAACGATGATCGGAGATTGCTGCTCCTCCTTCATCGATCGCGCCAACTCTTCGATGTTACGAAACTTTTTACGGACCTGTTTTTCTACGCGAATTTGACTTGGGTCCAGCTCGAGAACAGTTCCCTGCTGAGCTCCCTCTGTCAGCGCATTAACGCTGGAAAGGCCTTTAAGACGGGTAAGATCGCGGGCCATTACTTTGTAACTCCTGATTTCTTCGCTACAGCCTTAGCTAGTGGCGGTTGGATCTTGGCACCCACATAACCGCAGATTTCCTGCATGAGAGAAACCATGCTCTTGGCTGTCTCTCGTTGAGCACCTGTTCTTTTGTTCTTCCACACAGGCACTCCATCCCGTAACGCATCATCCACTGCGCCGTTTGTCCCCAAACGAGCTGTCAGGATGTTCACGCCCGCAGCATTAAGCTCGGCCAACGCTTCCGTGTGGGAGTTAACCGGACGGAGCCGGTTACAAATGACGCCGGTCACTTGTAGCCGGTCCGATACATAGCGCTGAATCTCAGCCAGAGTTTCAAGAACACTTTCGACCCCTGTTACGGCGAAGGCAGCCATTTCAACAGGAACAAAGATGTAATTGCTGGTGATGCTTGCAGCAGACATCTTGTTGCCGTGGGCTGGAGGCGTATCCATGACGATGTAGTCATACGCATCCAGCATAGGGTCAAGATTTTCGTTGAAATTTATCAGGGCTTTGTCGAAATCCATACGCTCAACGTTGAAGAGCTCGACATCGCGATCAATCGAATAGATCAAATCGACGCCGTCTGGTGTGTCCAGAGGCTTGAGATCAGGCGTAGTGTCGTTGAAAAGATGAACGGAGCGGCAGCCACCTACTCGCTTGGATCGATCGAGGAACCGGCTTGAGAGGTTTCCTTGGCCGTCTAGATCGATAGCCAAGGTTTTGTACCCCTGCTCAGCCAGGTAGCAGCTGAGATGGTAAGCGATGGTGGTTTTGCCAACGCCGCCCTTCTGATTCTCGATGACAATGACCTTCGCAGGATCTTGGGTGCGTTTCTTCGGTGACATGACTGGCTCCTTTGCAGATGCAGATCAATGTAACCGCATCGCGGGCATTTTCAAGGATAAAAGCCCGCATGCGCAAATAATTTTTGAATTCTCACGCAATGCGGAATTTAGACCAAATAAAAAGATTCTGCATGCGGAATCTTTTTCTATCGAGGAACCTGCGTTTCGCGCACCTTCACATTGGATGAGGCGGTCGTTTTGTTTAAGTACGCAACTCGAGTCGCTGCTTCATCCTTGTCGTAGTAACGACCGCAATAGATGAAAAACTCACCTGCCTTGTTATTCCTGGTGGGCTCGAAATCAGTGATCCCATATGCCTTCAAAAACTGCTGAAATTTAGTCCAGCTCCCCTCGTCCTTGTACACATAGTAAACGTCGTAGATCGTGCGTGTTTTGGGCGATACCATCAAAGGGGCTACAGAAGCCTGTGCGGCCGGCGTAGAAACTCGTGGACCTCCTGCTAGCACGACGCCACCGATCTCATCGTTCGTGACAACTTTGGGCGTTGCATCTACTTTTGGTTCGAACCTACTAATGGTGAGAACTGGAGCTCCCTTCGCCACAGGAGTAGCAGGCTTTTGAGGCGAGGCTTGTGTTTCAGTTGGGATTTTGGGGGCTGCCTTGGGTTTCATTGTCCCGTTGTAGACGGCCCTTCCGGTTACAACCGGTGCAATCACATCCGCTTTAGCCATTTCAGTGTTTGCTGAAAGCGAAGCTAGCTCTGTCCTTGCTCTGGCTGTGATTTCGTTTTTATCCCGAGCGGATTGCGACTTCACTTCAGCAATCAACTGAGTCTTCCGGACATCCGCCTCTGCGCGAGCACGACTGAACTCGGTATTTTTCGCCTGCACATAGTCAGAGCCTGCTGGGGTAAGACCAGCTTGAGCTGATGATGCCGACGTTTTGAGTTCGCTACTGATCTTAGCGAGCCTATCGACTTCACCCTGGGCGAAGCTCAACTTCGATTCCTGAGTTCGGATTGCAAGCTGATCTTGGCCTTTGACCTTGACCAGGTTGGCTTCGATTACACCAATTTGTCGTTGAAGCTCTGCAATTTTTGCTTCTTCAGCGCTCACATGCATGGAAGCTTCGGCTCGTGCTCTATCTAACGCGGCCGACTCTTGATCACGGCGCTCCTTAGCAAGCCTTTCAGCCTCAGCGTTAGCTAATGCAAGGGTAAATCGTTGATCATCAAACCGCTTTGACTCAGCAAGGCGTTCAGCGCTATCAATACTGCGCCTTCCCTCAATGTCTTGATTGATACGATCCTCAACCTTTGAGAGATCCTTAGCAGCGTTGATCTCTATATCGGCAATCAGCTTAGCGGCTTTGCTGTCCGCTTCTAAGAGCTCCTTATCTCGCCTGTTCTCGATCAATGACTGCTCGATAGCCATGCGAGAGGTAGCTTCAGCAACACGTGACTGAGAGGCTCTTGAGGCCTCCTGGTACTCTTGTATTCGCCCCGCTTCAGTATCAGAAACGGGTGCGTCGGCTAGGCCACTTTCGTAAGCCCTGGCGTTGAGCCTTGCGTCCAAGTCACGCCGTTTCTTTTCCAGATCGTCGATCTGCGTTTGGTAATCGTTGAACCTGCGCTGATAAAGGATCTGTGCTTCTGTGTACTTTTGGGCGCCCAAAGCATCTTGAATGCGATCGTCATACTGGCTCTGCGGTTCAAGGGTCGATAACTCTGACGGCTTGGACGCGTGAGAACCGCATCCCGAAAGCGTCAGCGCCGCGGCCAACAGGGTCAGTTTGAAAAGATTTCGCATGCGGAATGGTCCTGGAGCTGTACCGCTGAGGATCTCCTGCCCAGCATCGCGCTCAGGACTAAAACAATCTATGAGTTCGAGGTGGGAAAGCATCTGCGGGGAATCCATATGTATTTATCTAATAGTGGAGGGCAGGTGTCCCAAAAACATGATGTCGCGGTTCAGTTTTCCAAATCAGAATCGAAGCGGACACCCAATCGGTCTAGAAGGCCGGTAAACGATTCACTTTCGGGTGCGAGAAACCCCAACTGCCAGCTGCCGCCAGGAGTGCGTTTAACAACGCAATCTAGCCCAGTGACCTCTGAAATGTCCCGCTCAAGACGCTTGAGATCAGGATCCGTATCAGACAGCTTAACGGGGGAGGGCTTACGCTGAGTGAGAGCGTTCACTGCCTGCTGAATCTTTTGAACGCTCCATTCAAACCGAACAGCCTTTTCCGCAATGTTTCGTTGATCAGCTTTGTTTTTCAATGAACAAAGAGGCCGAGCATGACCGTAGGAAAGCCGGGAGCTGATTAGCGAGTCGCGTACTCGAATGTCCAAATCCAGCAAGCGAACATAGTTAGAGATGTGGCTTCGGCTCTTTCCTAGCTGAGTAGCCAGATCGCCATGTGAAAGATTCAGTTCCGTGCAAAGGTCATTGTATGAGGTAGCTTCCTCGATGGGGTTTAGGTCCGTACGCTGAAGATTCTCAACAGCCGAAATGTATGCAGCCTGCTCATAGCTATAGGCACCAACCTCGCATTTCAGGGTTCGAAACCCCAGCCGTTGGCCTGAACGCCATCTACGCTCGCCTGCAATGATGCTGAAGTCACCATCTGGCCGGAAACATACAATCATGGGGACAACGTTCGTTCCCGTTGTCTTCATCGAGTCCGCCAGGTCATCCAAGGACTCTTCACTGAATAGCTTTCGCTTCTGCCAAACCCCAGGGTGAAGCCGCTCGACCTCAATGTTCATGAGGGTTGTAGGTACATCCTGGATACCCAGACAGGACAGCTTTTTCGGATCTAATTGATACACGTGTATCCACTCTGTTCGTCGTGTAACGGATACACAGGTATACCCGACATGAGAATTAATGCAAGGTCAAGCCAAAAATACAATAAACGACAACTCAGCTAAGGCCGAGACTGTGTAGATCTCGTCCTCAAAAACCATGTCGTCGAGGATTGGGTTTCCACAGATCGTTCAGTTCCCGAGCATTGAAGTCCTAGCTCGGAGCATAGTGTCGTCATCGATCAAGCCCCACGGCTTAGGAGTAGGCTTAAACCGGATGAGGAGACCAGGATTCTGGCCCCTTTCAGTGAAGGCGAGGGGATGGGCTATAAAGTGACCGTTGTCGTCCGGCAAAAAGCCATTCACGACGAATGCATCGAGGATAGGCTTGCAAGCTGCTGCCACTGATTCGTGGTCCAAAAGCCTAACTTCTGGGGTTATATAAATCTCTTCCACAATGACTGGGTACTCAGCGCGAGCAAGCCACTCTTTGAAAACTGGCATGCCTTCAAGCTTCATCGCTTCAATTCGTTTAACCCAGGTAGCTTTGAGAGAGGTGCTCTTCGCATCATGCACTCGCAACATCACATTGAGTCCTAGAAGTAGGGCACCTGGGAAAAAGGCACACAAAGACTTAGTCAACGTGTCGAATTCAAACCGATCATTCCGTCCGTCCATATTGGCATCACGCACCTTGCGCATGCGGGTGGTTGCCTTGCTTTCACCTGTCCGGCCAGAGGGTTGGGCGTTTATCTCTGAGCGAGGGGTGGCAGCTGTTTGTGTGTTTGGGGTTAACCCCTGCTTTGCAAGACGCTCAAGAAACTTCGGGTCAGAGGCAAATGCAGATCGATGGTTTGTTTTTGACGGCACTGGGTTCTCCTAAACCCAAGCAACATAACGACTGCCAAAAAAAAACCACCTCAGATTCGCTGATACCCCAGATATGGAGCACCTGAACCTCACTATTAGGGCATAGAAGAGGATTCAATATGCCCAAAATCAGATCTGTCTGCATCGTCGATGATGCCGGCGGTATGCGGAAGCTAGGTATCACGCTGCTTGAAAAACTCGGGTACGAGGTTCACGTCGCTGAGGATGGGTATAAGGCCCTGGCCGTGATCCGAGAAACAAACCCCGACGCATGTTTCATAGACCGTGAAATGCCCCAGCTCGACGGGCTTAGGCTCATCGAGCTACTACGCGGTTGGAAGGATTGGGGTGACAAGCCAATCGCAATGCTTTCAGGTGCAAGCAGCGTTTTCGACCAGCAATCTGGTCTCATAAGCGGAGCCGATCTGTACCTGACTAAACCCTTCACACGGGCGAAGCTTGAACAAGCTCTAACTGAGATGGATGAACTCCTTGAATAGCCTCAAGCAGAAAGGGGGGATGCACTTTGCCGGTTACCGGATAGGTGAAACTTACTGCCTTAGCCCGTCTACTTCGATCATTGCTGTAGATCAGGTGCCGAAGTTGCTCAATCAAATTCCGGGCACCAAGCCGTGGTTGATGGGCGCTGGGAGATTGGGCAGACAACTCCTTCCCTTCGTAAATATTTCACGCTTTTTGAACATATATCGAGACCCCGCCCTAGGTAATGAAGCAGGAGCGGCCCTGTTTGTTAAGGGCGGTGAGGGCGTCGGTAACGTGGCACTTGTCGTAGATGAGATTTGCGAATTCTTACTTGCGAGCGAGCTTCGGGATTGCGATCAGAGTGAATTCATGATCCCCCCAGGGCTTGGTAAGAGCATGCGGAAAGCTGTAACTGCAAGGGGCCGCACCTGGGCCCTCATTGATCTCCCAGCGCTAATAGCAGACGACAAGCTGCAGAACGTTGACCTCACTTGACCCCCACCCGAGATTGGACAGCATGAGTAATAATTCTTCCATCGTTTCACTAGCAACAATTATGGTCCTCCTGTCGGGTGGCGCAGCCGGTTATACCGGGTATCAATTCCTGAAAAACAATACCCAGCAAGGCTTCTTGCTGAAGGCCAGCTACCAAGCACAAACAAGCGCTATGCAGGCCATTTACCTTGCTGAGCGAGCAGCGACAGATAGCAGCTACAACTCAGATATGGCTAATTTAGAAAATGTTGTAGAGAAAGCATTCGCTGCTCTGCGCAACGGTGATCCAGTCCGAGGTATCGAACCAGCTCCACCAGTAGTGCTGGCGAATCTGGAATCACTTCAGAAGGTCTGGGCAGAGATTTCACCATCAATCTCCCAAATTGTTAGCCAGCGTACAGTTACTGATCAATACAGCAGGACTCTGGCTGACACCCAGAGAACCGCAGCCGAGGCTTTAAAAGCTGCGAAGGAGGCTCGTGCGAGCCTTGAAGCATCATCGGCCGGGCCGCAAATCAAGGGACAGCTTTCTAAGGCTGTGTCGTCGCTGGAAGAAGGCCAGCAAGCTTTGAGCTCGGATGGCGCTATCAACAGCGATACGTTGCGGGCGGCTGCGAGCGCATTCAGCCAGTATGTGACTACATTGGCCAGGCTCGGACCGTCGCTTCCAAAAGATCAAGACTTTATGACCCCCTTGGTCAAAAGCTATCGAGAAGCTGAATCCGTCGTTCGCCTGGTTCAAAAGACCATTGATAACGCATCAGGGGTAAGTGAAAACATTCCGCATGCGAAAACTATTTGGAATGTCCGTGACCGAGTTTCTTCGTCCGCGGCCAGCCTCATCGGTTCAGTTGAAGCACTGCCTGACAGTCGCCCAATGGGGATCACTATCGTCGCAGGCCTGGGCGGATTGACGTTGCTCCTTTCGATTATCTCAATGCTGATGATGCGATCGATCACTAGCAGTCGTACAGAGTCCATTGAGACTCAGGGCCGCCATCAAGAGGTCTCGATAAGCACACGATCTAAGCATTTGAAATTGCTGCTTGATGAGATCGAGTTGGTAGGGCAGGGCAAGCTCAATACACGGTTGACTGAAGACAACGAAGCTACGCGCGATATCGCCAAGGGCCTTAACAAAACATTTGGCAATTTCGCCACAATTCTTGACGAAGTCAAAGAAACAATCATTGGCCTTTCCGCAGCGACTGAGCAAACCCTGATAACTGAGCAGAACGTTGCACAGAATCGTGGCGAGCAGGACAAGGCAATTGAACATATCAGCCAATTGTTTGGCGATCTGTCTCAGTTCATCAACCAGATTGAGGATATGACGTTAGAGACTCAGCAGATCTCTGACGACATGGTGCAGAAGGTTGCTTCGGGTGAATCGTCGGTAACACAGGTTCATGACAACATCCTCGAGCTGCAACAGCAGACCCTATCAATCCAACACCGCTCGAAACACATGATCGAGAGTTTCCAGGTTCTGGAAACAATTGCGCAGGTTGTTGCAGAGGTAGCCTCCAGGGCCGCGATGCTCTCTTTCAACGCAAACCTTATGGCTGATGAGCTTCAGGATAAGGGGCAGTCGATCCGCATTGCCAACGCAGCAAAGGCAATGTCCCGCCTTAGTGAAGAGACGAAAGATGCGGTCGTGCAAATTAATGTCCAGCTGAAAACAATGAACGATGCCGCACGCGAAAACCAGTCCGCGGTGGATCGTGCGCAGCGTGAAACAGACAAGCTCCGTGATAGGTCGAATGTTGCTCAAGACGCTTTGAAAGACATCAAGGACCTGGCTGGTAACCTGACTCTGGGTGCACAGCGTGCAACCGAAGACACAAAAGAGCTGAAGGCGAAGTCGAGCGACGTGGGAGATCTTGTAGACAGCGTAAACCAGTACAGCGCTGATAACAGCGCAGCTAGCGAGCAGACAGCCGTCGCAATCAAAAACGTTAACCGACAAGCTCAAGACCTACAGAGCACGATCGCTCAATTCTCCAAGGACTGACGATGAATAGCCTCGATGCACCGGCTGAGCTGGACATATTTGACCGATGGTTAGTGACTATCGAGGCTAGGTTCTCAATACAGATTGATGCTAACCGTCAGGGCGCGTTCAAGAGCGCTCTGACGCGTTTTGTAGAAAGTATTGGTATGGACCTGGAAAGCCTGGATGAACGGCGTAAGTCGGGCCGTGTGGACGCTGAGACATGGTCAATGCTTCTACATCTGGCTACGAACCATGAAACTCGGTTCTTTCGATCGCTGCCAGCCACTGAACGAATCGTCAAGTTATGCGAAGGCATTACCTCGCCGCGGATTCTCTCTGTCGGATGTTCGTCCGGAGAAGAGCCTTTCAGCATTGCTTCCGCGCTACTAGATGCTGGTCACCCGACTTTCAGGGTTCACGGTACCGATGTTTCATCTGTGTGCATAAACACTGCGCGTGAGGGGCTGTACCCAAGGCATGAAGGTGTTGGCTTACTGGCCGCAGCCCCTACCCGCGGTAACAAGATGCGATTTCACAGGTTCGTCCGTGAAATGGTGACGTTTGAGGAGCACAACATTCTGCAAGACAGACCCGTGCAACTGGCGAATCCGAACATCGTAATCACACAGAACATGCTCATCTACTACCGCACAGATACTAGATACGAAATCCTGGACAGACTTTCAGCAATGCTTGTCCCAGGTGGCCACCTCATCACCGGCCCCGGGGAGACCCTCAATTGGTCTCACCCATTCATGACCCGTATTCCAAACAGTAATCCCAACGTATTCCAAAGGTCTGTCGATGTCTAACAAACTGCGTATCGCCCAACTGACCTGGCTTCGGGCTCCTATACAGAAGAGCGTCGACACGACCAAGTTGCAGCTTGAAGTCTTTAATAAAAAGTCAAAAGCTTTAGCGAGTCCTCCACCCGATGCCGAGCCTGTTTGGTTTGAAAACCAAAAGAAGGATCGCGATGCTGCATTCAAAAATGTCGAGATCGAGGTCAAGCATATCCATGCCGCGCTCGATGTTGCTGAGTGCATCGGCGGCAGTGCCTTAGCACTCGAAGTGAAGATCATCGTTACAAACATTGCAGATCATCGACTAGCTCAAGAGAAGATTGAGCAGGCGCTCGTCTCAATAATGGGTAGTCTGCTGACCATACCGAAGTTTCTGGGTATGGTTGTGGACGGCGCGCCAGATAGCGCTGGCATCCTTGCTAAACAGATCAACGAATTGAGGGAGCTCCGTGGGGTTCCACTACTGGAAGAGGACAACCTTCTTCCACCCGATGTGGAGTTCGCTTACGTCGAGCCACCGCATCGAAACCGCGATGTTTCTGACGATGAACGTCAGGATGTCTTTGGTCGTTCGCCCAAGCGATTTCAAACCGCATTCAGCGCGTACATGACCAACCAGAATAAAGCTGCGGTTATCGAACTGCGCGACATTCTTCGAGAACTTCAGGTCGTAACAAGCGATTTGGAAGTCGGTTGCTTTTGGTGGGTCGGGGAGTGCCTGACTGAAGCACTTGCTTGTGGTGCTATCCGAGCGGCTGGCGATACCCTTTCAAAAATTCGTATGCTATCTGTTGCCATTCAGAAAGCCGAGTCTGACGGAGAGGATGGTGCTAAAGCGACGCTAGGTGTCACAAGATTCAAATCCCTGCTTTCTGTCTTAAGCATGTCCGCGAAGCTACCTCAGTCCATCGAAGACGTGTTGGCCGTATTCAACGTCAGAAAGTCAGTGGACGCTACCTCGCTCGCGGAGCTTCAAGCCCGTATTGAAACCGCCAGTGCTGACTCGATAAAGGATGTGGTAGTCGAGCTCAAACCTCTGCTGGAAACCTCTATGGTTTCCCTTGGCCGGGCGATCATCAGCAAATCGCCGCTGACGTTTGATGCCCAGATTGCGACCTTCAGGGCCTCCATCCGGCAGGTAGCCAGCGTGTTCTACATGGTGAACGAGAGCGAGATGGCTGCTGTCGCGGCGCAATCGCTAGCGAGAGTGGAGAAGGTGTCCACCGTGGACGGTTTCACAACTGACGTGATTGAGAAGCTGAAGTCGGATTTCATGTTCCTTGATGAACACATCCGACGCCTGGACTCAAACGAATCGATTCAATCATTGCGTATTCCAGGGGTAAAACCTGACGTCATCGCCAGCGTTGTGGAGCAATCCATCCAAGAGTTGGCACTCACCCGACGCTCGATCACCGATCACTTGGACAGCGGCGCAGGCATCGAGGATTTGAGATCAGGCCTAAGCCGCTTGGTAGGCGCCAGCGCGGCACTGTCCTTCACGGGATTGACTCGTGCAGGTCTTGTTCTCAATGGGTCATGCCAGGGCTTCCTGAGTCAGATGACTGAACAGGGGATCAAAGGGTCCACTGCGGTAGATATGTCGGCACGGGCACTTGTAGCCGTCGAGAGTTACCTTGCGGCCATTCTGGCCGGCATGGCACCGTCTCCTACCCTCATGACACGGGCTGAAGAAGCACTTAGCGAGCTGAACATCCAGGTCGAGCACGTTGATGTTGTATCTCCCTCAGAATTGATGGAAAAGTTTGAGGCAGCAATCGCTACCGACGAAGTTAATGAGAGCGACGAAAATCACTTCCTCTCAGAAATCTTTGAGCTCAGAAAGATCTTCGAGCCCGTACTGCTCAAACCAGATGTTCGCGATAGAAAGACAATGGAGCAGCTGTACAAAGCTGCGGACCGTTTGGCGATGGGTGCGAAACTGTATGGGTTCGACTCATTCCACCGCCTTGCAAGAGCAATGGGCACGTTCAGTCAAACGGTGAATAACCATTCACGAGATGAGGGTTTCAATCGCACTGAAGCTGACGCTTTAGTCGTTTCGTCCCTCCAGATGATTTTCCGTTGCATGGACGAATACTCTGCTCGCGGTAAGGTCACTATCTTCACTAGGGATATGGAGAAAGCCCTACTTGCTAAGTCCGATCCAGGCATCGTCCAAGCACTCGACGAACCCCAAATTACCAACCACGACGTGAATCAGACACCTGACTCCTCAGAAACTAGTTCGGTGCTGGTTGGTGAGTTGGTTGAACGCGATACTGTTACTGAGCTCCGCGAATATCCAGAAGGCATCGACGGCGGCCACATCGAACTCTACCGTGAGGAATTCGTTCTCTACCACGGGATTCTCCTGTCATTTAGCGAGGGCAGCCAACCTCATCTGACTCGTGACATTTGCAGAGCTGCGCATTCAATACACGGCATCTCAGGGTCTGTGAATTGTGAGGTATTGCACGAGGTATACGGCGTCCTAGAGTCTCGCTTTGAGGTTCTATTCACGGCTGGCAAAGCGCTAACGGCCGACGACATATCGGTGCTTTCCGACGTACTCGCGCAGACGCATAAGTACATGTTGGATTTCCCGTGGGTGTCTGAGACTTCGCGCTTAGGTGCATGGGTCACGATGGCTGCCTCAATTGGAGATGATATTGAGGAAGCGGTATTCACTGAAATGCCTGCCGCGATTGCTAAGCCGCCAACCGAGCAGAAGGTGGAGGTTTTCGCAAGGCACAACAAATCGGAAGGTGATTCTGAGGAGCAAAAGATTCCGCATGCAGAATCTTTTTTGACCAACGACACAGGACCGACCCATGGTGAGGAAGTTGAAGCAGGCATTATTCAAGCGTCTATGGAGATTCCTCCAGAGTACAACGAGGATTTCCAGTTCTATCTAGATGAAGCTGAGGATGTGTTCCCCGATCTCGAAAGCAACGTTGCAGCCTGGCTCGAGGATATGAACGATAAAGATTTGGTGCTGACCATCAAACGCAATATGCACACCCTGAAAGGTGCAGCGTTGATGGCGGAAGCACAATCGATTGCAGCAATTACGCATTCGATGGAAAGTCTGTTTGAAAGCCTTTCAATTAAGCTTATCAATCCAAGTCCAGCGTGCGCTCAGCTAGTTATGCTGGTGATGCAAGCTATTACGGCGATGACGGAGGATGTTAAGAAGGGCCGTGGATACCCAATACCGAGTTCCCTCATTCAATGCCTTGAACAATCCGTAAATACAAACACAATCGATCTGTCTTTACTCCATTCAGATCAAGCGATTCCCGGTGCTCAACTCGAGGCGCAGATTCAGACCGTGATCTCAAGCGAGCCCGATCTTGAGCCTGCCACCGAAGACCAAGCTATTCTCGAGCAGCCTCATGACACAGGCGAAGTAGCGGAAGAAATGCCGGTGGTAACGTTCCTCGATGAGGTCAGCGTTGATCAAGCTGAAACCAAACCGGCTCGGAAGAAACGAGGTGGCCGCGGAAAAGGTGGCAGGGGCCAAGCTTCAACGGCTGCTGCCGAGATGGAAACTGATGGCGAGTATGGCCCAGCTGTACGTGAGGATAGCGTTCAGGGAGGCATAATTAATGAGGAAATCACCACTGATGACGCCGAGCAGGCGACAGTCTTAAACATTCCTCAAGCACCTGAACAGCTGATTCAGTCCGACGATATCGTAGCGAAAGAATCAATTGCTGATCAAAATCCTGTGCAGGAATCCCAACCTCAGCGGGAGACTGATGACCAAAACCAAATCGCCCCTAGCCAAAAGATTTCGCATGCGAAATCTTTTGAGGACGATCCAGTACGAGCCGAATACGCCCGCCAAGCTTCCGAGGCATTCGACAGGCTCTACACCATTAAAATGGACAGCGAGATTGGAGTCGAACAACCGATCGTCTCCAACGCTGTACTCGACCTGCTAGGGCGTGAGCAGGCCCAGGCCACTAATGATGGCAAGAAATCTAACGGGGGTACCTCCGAAAAGATCCGTGTAGAACTTCATCTGTTAGAGGCTGCTGCGGAAAGGGCTTCGGAGTTGGTCGCAGTACGCTACCGTCTTAGTGCCCTGAACGAAGAGGCGCACATCCGGCTAACCGGTGCCCGGGAATTACTTGAAGCCAACAGTCTTCAACACGGTCAGCTTACGACGGCCCTCAGGAGCTTCTTCAACAATCAACCTCAGGCCCGGAAATTTGAGGATGCTGCAGAAGCAGATTTAGAGCGGTTCAATGACCTTTCTGCGATGCATGTTGCAATGGGTGCACAAGTAGATGAAGTCCGTGAACAGGTTCACGAGATCTTCTCGTACATCCGCCAAATGCGAAATGCTCTCTATGAGCTTGATCCCGCCCTAATCGGACTCCAGCGAGATCTGCTCCATTCTCGCCTGGTACCATTCCTCAACGCCAGACAGAAGCTGACAGGGGCTGCGAAGACAGCCGCGAAAGCAACTGGCAAGGAAGTTGAAGCGACGATGGCGGGTGAAGAAGTCATCATGGATAAGATGATGCTGGACGCAATATCTGACCCTTTGACTCATATTATTCGGAACGCCATAGACCACGGTATCGAACCCCCTGCAGAACGTTTGAGGCTTGGTAAGCCGGAATTAGGCTCTGTAAAAATCAAAGCATCCCGCCGGGCTAAACACATCGTTCTCGAGATCAGTGACGACGGTCGTGGCATTGATGTTGAAGCCGTACACCGTAAAGCCATTGAGATGAAGATCATCTCCGATAGCGATCAACTGAGCCGTGCCGAGATCATGCGACTGATCACACATAGCGGTTTTTCGACCGCGGCTAAGCTGACGCATGTCTCGGGCAGGGGTGTTGGGATGGACATCGTTGCAACCACTGTTGAGGGGCTTGGGGGTCGCCTCTACATCGAAAGTGAGAAGGGTATCGGCACTCGGTTTCTGATTGAGTTGCCATTCACGATCGGCTCTAACAAAGCAATGATAGTGAGCTCTGGCAGCCAATGGTTTGCGATTCAGAGCTATTCAATGGTTCAAGTATTACTTGTATCTCGTAGCTCCCTGGCCGCGCAAAGAGCAGCTAATGGCTTTGCTACTGTCACGTACGACGACCGCAGCTTCGACGTCGTTCACCTGGCAGATCTGGTCGCTATGCCGGACTCACGCAGTGCCGATCAGAAAGGAGGGGATGTAACAGTCATTCTTTGCCAGCAAGGTGATGAACGGATAGCTATCGAGGTGGCTGAAGTCGACTCTATGCCAGAAATCCACATCAGAAAGCTTGAAGGTATGCTCGCGAATGTCCGTGGATTGGTGGGTGAGACAGAGATGCAAGATGGCAGTCCTGTCTTCGTGCTGGACGTAATGGAAATGGCTCGACTGAATCTCAAGCAAGGTTCGAAAGGGTATCAAGTTCGACAAAATCGCGTTCGTTCGCTGAAGCGTGAAAAAAAGCCAACTGTTTTGGTAGTAGACGACTCAAGAAGCTACCGCAGTCAACTTGAGCGAATCTTCACCGGATTCGGATACACCGTCATAACTGCAGTCGACGGTCAGAACGCGTTGCACAAGTTGGGCTTAATCGATAAGCCGGACCTGATGCTGGTTGATGTTGAGATGCCGAATATGAACGGTTTCGAGTTCACTGAGGCGATCAGGCGCAAGCCGGAATTTGACGACACTCCAA
This sequence comes from Pseudomonas sp. A125, assembly GCF_055409485.1. NCBI lineage: Bacteria > Pseudomonadati > Pseudomonadota > Gammaproteobacteria > Pseudomonadales > Pseudomonadaceae > Pseudomonas > Pseudomonas sp. A125. The sequence continues at coordinate 112,161 of NZ_JBUZVP010000011.1, forward strand.
TCATCATGATCACTACACGTACGGGCCTTGAAGAAAAAGCAATGCGGGCCGGCGTGACCAAGTATCTGCTCAAACCTTGTGATGCACCGTCTCTTCAACAGGCTGTAGCTCAGATCAAAGCGCAGAAATCGATGGAGGAATCCGCAGCATGAGAGTTGGCGTAGTAAGTACGGATGAGGTGCAGAAGGCGTTGTTCACTGAGCTTCTTGCACCACTGGTCGGCGACCTGATCATGTATGACGTTTCGCATGCGAAAGATGGCGACCTGGAAATCAGCAATGCACATATCCTGCTGATAGACATGGCGGACTCGAACGTCGTGGAATGTGAGGAGGTGATGGAGGCACTGGACCGCGAAGAGCCCATCTGTCTTGTGCACGATAAGAATCTGTATGCCATGGCTCAACGTGATCGTATCTCATGGCGAAACCGTACGATCGAAGAAATCAAATTGGCTCTGCCTGACCTAGCCAACGAATTGGATGAAAAAAAGGATGAGGCGGACAATAAGAACGTGCCCGACCTTTGGATCATTGGTGCGAGCTCAGGTGGGCCGCAGGCGCTGCGTCAGTTCTTTGGTGATCTTCCAAGGATGCCCATTTCAATTTTCGTTGCCCAGCACATGTCAGAAGCTGGATACAGTCAGATGCTGGCACGCTTGAAGGATGTTGCTCCAGGGTGGGGAGTTCAATCAGCGGAGTCAGGCATGAAAATCAAGCCTAACTCCGTGTACCTAGTTCCGCGCGATAACACGATTGTGATCAATGCTGGTGTGATCCACCTTCAGCCATACAGCGCTCAATCTGTGTCATTCAACCCATGCATAGATGCAGTGATTCGTTCTGTCTTCGACTGTCACCCGCACCTCGGGGTGATCATTTTGTCAGGCATGGGAATGGATGGGTCTGGTGGGATCAGAACGATCAAGGGCAAAGCAAAAATGATCATGGCCCAAGATCACGAATCATCTGGGGCTAAGAGTATGCCGGACACTGCTCGCAATACCGGCGCGGTTCAGTATTCGGCGAACCCTGAGGGACTGGCCCGAAAGCTTGCCCAAATTTACGGACAAAAAACATTCTGATTCAAAGGCTACCCAAGGGTAGCCTTTTTTTCGAGAGTTAGTTGTTGTGCCGGTTGGGAGCGGAACGAAGCAAGTCACCGATTGCCGTACGCTGATCTTCAACGCAGCGGCTTGCGACTTCATGAATTAAGTCCAGGGCGCCTGGATTCGAAGTGGCAATCAAGTCCAGGAGAAACTGCAACTGCTGATCTGAGTCGACGGGGTAGTCGGCAGGTGGGAATTCAGCCCTGAGAAGCGTCTGAGGTCCCATTTTTGTGGTCACCTGTATGCAGGTATTCGGCATCAGGGTAGCGAAATTGCGTAGGAGGGGAGAGGTATTGATTTGAACGCTTGGCATAGTGTGATCCTCATGGTCGGGACCACTCTATGCGCTAAATCACGTGCCAGAAGCCCATCAGCCACACGTTTGTGGAGTACAGAAACCCATGATCTCATCATAGGATTTGCAGCAAACAACTGGGACCCACCACACAAAGGTATAGATCTCCTCCAGCGATACTGGCCACAACCGCATCTGGGTATCCAGAAGAAAGCTACCAGCCTCAAACCCTACAGTTACCCCTGGTGACGTCTGCTGAAGCTTTCCGACCGAAAGAGAGGCATTGAAAGGGAAAGAACCAACAGAAAAGCCACTGACATGAATTGCTCGGTAGGCAGCCTTTCCTGCGGCAATTGCCGCATTGTCATCGTGATCAGCCATTTGTCGCGGATAAAGGGCTCCCCACCTGGTGCCTATGCAGATCTCCGACCCAAAAAGGGAAACGCTGGATGTCAGAGGATTTGTGCATGCCACCATACCCAGGGCGGAAGCAACACCGATATCTCTGCACCCGGTGTTCCAAGTGGGGTCAAATTCAGTGTCATAGATCATTTTTGGAAAGCAACTAGGCAAGGCTTGGTTGAACGCATTGAGCGCTTTACTTTGGAGGACATTAGATGCCGCTCCGCATACATCAAGGATATTGGTCAACCCAACATTCGAGGTCCGAGCCATATCAGGCCCGCAAAGCTTGCAGCTTTGATAGGCCATAGCGATATCAAGGGCCCAGTCAGGGATCTCCCAAAGTCGCACATGCATTGAGGTGTAGTCGTTGTTATCAGTGCCGGCACTGAGCGGACCGCTGATGGGCTGACCCAAGGCGGTATCGCCCCCGCCTTTGATCACTTCACAGATGGCTACAGGCTGATAGTGGGACACGATGAGGTAATCCTCACACCACCAGCAACAAGGGCCATAAACCATATAGCTGAGGGTGACAGGATCAATGACAAGAAGGGTCGCTAGTGATGTTACTGCAGCTTCGGCATCTTCCGGCTTAAGCCCAAGGCCCAGACCAGACGCAGCTGCTAGAGCGGTAACCGCGGAAAGCTTGTTGAATTCGCGTCGAGTGGTCATCCCAATCTCCAAAAAGGAATCTTTACCTAATAGTGGAGTTGGAGTGCCCTAAAACGGGCTAAGGAATGTTGGTTACGGGTATGTGCGAAGGCCAATGCAACGCATCGGCCGTATCGTCAGAGTCGCACCCTTGCCCTACGCCCAAGGCAGCAGCGATCTTGACGGATAAGTGGTAGCCAGCTTCCAGGTCTGGAGATGGATCAAGAACCGATACCGTGGAGTCTGGATTGGCCGCCTGGTACAAATAGCCAAGGGGGTTTCGGACTAAGCCACAGCTAGATTGCCCATCATTGTGTTCGAGAGCGACGCAAGGTCCAGAGGTACAGTTCAAGTAGGTGCTGGCCAGCATGCAAGGTTCAAACGTGCAGCAATAGCCACATCCGTTGCAGGGCTGACCCAATCTAGGTTTTGAGAGGGTAAAGGGATTGATCATTATGGAGTCGACCTCCCACTCAATGTCGAGTCAATTTAGGGCGAATGACATGCCACGGAATGGAACACTCACCAAAGGCGCCTGACCATCGAGGCTCATATCTTCGTCAAATGAGGGGTTCATAACGTGCACAGTGGGGTCGGAAGCGTCCATCCGGACAAGCACGAGCACTCGCTCTGCGTCAGTCTGTGGACAGCGGCCTGTAACGTAGACATCGTGCTCAGATACGTAAGCGCAGATTCGACTGCGATACCGGTCCGCCCCGAACTCGCCCTTTCGCGGTTTAAGCGCAACAAGCGCACCTGATACGTTCATTGAGAGGTCGTGCTGTACCTCAAACATCAAATCGCCAACCTGGGCTTGGCCCTCAGTGCTCCAAACATCACCCTCAAACGAGAAGGAGGCTTCCCCCGTCTCACCCATGGCGGTTTCAGCTTGGAGGAGCTGCTTGAACTGAGCGAGTGCCATCGCGCAAAACTCCTCAGCATTGACATGCGCGGGGAGTGTGACGTTAAGCACACCATTGAAGTTTACTGGAAGGCTGATGCTTTGGGTCTGTTCGCTGCGTACTGTGTTCATGGTGATGCCCTTGAGAGAATGACTTGAGTATCCGCTCAGCGAGCTGTGCCACCAGCGAAAACCACATAAAATGGGGTAGTGGGTGGCCACTATTAGGGTATTAGCAACGGGAGAATTTGTCGTGATTGATGTGCCATCGAATTTGATTTGGATTGTAGGCTTAGTGTTGCTCGTAATTGCCTTGGCGTTCCTTTGGAACCTGAAGCTGAGCAACCATGCGTCCGAGGCGCAGCATTATGAGCATCCTCCTGAATTGTCGCATCCAGTGAATGAGGTACGGAGATACAAAGGCATGCCGGTTCTTGCGCCCGCGCCACCTCCTGTAGAGATCATCCTGGAAACTGAAACAGTTACTGTAGAGGAGGTCAAAACGGAAGAGTCCAAAATCGACAACCTCAATGAGGTGCCTGACTGCGAGGATGCGGAACGCATGCTTTCGCTGGCATGGAAACTTGAGGTGAACGGTGATTTTGAAGGTCGTGATGAGTTCGCAGGCATGGTCGTAGAGAACCAGGATGCGTCACCTCGTCAACGAGACCGTGCCCAAGCCATGTTGCGCCGTGACAGCATGGCCTGAAAACCTTGTACATCTTCAGATGCCTGGAAGTCCTCAATAGAGTGACCAAGCATCGTTGAGAAATCTTCATCGAATCGATCCCCAGTCGGACTCTTGCGCCACTTACACGCCCCCGATGAGACCGTAACGACACAGTCACTGATTCGCTGGATACCTACCAAGCAATCAATGCACTTGATGGCCATCAAGGACACGTTCGAGACCGATGATCGAATAGTGAAATAAACCTGCCCGTTACTCATCAGATCGGCCCCCACGAAAGTTCCCATAACGCCCTGGACTTCTACGTCTGCCCCAGGAAGAGGTAAGCGATCGTTCACATGTCACCCCACATTTCAAAGAGCGTCTCAGCGAATTCAGAGTCGCGAATTTTACTCAAAGCCTGGATCTCCAACTGACGCACTCGTTCTTTCGAGAGGTTCATTTCGACCGATAGTTCTGCCAAGGTTTTTTCACGGGCGTCGCCCATGCCGAAGCGATTGACAATTACGAAGATCTCGCGCTGGGTTAGAACGTCTCCCAGAGCGCTTTCTACAAACTGGCGCATGCTGTCGTCTTCGATCTCAGACATGAAATCGTTGTTGGTGTCAGCGAGCAGCTCATGAAGGCCATCTGCATCTGAAGTGTCAGTGCCCTGGAACGCTGTGTCGATCGATCTCTGACCGCCGGCGAAGTGGACAAGGTCACGAACAACGTCCTGCTCCAGCTTCGTTGCCTCGGCCAGGGAATTGATAGACACGTTTGGCTGATCACGAAGCATATTAGAAATCATGCGACGGTGTTTATGCATACCTTCGGGTAGGCGGATGGACTCTTGGTCAGCCAGATCTCGACTGATGGATACATTGATCCAAGTGAGCGCGATCGTCGAGAAGCGGAAACCCATCTCAGGCGCAAATCTGTAAACCGCACGAGTCAATCCCATGTTGGCTGCAGACCGAGCAATTTCCTTGTCCGCAAAACGGAAGCGGCCGATTTGCTGCTCTACCAGACGAACATTTGCGTTGGTGAAAATATCAGCGCATTTCTCAATATCACGATCAACGCGGTTGAAAACGGACCACGCGGAAAGAATCTCAATGGCTGGCGCTTCGCCGGTGGACGCAGCGTCAAGGATTGCTTGCTGACGGCTGGTGATACCGAGACGGAGTTTCTTCATCGCAGCTGGGGGGAAAAGCTTAAGCTCATAGCCGCCAGAGATCAGCAATGCCGGAATCAGCTTAGGTGATGTCCAGTTGCCAGAGATGATCCCTTCAACCTTGATCTTAGGAATCCGAACCTCGTCGCAGATAAACTTGATCAGATCACGAGTGCGAGCACTCAACTCCTTGCAGTTGACGCGAAATTGATCAGCCGCACGATTCAAGATGTAGTCGTATGGAACGATCTCAGCGAGCTTCAAACGCAGCTCATCGCGAACAGCAGCGCTGAAGAGAGTGCCGTCCATGCCTTCGGCCGCATAGCCCCGCAATTCGCTAATCAGGGTTCGGATCGTGTTCAGCTTGCGTCGAACAAGTGAAGCAAATTTCTGATCAGCAATAGCCTTTGCATTCTTGTGAGCCTCTTTGGCTGAGTAGTCGCCTTCAGGCAGGGTACCAACACGTAACCAGGCACCGTCGTGGTAGATCAGCGCAACCGCTTTGTCGACCTTGTCCTTCTCGCCCATGGCATCCCAGATCTCCTTGACCATCGAAGAGACAATGCTCGTATCGACGGCCAATGCCCGTACCAGGTCCAGTTGACCCATGAGGATCCGGAAGCCCAGAGCTTGCTCATCTTGAGCGCTCAGGAGCCCCTTTGGGCCATCGAGGCTTGGAAGTGCCGGGGTCTGGGTAGGCAGATCGAAGCCCCTACCAATACGTGGCTCTGCCGGGCTTTGGTGTTGTGTTGAAAGCTGGATCGCAACATTGCTCATCATTTATCTCCAGAGCCTGGCCCTATAGGCGTACCGGCATCAATACGAAACTGTGTGATGGCAAGTCTCGAGCTCTTAGGAGCGTGCCAGAAGCAGCTCCGGAAAAAATCACATCGATCTCGGCGGCTCCAAGAGAACGTACAATTTCCCCAGCCAGCTGGCCGTTGAAACCAATCTCCAGCGGCTCCGCGTTGTAGTCGCATGGGAGAACATCGTCGGCCAGGTCTTCGGCCTTACCGCCCACTGACTGGATCGAGATAGACTCGGCGGAAACTGCGAGGCGCACCAAGGAAACTGCACCTTCGGACAAGAGCCCGACACGGGCCATAGCACCAGCAAATTCGTCGCGGACAATGCGGGCGACGTCGCCTTGCTCAGCAGCTGCTAACAGCTTGCGGTAGTCAGGGAATTTTCCTTCAACTAGCTTCGTGTGTAGTACGCCACCCTCTCGAGTGAAGCGCGCCATGCTGCCAGAGGTTGAAACCCGAACGCTTCCGGTGCCAACGAATTGGCAAACATCCTCAATGCAGCTGCTCGGCAGGATGAAGTTTTGCATCGGTTCACCAGTCACAGGTACTTCAGTGACACCCAGGCGAAGTCCATCAGCGGCAGCGAGGGTCATGAGCCCCTGTTGGAAATCGAACAGAATGCCGTTGAGCATCACCCGAACGTCATTACGGGCAGCACAGAAGCCCACTTGATGAACTGCGGTACTGAGGGTACTACCAGCGATGTTCAGCTCACCCTTGCTCTGGTCGGCAGTGAACTCCATGACGGGAAAGTGATCGGCAGGAATTGTGGCGAGAGTGAAGCGCGATCGCGCAGCTGAAATCACGAGCTTAGGCTCGGCAAACTGGATGGAAACCATCGCATCTTTTGCCAGAGCTGAAACCACTTGGTCGAACTTGACTGCCGGGACGCAGACAGCAAACCCATCGCCCTGCAGGGTGAACAGATCGGCTGGGATGGTTAGGCTCATTTGCTTCTGGCCGTTATGAGCAGACAGCACCAAACCTGAGGCATCTACCTGTATCAAAAAGTGACCGTAGACGTCAGTGGCTTTGCGCTGGGGTACACGTGCAACGGTTTTAAGGTAGTGAGCTAGATCGGAACACTTGATGGAGAATTTCATGGGCTAATCCCTTTGAGGTATTGCCCATAATTACTGCCAAAAGAATGTGCCAGAACCAGTCGTGCTGATCAATTATTAACCACATCCTTTGAGGGTTGTTACCGTATGAGTTGCGGAGGGTTATGCACACATTTGTCCCCGGAAATTGTGGATAACATTACATTGCTTCGATCAGAACCTTGCTGAATGCGTTGGTAGCATCACGTCCGTCGACTCTAAATGATGACTTCTGTGCAAACCTTGCCATGTCACTGGCTACCCGGTGGGCGTACCCAGTTTGCCCTGAACGGTCAAAAAGGATCGCCAGCTGAACGTAAGCTTGAAGCCTCATGGCGTCACTAGAAAACTCGTAAAAGTCCTGTGGAGGAGGGTAGACACCTTGGGCTGCTTTGATAACCAGCCCGAACAGCACACCAATGTCTTTGCTGTTCAGTTCTTTGACTAGGCCTGCCGCTCGTTTCAGGAATACGTTTGCGTCTTCGATATGTCCGGTAGTCACGTAGCTAATCGCTATCTGAGCGAGCTCCATCGTGCTGCCCGGTCGCTTCGCGTAAAAATCTAGCAACACGTCTCTCAGGGTATTTGCCCGCTCGATGTCGCCTGTTGCCAGAAGAGTGAGTAAGCGTTGCTGAAGCGCGTCCATATACGCTGGCTGGTCTACCGAGTTTAAGGTGTTGAGGGACCGTCCAATCGCCTTAACATCGCTTGATCGAGATGCCAGCGCAGCAATGTGGCGAAGGGCTAATACCTGCGCTTCCGGATCCTTCACACTCAGTGCCTCATCGAGTGCTGAATCAAAGCGCTTCTCTCTAGCCGCGTTGATCGCTTGCCCAGCACTAACAAAGTCGATATCGGGCCTCAGGCACATGAAGGTTTCAGACTGCGTCTTCAGGTCTATCAGAAGCTGGGGGGTTGGAATACCAGCGCCTAGAGTTAATGCCGTAGTGCTGCGGATGGCTGAGTCCCGAACTGAACCAGGATGTTCGGTCTCAACGCTTTTAGCGATCATGTCACCGATGCACTTTTTGTCCGCGTGCTCAAAACAGATGGCTTTTGGAGGCGCTACAACCCAGGCAGGGTCTGCAGCGCAGCCACATAGCGAAAGCATTGCAATGATCAGCGCTTGGGCCTTCACGACTTAACTGACCCAAGGGAAGCGATGAAAGACCTTCCCCTGCTCCGCAGCGAGTTGTAGCAAACGGTTTGCCAGGGAAGAATCCGACTCAGCCTCTACACTGATTGTGAAGACATGGGTTCCCTTAGCGAGCATCTGATCAGCACAGTCTTGATCTGCTGAAGTGAACACTCGAAGGGGAATGTACCTGGCAAGTGCATATTTGTGCACCATTTCAGCTACCCCCGGTTCATCTGAAACGTAGATTTCATCGGGCATTCGGTTCTGAAACAGATGGTCAAAGGTTTTGAATATCTCTGCATCGATCACGCCTAAGTCGCCCGCCAGTACAACCCGCCGCAACTCATTTCCTGGCTCATGAGCTTTCATCAACCGCTCGTAGATGTCCGCGGCAACCTGGTCAATCAATGGAACACCTGTTTCGCATCCTGCCTGAAGCAATGACTCACGCAGGTGGTCTTGGTGCTGAACCAACTGCATCCACATTCCTGCTCTTATCAGAGCAAACCGAACCTGAACCCAATCCTGCCTTACACCACCCTGGTCAATGGCACCTGTCTCCAGCAGGAAGTCATCACGATCATCTTGCTTCAGCAGGAACTGACGATAGGACTCATCGACACCCCGGAATTTCTCAGATTCGACGAAGTGCATCAATGAGTAGCAAAACTCTCCCTCGGACCTATCAAGAGAGCGATAGGCAACAAAGGGTAAAAAAGCATATGGGTCGTAGCTGGGTGAGGTCGATGATTCCATGACTTATCCGATATTGCGGGTAATGCGTTTGTGCAGCTGCATAAGGCCGACTGCCGCTGATGATGCTTCATTGCCATCTTGTGCCTGTTTCAAGAGCTCTGCTACCCAAAGTGGGGGGGGCGAATTTTTGGCGAACCGAGATTGAGTGAATGCATCAACCTCGCTTCTTTGGCCGCTTGTTAATATTTCCGGGGCTATCCTGCCCAGCAGACGGACGACTAATTCATGGAACCTACCGTCGCTCGCGCCAACAGCTAGATTTAGCCATTCCCCCATAGGCGCTTGATGGAGCTCTTGCATCAGTACCTGGTCTTTAGGTGAAAAATCTCCTGCCCACATGCGGTGGTACACGTCAGAAGGTTGAGACGACAACTGGAGTACAGGTGTTTCCTTTAACCTGGACGGTAAGAGCGTCGCAGACCTGAGCTGGGCGATCCTTCGCTTCACCAGTCCGATATCGATGGAAAGCCGAGCTGCATCGGCCGGTCGTATGGCCGAAAGCGGTGCGCAGAAAGGAAAGCGGCTGAGGGAAATCCGCACAAGCGGCCCATTAGGATTTGATGAAGGGTTTCGGACAAAGCTTTGGTATGAAGTGATTGCTGGATTGCATAGTTGGCTAAGATCGGACTCAAGATCCGCCACATACAAAATATCGGGGTATGTGATATCGACACCAACTGGCAGTCCAAGGATGAAGCCTTTCGGTGCCTGCAGACTTTGGTGTACCAGGTACATGGGTGTGGCGCTTTCGAGATCGCTGACCTCACCCTGCTCTAAGCCCAAGGCAGATTTGATGCTCTGTAGAGATGAGTGCTTGAGAGCATGGCCAACAAGCTTGGGACAGCTGGCGTGCGTGTCCGCCAGTAGATCTCTCAACCTCACCGCGCGATTCTCGCCGCTTACATTCGCATCCCACATGAGGAAATGATGGAAGGATTGGGTGTTGGTTGGGTCAGGGCTGTCCGCCCAAGGGTACTCATCCGGCCTTAAGATATTAATGGCCCGGAGCATGGTTTCTAGATCCAGGTAGTAGCTGTGTCCCGGTAGCCCAATGCAGGGGAAAGGAAGAAGATTGCGGTAAAAAGTTGACCTTAGGAACGGATCAACTCGCGTAGTATTACCTAAGCCGATATGCAAACAGTTTGGTCGCGTGAAATGACGATGGACTGTTCTCGCACACTCCAATTCCGAATGGCCGCTCAGCAGATCCATTGAACCGAGTTCAGAGTTAGCAGCAGCCTCCAGATCAACATGCACATCACTGCGCAAACCGACCATCATCTCCATAACCTGAGGCATTAGAGACTCCTCGCACATGAGCGAGTCATAGCGCACGATTTGACCTTCAGCGGGTGATTTACCCGCTGTGATTGCATCGTAGAAATGGATTGCTAACGGCATTTTGTCTCCCCTATAGCCTAATAGTGGAAGGCAACTGCCCTATATTGGGATTTTTAGCTAACTGAGCCAGGATTCAGAAGGTTTGCTTTCAGATGACTCATTCAGCGCCAGCGTTATACTCGTATCACACCTCCAAACGTGATCGATCCGTGGGCCCAACGACTACCTTGCAACAAGCTATTCGCCAAGGGGACACCTTGGTGATGCTGGTGATGCACAAGCACGTTCACCTTGCTATGGCCCGACCTGAACCAGCTTTGATTGCAAGGCTAACTCTTTGTGATCTGTCTGTAGCTGGGAGTGAGGTCATCTACACTGTGGAAGTTGATGATCTGCCCGTGCTTCAAGATTTCACGATTTGTACATCGTGTGCCGCAGCATTCGCAGCAAATCTCAGGGAAGGAATGATTGCCCGGGCTAAGGCGTCAGGGCATTCCGGTCTGCCGCCCCAGTGTATGGAGCGGATTTATTTCGAGGCGAATCAGCTATCGCTGTTCTGAGGCGGGAAAGGGTAGGTTTGCTGCTCGCCCGTTTCCAAACTGACGGTGATCCAATTTCGATTTGTAGAGCCAGTACGGATCAACTCCCACACGACGTTCATCGCCGCCGTGGCAACCGTTCGATTAACTAGACAGTCTTGGGCTGCAATCGATTCAGCAGCAGAGCACGACTTCGTATGGTTGTCAGCCATGTCAGCAATTTCGGGGTAGTGATCCAGTACACATGGAAACTTCTTACGGTCTTTGGCCCGCAGCCCACCAAAAACAACCTGACCGTGACGATGTCCGTTGCCCATGTCGAGCCACATTGCGTTGTGCTTGAAATCACCCTCACTATTCCCGATTGCTAACCGGGCCGAGTTCACATCAACACATGAAATCAGCAGGTCGGCCTTGGCGAACGCAAATCGAGTTTCCTCACAAGGAAACCGGTACGGTAGGCCCACCCAATCAAGTCCCAGGTTCAGGTTGTAACGGTTGGCTAGGGCCACACTCTTGTATGCGCCCAAATCACAAGGCCAAAACCGCTGCCGGACTAGGTTGGATTCGCGCACTATTGCATCATCGATGACGGTGACATGCAGCCCATGTGAATGACCAAGGCTGCGCAGGGCGCAGTGCAACGACGACAGGCAGTCTACGACCTCGCTTCCGTTGCCCCCAGCTCCAAGTACGACGATACGAATTGCTCTAGAAGTCCATTCGTTGGGGGTCTTGTAACGTGTCGCCACTGGCAAGGCCTGAACGGTAGCAGTCATTCTTCACCCCCTGTAACCACTGCATCCTTCAGAGTGAGTTGAACCCCCTTGGCAAGCATCGGAAGCAGTTGAGCTGCCGGAAAGTTTTTGGCGCTGGTGTCGCTCAGCTTTTTATAGAAGGCAATAACCTCCTCGTAATTCGTCGGAGTCTTGAGCACCTTGATACCCATGTGCGTATTCACGCATTGCAGCACGAATCGCTCCCAGCCGGGGATGCTCGCGATGGTGTTGTCCTTTGGAACATCGCAGTTGCCCGAGCAGAAGGACCCCGAGCTATACATATTGCCCATTGGGGCCAAGAACAGTTTAGTGTCAGGGGTAGGACGCCCTTTACCCTTGAAGGCGAAGCAGCGGAGCTTTCCTTGGGAAGCGATAAATATCAGGCCCGGGATCGGAGCTTTGTGAACAGCGTCCCTGAACAGAACGTCAATGACCTGAGGCGGGTTGTACCAAGCCAGCAAGCTACGCGACTTGATCAGAATCCGGGTGTCGATAAATTCGATGCCAGCGTCAATATTCAAAAGAAGATCAACCAGCGTTTCCTTGTCTTCTTCTGAGAACGCCCGACCAGCTCCGAGAGTGAACCCACCTTCTACTGGTGAGTTAATGACCTCATGGGAAGTGAAATCGAGACGATTGGTCTTGGTGTGGTGAAACGCAATGAGGGCGCGGGCCGTGACATCATTGTTGAGCATTTGCAGGAACCTCAAGAGAGAGCTGGATGCGCCTTAGCAGTTCAAGGCATTGGCTAGTTCTCTCCATTATCGGGACTGTGACCTGTGCCACCAGCACCCCGGTGTTTAGCGGGAGCTTCACCGTCACATCAGCGCACTCCTCTAGATCGGCGTTGAAGCCCTCAACAGCTTCAACGTGAAGCGCCTTATGGCGTTCATCTGCGAGCACCCAAATGCAATCGAAGAATCGGTTTGGGCTGTTCTCGTATCCCCCAAGCTCCTCGCTGTCGCCGTAAGCCTGAGCAATTAGGGCGTCAACGGGTTGGTGTCCGTCAACCCGGCTAATGCAAGAGCTGAGCGCGTCAGACAGAACTTGCGCAAGACCAGATTCCCTTGAGTTCCGGCGGCTAATTTCCCGAGCCTGGGAAAGCAATTCACCCAATTCGGCTTTACGGTTTTCGTTGGTAACATCTTGGCCATAGGTAAGCTGATATTTGAAATTGCGCTCGACGTCATCCATCTGCCACAGCAGTGAAGCGGCGCGCTCAACAGATGCATCATCCATTTCGTCGGCATCCATCTCCATCCCCAGCCAGCCAAGCTCGTCGAGGTCATCGTGCGCCTTCAAAACCTCTACAATTTCAGCATGGCTCTTGCCCGTAACGTCATCCTTGATAGCTTCGTAGCTCTCAGAAACCCCGCCCGTGTACTGGCCCCAGCAACTGAAAGCTGTGAATGGCGTGTGAAACGGGATCAAGTAGGTATTCATCGCGTCGAGCGTCTTGGTCAGCAGGATATGCATCTCAAGATTCTCTTGGGTCAACTCTGGCCAATCGAGGTAGAAGCAGTTGCGCTCGCAGGCTTCTAGATAGAAGTCGTTACCGTGGATGTGGCTGTAAAAAGGCTGATCGGTGTAGACCGTGCCGCCTTCGACATTTCGGCATTCGCGCTGAGCTTGAGGCCACAAGGCGTCAAGGGCTGCCTTAGTTGCGTTGACAAGGTCATAGCCGCAATCGGCCCCCTGAGTGAGGATGGGGGCGAGAACAGAATCGTGCAGCAATCCTGCCTCAGCTACCGACAGCGCAATCCCGGAAGCGTATGTGATGTCGATGTCCTTACGGGCCAGACCGTAAGCAATTCGCTCGGCATCAGGAACCGCAGCCTCGCGTGTGAACTCGACCCGCGACTCAATGCTACGCACAACCTTGCCAGTCACCAGATGCAGGCCGTACCCATTCGGGTAGCAGTTGAGAGGGCTTAGGTCAGATTCGTGAAGCAATCCTCCCTGAAGGGCCTCCAAGCAGAAAGCGCTGTGACCTTTATGATCTACCAAATAGCCGTGCTCGCGCATGAACAAGGCAGCAACACTGTGTTGCACTGCTGCACTAACATGCGGGATGGTCAGCGCGGTTAGCGGGGCGCTAGGGAACTGGAGAGGACTCCAGGTTTGCTTGGTTTGTGCATGAGATTCCACAGTCTGACCTGCTGGCTGCGCTCAAGGCAGCAATCGTTGATGGTGGGTTCGGGAGTGGGGGCGGCTGCACCGCCCGCCCATGCCCTGAGTTGTTCTATCGGGCTAGCCGCGGTCGCCGAAGTTGCCTTGACGGAACTCATAAACTTGAGAATCTCCTTCGTTGATAGGGTCGATCAACTTGCCGCCATTCAGGCGAGGAAATTGACGGGCATAGTGCTTGAGCACATCCATCGGCTCCATGCTCGGATCAGGATCAGGAAGATCGCGACCGGCAAAGCGAAACAAACGGCTCAGAGTGAGAATTGAAACGGCCATAAATCCCCCTTAAAAGTTCGTTGCACTGTTGCCAGTAACTTCAGTTGCCACGGGGGCGCGATGGCCTGAGGCTTCGCTGTCTGCATCGCTGTCGGCTTCATCGTCACGGTCTTCGCTTTCGCCCACAGCAGGTGCAGTGGAGGCAGCTTTTGCCGCAGGCTTCGACTTGGCTTCATCAACCGCCTTAGTGGCAAGGCGCTCGATTTCATCCAGAGCGCTCAAACCACGACGCACTACAGCCGCCTTGGATGCGATCAACTCTGCGAACGCTTCCTCGATTTCCTCTGGCGTGCCACTCACTACCATTGGCTTTGCAATTGCGGAACGAAGCTGAACGACTGCCTCGGAGGATTTTTCAGGGGTTGGGCCAATGTCCGGGGTGTACAACAGCTTTATCTTTCCATCACCTAAGCCATGCAGCTCGACGGTTGCTTTCAGGCCGGTGGTGAGTACCGCACCTACTGACTGGAGAAAAGTGTTCATCGTTTGTGTTCCTCGTTAAGTTGGAGCCAGTGTGGGGGTGGTTAGACTGTGCCAGAACCATCGTAAGCAGAGATTTTCATCGTCTCTGGCAGATAGCCTTTCCAGCTGAATTCCTCAAATGCTAGGACGGCCTTGATAATTTCATCGCTCTTGCCCATCACAAGTTTTGCGAACTCTTTCGCCCCTTTGACTTCGTCATACTTCGCTTCAAAACCGCTGGCTTTACAGTCAGCGACCACACCGGCTTTAGTCAGGGACTTGAGGTAGCTTTCGGTCATCTGAAAATGATCGACCGGATCCATACCCGCTGCCTTGATGAATGCAATGGATTGAGCACCAGGAATCGATTTCTGGAATTGGTCGCTGCCGTCGCGGCGGAAAACAGTACAAGCGGCCAGTTGGCTCAGATATCCCTGAAGCTCCTCTGCGGGTTTCTGTGCCAGTGCAGCCTCGGTAGATGCCCGGTCATGCCCGAACAGACCATTCGGTAAGCCAAGGGCCTTCTGCAAGCGGGTAAGCAGTTCGCTTGGCAGATCGGAACGCATGTCGAGGTACATCGAAACGATGGCAATCGCCAACGAGTAGGATGGATTCGCTTGAATAGCCTGACTGCCCATTTGCGAAAACAGAGTGAATGCCTCGCGCTTGATCGCCTTTTTGACCTCCTGCGGCTTGGCAGGGGAGTTAGCACCGGGCTTAGTTGCCGACTTTGGGCCGGTAGCAGCCGGAGCTTTTCCAGTCGGGCTAAGCGATTGTGCGTTGTCGCTTTGATTCGCTGCGGGTTCAGCAGTGGCGCTAGCGATCAAGGCTTTGTAGGCAGTTTTATGCTCGTTATGGCAAGACGTATTGAAACAGTGGCCACCGATGATGTGCCCTTCGTTCCCCGGCTTGGTGCTCACCACAGCGCCGTAGCTCTTGCAGGCTGTGCAAGCAGTGAATTGATTGATGCCGACGCCATTCGGGCCTTTGTCTTCCAAAAGCACATAGCCATTGTCAGGAAGGGTCAGGTCGGTATGGACGATTCCGTACTCTTGCTCGGCCTCAATGAGCTTGACCTTAATGAGCGAGGACGTTTTCTCCTCCCAGCAGGTGCGATTCTGGCACTTAGCTTCACCAAGCGAGGTGCCGAACAGATCACCGAATTGCGAGCTGTTATGTTCGCAGCCTTGGCAGGCAGTTGTATCGAAGGGGGCATTAGCGATAACCCCGGAAAGTTGGATCAGTCGCTCGCGGGTCGCGGCAACTGTCATCTTGCGCTCAACAATACGGGCACAGATTAGTCGCTGGTCATCGTGAATCATTGGTGCAAGCAGTTCGGCATGGCCGAGCTTGATATCCCCTTGCACAAGGGCTTCAGCAACATCGTCGCAGCATTTGGACAGAAGGATGCGAGCGTCGAGCTTGGAGCGCGACCAACCGAGTGTACGGCATGCCTCTTCGTGATCGTTGTTCTGATCAGCAAGCTCAGTAACGGCTGCATACGACTCCTCAATGGGAGTCAGATCGGCGCGCTGGATGTTCTCGATGGTGGCTGCGCGGCGCGCCTCAACATCGGTCATTTCACGAATAATCGCGGGGATATCCGATATGTCCAGATCGACGCTGATATCGAAACGGGTGTTCCCATAGACGACTTCGTATGGATAGTCAGCATTGAGGATAGGGCGCAACAAGATGGGTTGAATGACACCTTCAGCCCGGATGCTTTCTTTCATCTGTGCATAGCGGGCCTTATTGCGACCCTTACGGGGGTCATTCTTTGGATTGCGTCGGATTAGATTACAGGCCACTCGCTGACCAGAGAGCGCTGGATCAATTTGGGTGTGGGGGACATTGGTGGTCGCAAGAGAAAGGTTCGTCACGGGAGGATCTCGTTATGTTGGGATGGGCAAATTGTTGACCCCATAACTGCGTGCCAGAACCCTCAGCGTCCGTATTTATCTTTAAATCCAGTTCAAAGTTTAAGTACGGAGCCGGGTTAGGGTTTTATTTTCCTTTGCCCTTTTGATTTCATAAATTCGGGTACCACAACACCACTGAATACCTGGGTGTCGAGATGGGGGAATGAATGGACCTTCTTACGTAGCCACTCACCCCAGCGGTTAACCGCTGAGAGTTGAGCTTCAGTGAGATGCCACTGACTATGGAGTTTATTGAGCATCGCAGTCAGAAATTCGCGTCGATCGGCGTGCGTGTTCTCCAGAGCCTCACGAAGCCAGTGATTGACTCCAATGCAACGCATCACATTAGCCTCACTGAAAACCGTATTCTGCTCACCCGCATTACGAATCGTCCCTGCAACTCTCTTGCGGTCAGCTTCATCAAGTTGCCCCGTTCGGGTATAGGCATCAAAAGCCTGAGTCAATATTTGAGATCGATGGTGCGCAAATTCGGACATGAATTCGCACCTCAGCCTGAGGTACTGAACGATCTTGTCGAGAGGTGGAAGTGGAGAGCGGACCTGAACCTGAGTCTTGGGTACAGACCCAAGCTGCGGAACTGATTTCAAGCTTGGAAGAGTCGAGGGGGCGGGAGGCAAAGTCGGGTCATCGTCGGAGACTACGAGCAGCGCAAGGCGAGTAACGTCCAGAAGACGTTCTTCTGGTGGGCCTAGCATTTTTTTCGCGCAATTAGGGCCGGCAAAGGCCTCTTCAGACCCGTTGGAAATAACGATTCCTTTGCGGCTCCGCAGAAGCCGGTTGCAGAAAATGCAAATGGCATGAGGGCCCAGATAGTCAACACGCGAGTAGTGCCACATTCTGAAACCCTCTAAAAAGCCGAAAAGGTCTACATCACTTTCCGGGGGGCGGTGAGTAGGATCCTGTTGTACGAATGAGCCATAAATATCAAACGAACCAACCTTTGCCTCCCCATAATCCGGACGTAAGGGCTGCAGCAATAGCAGCGCACACACATACGAGTATCAAAAGTCTTAACAAGGGGACCTCCAAGGACACACCGATCAAAAAACGTTAACCCTCGTAATACATGCCGAAGCACATTCAAAAGTGCTAAAGCACCTTCAACATCACCGTGTATTTACCATCGATCACAACGACCTTTGTACGGTTGGGCTCAACCTGGACGGTATCGGAGAACGCTTTATTACTCATGTTCACCTCTTGATTTTGACCGCAGGAAAAACTCTTGCCGTCGACCAGACTATCAAGGGTTGAGACCTGACCGATGACCTCGACAGGCTGCGAGCCATCAGCTGCTTTGGGCAAGGATCGCAAAGAGAGCAGCAGACCAGTTTTGTACTGGGCTTCCCGGCAAACGTCCCGCTTGGTTGCACCATCCTTGAATGCTGCCTGGTAACGATGGCTCTCACGAATGTCGAGCTCGTATTTGTTGCCATCCAGAGCGTAGTGGTAAGCCTGTGGCTCTTCAGCACCTGCAACCACAGAGACCTGCAGTTCCGCGGTTGCTGCGTGGGTTACCAAAGGGACCAGGCACAACATGAAACCAATCCAACGCATTGGTAAGTCCTCACAGGATATTGGCAAACTTGCTCATGATGAGTTTGAGAGCTGGTACGTCACCAAAGGTGGCGTGATCAAGCTTCGCTTTTGGGGTTGCAGGGTATTTGTCGAAATCGAACTCGATGACCTCAGGAACACCCGCCCAAGCTGTAACCTGATGGCATTCGGTGTAACCGTTGCAAAGAACGTCGATCAGGAAAGCATCCTTCCCATCCGGGTACGAGACACGGCATGTCTCGAACATACTTTCGTAGTACCCCATGGCGTATTGCGCCAGCTCGATCGAAGTCAGTCCGTCAATCGAACAGGCCACACCGACATTAGGGGCAAAAACCAGAACCGTTTTCGTAGTCACAGTGGTACGGCCCGGACATTAACGCTGATCGGTTGAACCGAACCGAAGTTGAAGGTCTTCTCTTCACCAGGTTTGCCGTTGAATCGGACGTTCAAACGGTCCATGTGGATCAGCGGGTTAGGTGTATTCAACTCTGCAGATGGGACGTAAGTCCGATCGACACCTAGGCAGAAACTCAAGTTTTCGTCTTTGAACTGAGGCTGTGCAGCACGGACAAAGTAACCTTCAGGGAAGTAGAACAAATCGCCCTGTTTGACCATGCCATTTTTGTCGACGCCGACCATGAGAGTCTTGTCTTTCTGAAAGTCGCGCACCAGGACATCACGGCCGTGGTTTGATGGGAGTTCAACCTTGATCAGGTTTCCGTAGGTGTCAGGGCTGTGGTCAAGGATTTGAATTTCAATCCGAAAACCGGTGATCTGTTGAACACCATTGGGTTGGTAAGTCCGCTCATCCCGCCAGCGCTCTGTGCACTGTTCATCAGGAACATTGGTGGTTTCGGTAACAGCTACGGTCCCAGAGTGCTCTTTGGAGTCGTACTGGTACGTTTTCTGCTGGAACTCGGGCTTGCTAGCACAGCCCGCGATGGCGAGGCAAAGAGCTGTGAGGCTGAACAAAGACTTGAGCATGGTCATCCCTAATTGGCCGGGAGGCAATATTTGTTGAGTGAGGATTGGTTCACGATGCCGGCCAGGCCGAGTTCGTGTATTGCTTTTACGACATTGGTCTGGTTGAGCGGAGGGATAACAATCATTGACCGTTCGGGTTCTCCATTGCCGACAACCTGAGGACCAACACACATGAGCATTGCGGGGGTGGTGTCGGTTATTACCTGAGCCAAAGCCTTGAATGGCTGGGACCTGAAACCCTCAAGCCCAAAGACAATCACCAGGTCAGGCTTTGATTCAGCTATTTCCTCAAGTGCTCCGGCAACGGTATTGCACGCACGAACCCTATCGAAGAAGTCGCTTAGGATCTGCTGAGTGTGAAACGCCTCGGACGCGACGTCAGTGAGGATGAGTGCTCTTGCCATGACAATGGTCAGTTCTGGCCCATGATTGAGCAGATTCTAACTGCCGCGGCACACATGACAATCCAAAACACCTCATCAGAATTCGGGAAGGGCGTTATGACTTGCTGAGAGGGGGAATACCGGCACAGTGGTTTGATCTATAAAACCGCTGGTGAACCATGGCAGATGAGTCCGCTACAACCTGGATGAATACCTATTCAATGCCAGTTGTGCCAAAGGGTGAGAGGTATGTGAAGCTCAGCGGCCTAGCTGAGAAATACAAGCGTGAGGCATGGGAACAGATATCGAGCACCAATCCTGCCTTGGCACAATTGCTGAAAGAGCCAGAGCTTAGGGAAGCCATAAAATTCTTCGACGCTGATCTCTTTGTCGAGGCGTCATCGGCCCCTTGCCTTCCTGTGGAGTCGCTGAAGGGCCGGAAGCGAGCGGAATCTTAGAACGGCGACCTTAGGTCCTCTTTCAACTGTTCGAAGCGTCTACGGCGCTCGACGATGTCCAGCTCTGGTTCAAAATGCTCGGAGTTGCCGCCCAGGGGGCTAAGGTCAAGGCAAGCCTTGGGCGGGGGATCTGGGAGAACCAATTCTGCTGGATCTTTTCCAATCGACATCATCAGATGAGAAATAGCAGCCATGATCTGTTCGACAGATAAACCGCTTGGTGGCCTCGCCACTTGGTGGCATAGATTGTCGACAGATTGCTGAATTTCTTCAGTGTTTGGCTTTTCATTCGAGAGCCATTCTTTTGCTTGCTCCAACGGGCTCATCTGAAACCTCCTGGGCGAACCAATGTGGATCTGAGCTCTTGCAGCCTGCTTCGCTTTTCCTCCTGGCTCAGCGGTGCGACCGTTACCTGATCGGGGTACAAGTTCCCATAATCAAGCCCTGCTGAACCAACAGTTGCCAGCTTAGTTTCCAAGCCGTCACTGATCGGAATTTCAGGGTAGGAGGGGAGGTCTGATAAGTCGCCACCGCAGTCGACAAAATGCTCAGTCAGAGCGTCGTAGGTATCCCGAGAATCATCGTCGTTGGCGATAGCACCTTTGGAAACCTTGGCAACTATCGCTGATAAGGCTTGCTTCACATCGAGCAACTCAGGGTTGGACATGAGCCATTTCTGGGATCGTACGAGCAGTGATTGGGTGCCGCCAATTGGACTTGCTTTTGCGTTCATTAGCGTGCGGCTCCAGAGATCTCTTCATGCCCAGGCTGTACCGGCATCCCGAGTGCTTTGTTAGTCAAGCTTCGTATCAAAGTCCGCTCTAGAGCGACTGCTAGTGCGACCATGGAAATCATGAGCAAACCAGCTATCGTCATCTGCAGGCCGCGTTCGCTCAAGAAACCGAGCAAGCAAGCGAAGGCAAAATCCAAAGGGACTGCAAGCCCTCCAATCAACAAGGTTGGAGCCAGAAGCCATGACATCGAACGCACCGAGCGAGCAATCACTAACGCGATGATGCAGGCTGGTGATACAGCGCCAGCGAAAGAGATAACCGTTGGGCCTACTGGTAGTGGCGAAGGAGTAAGCATCAGATACCCGATGACCAAGCTCCCAACGAGTGACCCGACCGTAAAGCAAATGACGGCAAAACGACCGTAGGCGGTTAGTCCTTCCATAGTGAAATCCTCGCAGTGAATGTGAGGGTATTAAGCTACGTAAGGGCGCGTGCCAGAAGCGGGTAAATCAAAGGAATAAATAGGAAAAGGACAAAAGAAGGAAGGAACTCAGGAACCCAATAACAGCGGGCCTTGCAGCGTATCAACGTGGACCAAACCTGACTCCAACCGTGCATCAATCCTGATTAAGAGACAAAAAGGAAGCCGGAATCATGGACCAATCCTTACTGTATAAGAACTGATCGTGAACTAAACCTCACTAGCCTTAGCTTGATCGTGAGCCAATCCTCGCTAAGGAAAGCTGCTATTTAGACCGAATTTCTGTGGATAACTAGAGATACAAAGGGTGAATGCACCAATCCTGACTACTATCGTGAACCAATGCTTACTACTGTATAGCGGTGAAAAGAACAAAATATTTTCACTTGGTCAAAATTAGAGACGAATGTCAGAGAACAGTTCATTCCTTTCGACATCAAGGAATCGTGAAGCAATCCTTGCTAAGCGGTACCGAGAACACAGTTAACATTGAAGTCAATTCAGAAAAGGGCGCGATCGGGCAGAAATGCAAGTCTGCCTGGAACATACCGATTTGGAATTTTCGAATCGTGCATCAATCCTTGCTATCGTCGCTGGTGAATCGTGGAGCAATCCTGACTGTTCAAATGACAGTAATCGATCGATGGCGGATCGGCCAGATGTCGATTTTGAATAAGGTTTGAACGTGATTCGACAGCGAGGTCTTGACATGAAGACGCAGAGTCCTCGGATTGGAGGCAAGGAAACCGAGTATAATTTGGTATCGAGAGAAGATTAGGCTCGGCAATCGTGCACCATTCCTGACTTCTGATTTGCCTGCACCTGGAACATGTTTCAGAACAGGTTGGTTTGAGAGAAATACAACTATAGCTGCCTATTCAAACCTGTCGCGGCGGACTTAGGATTAATGAGCGCAACAGGATGGCACCTAAGCCTTCGGTTACAATTGGTCTGTAACGAAGGTTCTCCTGAATCCATTGAGCGATGCTTAGGGGTTCAATTATGATTAGTCAAACGCTGACCCAGGAAATCAAACCATGATCGAAAAACAGAGCATCGATGAAAGGCTTGAACAGTCAGTCAGAGCAGCAGGCAACGAGGGCAGTATTAGATTTTTGGATTCTCCGAACGACCCTTGGCGCAATGGCTATCGAAACCTCTCACCCTCTGAATTTGAGACGATGAAGGCATCTTTGGTTGGACAACCAAATGCACGCACTTCTCCCAACCAGTGCCCGGGCTGCGTAATAGACGCAACCCTCACGGCCGCTACCAAAGCTTGAAAGTCATAATTTCCCAAATCCGAGATGTGTAGGGGAAGTTTTCAGCAAGTGCAAAAAAGCCCGCATGATGCGGGCTTAATGCTGTATGCCGGTTGATTACGCTGTGAGGGCAAGCTGGCGGTTGTTTTCTCGACGATGGCCATCGATCATCATCCCGACAAACTTTTTAGTTGGTAGGATTTCGTAGACGTAGTCGATTGCACCTTTGCCCTTAGGCTTCTTGATCGGTGTCGACTTAAACTCGGAGAGCACCCCTTCCTGCACAAGCTCGGCCAAGGCTATGTTCACCGCCCGATAATCCTCAGGCATGCGTTTGGACAAGCCCCTCGCTGTATTACTCAAAAACTCAACAAGGTGGAAGCGATAGGGGTGGGTAGGGGAAGCATTCCGCCAGCGCATTGAAAGCTCCCGGTTTAAAGTCTTAGCAAGACTGTTCGTGAGTTTCATCGAGGTTGAGTAGTGGTACAGGCGGTAATCGCCCCGTTCGATGCCACGTGAGATCAGGGGGTGTAATACGGCCATACACAGAGTGGCGTCACCCTTCTCCTGATCGGAAATATCCTTCACATCGATGTAGTTTTTGCTCTTCTTGTTCTTGCTTCGCAAGTAGAGAAATGGGAGATAGTTGGAGGTAATGTCTATCACGTCTCCATCGGAGGACCGGGTTTGTATCGTCAAGCTTGATTTTGCCAGGATGTCCAGCGCCTGGCGCAGTTCATCGTAGGTGTAGGTATGGCCTACAGACTTGAGTTCCTGCCGGAGGTCGTAAAGGCTGAAGCTAACAGAGCACTTCACCTCATTGAAGCGCCCGGGCTGTGTGCTGAACTTTCGAAGAGCCTCCTCAACACACTCTTCGCGGCTGCTGGGGTACAAGCCAACCCACTCCGTCTGGCCAGTCGCCTTTCCTTTGATTTTAATTGGGATCTCCATGCTCACAGCCTTCATGACCACACGGAAGGGCTGACCATTGAGGCTGCCCTCAAGCTGGGTGCTCATCTGGCTCATGTCACGAACAGTCTTCGAAGCCCAACTGAACCGAGGCAGAGCATCGTAGATCGATACCAGATTACTGTGATCAGCATCATCAAGTCGGATTTCA
Organism: Pseudomonas sp. A125; assembly: GCF_055409485.1. Lineage (NCBI taxonomy): Bacteria > Pseudomonadati > Pseudomonadota > Gammaproteobacteria > Pseudomonadales > Pseudomonadaceae > Pseudomonas > Pseudomonas sp. A125. The sequence continues at coordinate 135,677 of NZ_JBUZVP010000011.1, forward strand.
TATGGGTTGAATAGTTCGCCCTGCAGATCTGGCCCGGCCGAGCGTTGCATGTTGCGATGCTGCATGTTGCGCAATTTGGCAGCGATAGAGTTGTCGGGGCGGCCAGCCGAAGCTGATACATTTTCCATCCCAGGGAGTTGCTGTGTGCTTGGATTGCTGTGGTCCATTAGGGGTTACCCGTGCACCCCGCGATGCATATATGCATTGCGGCGGTTGAAGCAAGAAGAGTGAGCTGGCTCACTTTACTTTTGAATTTACGCACTTCGCTTTCAATCTGCCGACATGGAGGTAGACAAGACGATAACGAAAGGCGGACGAAGAATGCATGGGTGATCAAATACCCTTGTTGGCTTGTGCCATAGCTACGATTACGCGGAAATCACAGTCAGACATGCCGGATTTCGATTCCATAACCCCATCAATGACGCGTTGAAAGTCCTGAACATTGTTCGCGACAGCGTCAAGCATCTGAGAAACCTCAATGTATTGGGCCGCAGTGGCTTCAGCAGATTGCGTGCAGACCGCATATCCTTCCAGCCGGGCTTTACCCAAACGTGTAGACGCTGCAGGCAGATCAAAAGACTTAGGATCAGCAATGAATGCCTTGCCGATCGCCAATCTTACGGTGTCGGTATCCTCAACCTGCGCAGTAGCAAGTGCTTGCACATCGTCCGGCCGCTGCAAAGCTGCGTATGCAGCAGCTGCCATCGCCATGGCGGCAACGGTCAAAACGATCTTCTTCATTGAAATCTGCACAGTCTTGGTCTCGAGAACAGGTCAGCCTCCGAGGATAACGGCTGATATTTCGATTGCACGCCAAAAGGGGTCGTCGGAATTCATGAGAATCCCAGCACTGAATTCGGAGGACCATTTTTCGGATGCGTCGGACCCGAGCAGGGGATATGGTCTTGGAGTCAATACAGGAGGCAACATGCTCGTACTTACTCGAAACAGCGGTCAATCAATCAAGATTGGTGATGACATCACGATTACTGTCCTGAGCTGCGTTGGTACCCAGGTCCGCTTGGGGATCACTGCTCCGAAGGATGTTGATGTTCATCGAGATGAGATCTATCAACGCATTCAAGATCAGCGCCAGCTGGAGAAGGGCAGTGCCTAGAACGACAACAGCCGTGCTTCTATTGACCGTTGCATCGTTAGCTGGATGTACATCCGCTTGGATAACCGATCCAAGCCCGGCGATGGCGAGCCTGATCAACGATCTCAAGCTTGAAGGATTCAAATGCAAGGCTGGGTTCTCAAATATCGAGTGCCGGCAGATTGATGCATTAGTCGAGAAGTCAGCAAAAATCTGCTCCTCAGAAAAGGGTTGTGAGCCTCAGCCTTGTCACGATGTACGCCTTGTTTACACCATCACACAGGCCCGAGACGGAATTCCGGGTATAGCTCAAACCACTGAGCGTACTGAGACTCGAAAGCTCCCGTCGGGCGACATGTATTCACAGGAACGTATCGCTGACCTTAAGGAATACTGCGCCATTCGATGACGAGGTTGACGCGGCCAGGCTCGCCGGCCGCGGTCACCGCCTGATTATGAAATAGCGCTGGCGGGTGGATAGGCCATCAGGTGGGAAAGGTAAGGGACAGGATCACCGTAGTATAGACGGTGCAGCCCATTGAAAAAACTTAAGACCTCAACCTGGTTCGTAAGCACTGTTGTTGGCAGGTGGTATGTACGCTCACCTGAGTAATCGTGATCAATGGCGATGCCGTCAACAAGATGCCGAGCCAACGTACGCATAACGGTTCTGGTTTTATCTGCCCCACAAGAAAAACCTTCAGCACGCTCGATGGCCTTTCTTACATGTGACTCAATAAAATCCCCATGCTTAAACAGGAATTTTGCACTCGAGTTACCCCCAAGTTTCGCCAGGAGCAAGCCGTCCACAGCTCTCATATGCTCGACACTCAGGTGCATCGAGAAACGTTCGGGCGTTCGTTCTTCGATATCCTGAGCGAGCTTTGCATAGAAATCTGTTTCGGCCAGACCCAGGTATGCTTCATGGCTCTCCTGTTCAAAACCATTCAATATTCCGCCAAGCACAGCAGCTAAGGCGTCTTTCATCGTGGGGTATCCGCTATTTGGGCGGATGATTTCACCAACCCCGAGCGTAAAGCATCCTTCTCAAAGGCCGGGAGGTTTCCAATCGTGGCCCAAACCTTATTATCCGAACCCTCAATTCCAAAGCGCCCGTATACCACTGGCTCGGGTTTTAGTGGATTATTAATCGTGGTGTAACCCTCTACTGTCACCTCGATGCTCTGGGATTGGACCAGACACTCAGATCGTGCTTCGAACACGTTCCCAGCAGCCGCAAAATAGGCTTTGAATGCATCGCTACCCCCGCCGGCCATTGCAATAGAGCTTGCCTCGTATATGAGGAATAGGGATTCGGGATGCGAGCAGACTATCGAATCGGTTTTCAACGAGGTCCGTATTGGTTTGGGCAGTGTTTCTACAGGTGCTGCACGTGCTTGCACCTGAACAAGGCTCAAGGTGATCAGCAGACCGATCCCAGCGCTGAGTGGCCTTCTCATAAAAACACCCCTGCATCAGTCTCCGTAAAGCTGATGAACAATCCTGACTGGCAACGATAGATAGTTGGCTGGAAGCCAAGCGTGCGTGCTTCAGCTGCAGCGATGTGCGGGTTGTTGGTAGGGCGTAGTTGTTGAATGTCTACACCCCCACGGGACTGGGTCCAAAGCTCAAAATACCGAACCCCAGTGTCACGTAAAGAAGTTCGCTCAGCGATCATCAGGAGGATTGAGCGAGGGAACTTATCACGTGGAGATGACATGGCATGGCGCACCGACATGTTCAACAGCTCTGTGAACTGCAGTGGTGAAAATTGACCTCGGCCGAGTGCCAAGAGCTGATCCACGGTGAACGAAGCCGGCAAGTAGAACATCGTGTCCGGCTTATCGGTCAGTTCGTTTCCGTCCGGAATACCGAACGACAAGCTAACCCCTACACGCATCGGTAAAGCCTCGTTCGATAACCCGCACACCTCAGGCTCCATGAGGGCAAAGGTGATGCCCCCCTGATCAGTCAGTAAAGTGAGCTTTACCCAGTCGCCCTGCAGATCAAAGCTCGTAGGTAGACCTACCTCAGCAAGACCGCTGGCAATGCGGGTAGCTAGATCAATGAGGCCTTTGGTGAAGCCAGCCAGTAAGGGTTGCAATGCTTGGATTTGAGTCGCGGCTATCGGCTGGTAGGCATCAGTCATCATCTAACAGCCTTGCATGCCGCGCAGCAAGCCCAGCCACAGTATCTGTGGTGGTTTCCTCGATTGTATGAAGGGCTGAGCGAAGATTGCGAATGCGCTCTTCGTCAAGAGCAGACTGTTTGTCCGCGGAATGCTCCAAAGCTGAGCCTATAAGAGCTTGGACTTGCTCCAGACTGAAGCTGTCCGGTAGCGCATCGGTCTTCAGGACCGTGAGAATAAAGCTGTCGACATCATTCATGCTTTCACCATAAGGCCCGCATGCGGCGGGCCTTATTCAGTCAGTTAAACGCCGGCGGGAATATCCTCGCCGCCCAGGGCGGTAAGCAACGCTGGAACGGCTTCGTTCAAGGTTTTCATCATGAGCAGGAAAGATGCGTCAAATTGGGAATCTGCATCATCACCACCATCCTGAACTGCCTTCTCATGCAGGAGCGATTCAAAACGGAGGCCCTGAATTGCAAGCTTGTCGTTCACAGTGAAGCTCAGCAAGTCCTTGTAAGCCAGATTGATCTGGCTGACGATTTTACCGCTATCGAGCAGTTGTTTGATCTCGTCAGATGTAAGGTCCTGATTCTTGACCTGGATTTCCCCGCCGTCCTCACTGATGTCGTTCAGACGGCAGTTGCTGAGGACGTAGAAATCATCAGCAGCCTTCTCGGTCTTGATCCAGGAAGTGTAGGTGGCCGTTGGTGCAATTTTGACTGCTACAGGACGTACCGGCAGGCTGCCCAGCACCTCTCGCAATGTCGAGAGAAGTGCCTCTGCCGATTTAGGGCTCGAGGTGTTCACATAGATCAGGTTCTGTTTGAGATCGATGGCAGCGTAGGTTGTTGCCTTTTTGATGAAGGCGCGCGGCAAGAAGGCCTGGGTGATCTCGTCCTTGATCTGATCCTTTTCCTTTTTGTAGACCTTTCGCAGCTGACTGAGCTCGATTTCTTCCACCTTCTCAGCGACAGCATCAGCTACTACTGCTGGGGGGAGGATACGTTCATACATCCGGAGTGCCACGAGAAACACACCATCAACAACGTGAGCAAGGGGAGCGTCGGGGTTCTTGCTGTTAGGAGCAAGGAAGCCAACAGTTTGGAGGACTTGGCTTTCAGGTAGCTTGGCAACCTTGGTACGCAGCGCTTGCTCAAGGCTCTCGAGGGTAAGAGGCAGATCTTGGGTCAGCCGATAGACCAAAACGTTTTTGAACCACATCGTGCACTATTCCTCTGTAATCAGTTTAATGAAGGCGAACAGGGTAACGCACTGCCCGCCTTTGCCAACTCAAAGGAACCGCTCAGAAATTAGAGCTTGGTTAGCCTACCAGCGATAAAACTGTCAGTCCTATCATCGCTGGATGGGCCCAGGCCGGCGGCGATGTCCTCTCCCAGGTCATGATCGTACTTTCGGCAAAGCCTAGCTTCGATCCGAGGGAACCAGGGGTAAGGCCCAACCGCTCACGCAGACTACTGAAGCGCTCACCAGATAGCGTTTTCACCCCTTGATCAACAAACATAAGGCTACCTAGGCCTAGGCAGGCAATAGTCATCCACGGCCGAGGAGATGTTTTCTCTGCAGTTATGATGGTCGTACGGGCAACGTCAAATTCGATAGCCAGCTCAAGCTGGGATAGCCCGAGCTTGTTTCTAGCTTCACGTAGTGCGTTGAACGGCCTGTGCTTCTTGCTGGTTGATTTCTTCTTCATACGTCTCCACCCATCCCGCAATGATCTAGTTCTAGGCAGCAGCGAGCCACACAAAGCAGGCTTCGGTTTTGAGGCCGCCGGCAACAGAGAACAGTTCGCGAGCAGTCGCCATATTCGACATGGGCAGGTACCAGGATCTGGCTGTTCTCAATGCCTCGGAGAAGCCGAAAGTGGGTGCTGTGTGAGCCACGTCGGTACGCAACAGCACTGTCAGGTTTGGCCCGTCCACTCCGTCATCCATAAGGTCGAGAGTGAATCCAATATCATCAAGAATCTCGCCTGTTCGCGGGTTGATGTAGCAATGGACAACATCGCGACCGTCCCGATAGCTGCTCTCGAGCTGGTACCCATGATCAAGAAGAACGTCAGCAATCGCCTCACCTGCGGCTTCTACCAGCCGCGGAGTAACAGACCCGGCGTTTAAATCCCGATGTTCAATATCAATCAGATGTTGAATTACAGCTTGGTTAATCCGTCGGCTCACTTCACACCTCCGATCCCCAAGACCTTCAGCACCTGGTCAAAGGCGGCCTGGGCCGATCGAGTGATCAAGAGGTGATCCTCATCGGGAAAGGCCTCGGCCAGCTTTGATGTGAGAGATGCCGCGGTTTGAGAGGCGCCGTCGTTCACGCAACCCGCTGTCAATGTGTCCAGATCCAGTTCGAGAGCCCCAATTTGCTTGCGGCCCAAGAAAAGGCAGAGAGTCATCGTCTCCTGGAGCACGACCAGTTCAACCTTGGTCGTGCCCTGGACAATTACCCGCCCAGACTTCACTTGCTCTTCTGTTTTAAGGCGGGAATCGAGGCGGTTTCTGAAAATTGACTGAATGACGTACTGCGGGCCCAGGTCCGGCATGCGCTGGATCGGTCCGAAACGAAGACCAGGGGTGCGAAGGCCTACCTGACCACTTTCAGAGGGATACAACTCTGTGTGCCCGAGAGAGATCGCACGGTCGAGTAGAGCTCGCCAGGTCGTCATGCCCATGTGGAGAACGCGATCATCAACGATCATTCGTGACAAAGCCTCCCCGGCTGCGATCCCAGTTGGGTTGGTAAGGTCGAGATCCGGGATGGATTTTGATCCAGACTTGTTGATGCCGGCAGAAAGGGCCATGCCAGTGGGGAAATCGAATCCGAGCTGGGGTGTAGTAGAGCGGGAAGAGATGGTGGTGTTCATGAGTACACTCCTAGAAATTAACCCCATTGGAGACGTACTTGTCGCGTGGCAGAAGCCTCACACCAAAAAAGGGGCTAGGCCCCAATTCTGGTTACGGCTCGATTGAGCGGTCCGAACGTTTCTAAATAGCGGGTGAAGGAGTGTGGGCGGTGCCAGAAAGACCAATGAGATCACCGAGAAGGTCAACAGCTGAATCACTGCTCTTTGGATCGGCATAGGAGCTGAGAAATGAAGAAAGCAAGTCGTTGAGCATCTTGCCGCCAGGCTCTCCTCTGAGGACGGTCATAATGCAAAACTGCTCGAGGAGCGCAGGGTTCACGCTTGAGAGGAACCCTGCGCCTACCTCATTGGCTATGTTGGTTAGGAGAATCCTAAGGTAATGATCAGGTGAGCCGCTATTCTCAGCAGGGTTGACCCCATCGTTAGAAAGACTCAAAGGGCGTTGATGAGAAGGGCCGTGAGGCAGTTCTTGAAGGACGCCTAGCGTGCGGGTGACATGCTCGCTGACGTCAGTGCAATCAGTCTGCATGACTTGTCTCGTATTATAGATACGTTCAAGGCTATCAGCGTTCTGAATAAGGGCGTAGCGAAACTGCCAGTCTAAATAAACAATCGATTCAGACAATGCTACCGAGCCCACTGACTCACTGCGCAGATGTGCGCCTCGTCTAGGAAGGCCCAAGCCTGAGCTGGAGTGAACGCGCCTAAAAGGTCGACATGGCAAAGGGCGAGCGCAACCATGAGTCGATCCATATCTGAGGAAAGGTCAACAATCACGCCGGCGTCCACAGCACGAATAAGCGAAACGAGATGAGTGGCTTCGGGAGTGCGGATTGCATCAGGCCGATCAAGTCGATGTGACCTGATCCAGGTTGGAGCGAACCGGTAACCACAGGGTTGTGAGTGGTTGTTATCGCAGGAAGTGACCAGTCCATTATGAAATTTGACGAAGGTTTCAACAACGGCCCCATCGATCTCACAGCACACCAGGAATACGCCCGAAGCGTCGTTGCTTGTGTAAGCGAACTGATCACCAATTGGGTGGCGAACAAGAATCGAAGCTTGATTCACAATGAAGGAATCACCTGGCTCCGCGCCAGAGACAACCATATGTTCTGTCGTCGGCAAGTCCTGAAAATGGAATTGAGATTTGAATGTGCCTCGCATTAGAGCGCAACCACTTGATGAACAAGGGTCTGAGGCGGCTCTGCCTGAGGAACGAGGTATGGGGCGAGGAGATTAAGGTACTCCTGAGGCACACCAGCGTCTTCCAGAGCTTGAGTGATTGAGCCTGAGCGCAAGGCCTGCACCTGAGGAGCAATCTGACTAAGGAGAAATCCTGCGCGAGCACCGTGTGCGTGGTCGCCTTGGGCAGCGGGCTCGGCAAGAGCTCGGGAAAGAGCCTCATGGACGGCCCTATAGCCGTCCAAACCGCCAAACGCATTATGAGTTTGCTGTAGATCCGTCATGTTCCCTCGTTGGACTCACTGGATATTGATCCAACTTTGACACTTTACAGCGACCGAATCACGTCAAAACGGTTATGCGGAATGCGCGTCTGTGGAAAGTTCAGCAGCCACTACCTTGCCGCCAATACGGCCGGGCAACAAAAGGATCCCGCAGAAACTTACGAATGCGAACCACAGGCCACCAACGCAGAACCAATCCTGAAGTGCGCTGTTGGATGCGGTCAAAGCCATGGTGCTTGCAACGGCGCAGGTACCGAAGAAGAGCCCCATCGTTAGAAACGAGACGCGTAGGAATGACTCGGAAAGTTTGTGACCGGGTTTTGCAGCGGCAGCCCTCGAGGCCCAAGTTACAATCAGAACGAAGGCAACGAACGACACCCAGATACTGCTCAGACTGAGCTTTTCGACAGCCGATAGGGTATCCGCACGGCTTAGAATGGTGCTTGTGAGCAGCGCGCTCGCAAATGTGTAGATGCCAATGGCGAAGTAGGCAATACGAAGAAGTGATTCAGTCATACGTGTTCTCCCGAAGCGATCACAGAAGGGGTCGACATTGACACCCTGTTTGGTAGGCCGTTGGCCTGTGATACTGGGATAACGTGTGAATCTGAGTTTACAAGGGTTGAGATGGAAAATGATGTAAAGGTGGGGTTAACGGGGCCAAGATGGAAGGCCCCGTGGCATCGATAGGGTCATTGCTGATTGGTGCTGCTGGTCACTTTGTAGTAATCGGCACAAAGGTAGGAACGTGCTTAGTAACGGCAGCGATCAGGTCTTCTTGCTTGAACGGTTTTGACAGGTAATCAGTTGCGCCGGCGGCCATACCCTTGGCTTTGTCGAAAACCCCGTCTTTCGAGGAAAGCATTACTACTGGTTTTGAATTGAGGTGTTCGTGAGACCGGATGACCTGGGTGACCATGTAGCCATCAACTCGGGGCATCATTACATCAACGAAGATGAAGTCAGGAGCGAAGTCTTTGATTTTGGTGAGGCAGTCAAACCCATCCTCTGCAAGCATGACTACGCATCCGGCACTGGTCAGGATGTCTTCGCCAGCTTTGCGAATTGTGCGGGAATCATCAACGATCATAACGCGTAGTGGTGAATCAGCCATTTCTCAACCTCGGGGAAATTGGAGCTCCATGCGGGGCCATGGTTACCGATAAACGGTAGAGTAGCTACCCAAAACGATGGTGCTTTTTTTAATCAATCAACAGAGCGCAACGAGTGCTCTCAAATTTCGAAGGGCCATAATGACTTGCCTACGATCCTTGACCATATAGAGTTGCTGCGACCCGTAAGCGTAGACATGAGCTAATGAGACACCCCAAAACACCGCTACTCGAACATCAGAATTTTTCGCGGGGCCCCGCCAACATTGTTATTTCCGAGCTCGACCTTCAAGCCCTGAAGGTACTGAATGGGCTAGGAGGTTCTGTGCTCACTGCTGCAGACTTGGGCGGTGCACTCAACAGCAAGCTGGACAACTCGCGCAAGTCGATGCTGGGCGGGCGTCACCTTCGTCGCCTTCAAAGCGTCGGTTTTGTAAAAGCTATTGAACTGCCTGGTGGTGGTTACGAGATTACGGTTACTGGCCGCGCGGCGGCCAGCGTCGCTAGCTAGCCATCGATTGCAGCGTTCAGTTCTGCAATGCAAGCATCCATTCTTCCTGGGTACTTTTTGTCGGCGAGGGTTCTGACTCCCGCCAAAGACCGAACCTCTTCCCGTGCTGGCCCATACCCGCGGGCGGCAGCCACGGAATACCAGCAGTAGGCCTTGAATTGTGGATCTCCCTGGGCGCGTATGCGCCCTAGTGACAGGTTGAGCGCATATTGGTAGATCGCTGAGGTGTCGCCTGTTCGCCCCAACTGCTCCAACTCATCACCACCATCCCGAATAGCCTGGCGTGGCCTGGCTTCATAAGGCCGCTTTGCTGTATCCGCTCCCGCGCTAAGTGCGGTACTGGGCTCAGGTTCAGGCGCAGAAGCTGGGTTGGCTGTGAAAGCTGCCGCAAATGCCTTAGCGGCCTCTGTATCACCTGCTTCGGAGGCCGACTTAAGATATTCGAGCCCTCGCTCCATATCATTCAGATGAGGAATGCGCTGGTTAGTCAGCGCCATACCAAATTCACGTTTGGCTCTAACGCTGGTCTCCGCGGATTTAGCTAGCAGCATTTCACCATAAGCAACGTCTTTGCCTACCCCGTTACCCATCACATATAGCCAGCCCAAGACGCGCGTAGCTTCTGAATGACCCAGGTTCATTGCAGAGTTGAGGTACCCGACAGCGGCGTCTGGGGCTTTCTCAACACCAATGCCTGTGAGATAGATCTTTGCCAATTCATAGAACGCGTTTGGATTGCCCATGTATCCGGACTGCTCAAGCAAGGCAAGCTGTCCCATAACATCTCCAGTACGTCCAACCCGGCGCGCCTCTTGAAGCACCTCATCGGCTTGGCTTGGGGTTGTGGTTGGCTGGGTCTGACCTGGTGACGAAGGATCAGAGGTATCCACAGCTGGAGAAGGGACAGAGACGCTAGAGTAGGGAGCTTCATCTACAGCATAAACCTGTACATCAGACTCCACCGGCTGGTCTGAAGCCCCATCACTTAGTTCAACCTGATTGGGCAGCTCTTGCGGAGTTGCGGGAACAGGTAGTGGTGGCTGACGTGAGACCGAATCGACAACCTCAGGTGCAGCGAGAGGCTCATCAAACGGATTGCCGGAACTCATAGGCCTCGTACTTGATGAACACCCAGCTATGACAGCAACCGTGAGGATACAAAGAGGTAGTCTGGTGAAACTCATGTAAGTGGAATTCCGGCATTTGCGGGAATCAGATCATTACACCAAGCAGGGTGTGTTCACAGTCAAAACAGGGGTTCAGAATTCATTGTTCTCAGCCGGCTGGACAAGGCCAGGGTAGTCATCAAGAGACAAAGCATTGGTTCTGATCGCCGGGGAGACGGAGGTAGCCGAATCAGCTGGTGTTTTGTCCGCCTGGTGGTCTCGCATTTTTTCGAGCTCGCGCTTGAACGCCACTTCCTGGACGGTTGGGCGTTTCACATAAGGTTTAGGGTCCGGGGCTCGCTCTGCGGCATAGAGCACGACGGCATCAGGATTCTGCTCAACGGCTTCTGCAAACTTTGATGCTAGGAATTCCCGGAGTGCATCCTTAGATGGGGGTGTGTTCAAAACGATTTCTCCTATGTAGCTACTACCGAGGTGTTATTTCCCGGCACAATCTTTGCCGCTGTGGTTAAGAGCAGAATCAATGGGGTTGGTCGCTATTAAGGGTAGCCTAAAGCAGCAACGCTGGTCAGACCACCGAAGGGACTTTGCGACCATGGAAGCTCCAGATCGATGGGGACGTGCTCCAAAGCTCAAGGCTCGCTAACAAGTGTTCAAGCTCGGCGTTTGACGCACCAGATATAGCATCCCACCGATGAGCAGTCGTCATATCGGGATTAGGACGTTCTCCTACATTGACAGCTAAATGAAGATCGCTCATGCCGTGTCGGCCGGCAGTCCAGATAACGATGCCACCAGTGATAACGCAGGCACCCGGTCCGTCACTAGATAACCAATTCTCTACCTCGAGCAGGGCGTCAAAAATCTTGAGCACAGTCTCAACTGCACAGGACGCCCTAGCTACCTGATTCGACCACTCCGCTAGATAGGTTTTAACTAGCCCCTTTGACTTGGGGCGAAAGCGGCCAGGAGACTCAAGGAACCTGCTCACACTTTCAGTGATCTGCATCATATCAAGGTCATCAGCGCCAATCAGTGCGCGAATCGGCGAACAGGATGCGCAGCCGTCGGTGATCTGGGCGCAGTGCAGTACCGGGGTGTGCTCCAGATGAAAAAAGACGTGACCGTCGATAACTGCTGCATTCCCCAGCCCTCGTGAACGAATCAGACTGGATAATCCGCAAAGCAATGATGGATGAGGGTAGAGAGCTTGATGCGCTTGAGTTGGCATTGACGTGAGGCCTTGGACATCAGTCCAGTATTGGTTGCTGGCTACAAAATACTCCCCCTAATGCAAGACGCAAATCCATACCAGGGCAGTTAAAAACTGCCCTAGCGAGAGGCTATCCCTGCTGTTCTTCCTTCCATGCCCTGATCATTTCAGGTGGAACCTGGTTACGGGCCGCGAGGATGCACTGGCTGAACTCAGCATCGTAGTAAATCACTGCAGACTCAGCATCGAGCTCGGCGCGTACCCTGGCCACCTTCTGAGCTTCGGTAGAGTCATCACCGTTATCAGTGCCTTCTCGGCTGACGAAATCTTCGATCAACCGTTGAAGAGTTTCGGGTGAGAGACGCCCGGGAGGGATGATCATTAAAACTGCCTCCCTACCTGCAGAGATCCTGAAGAGTGATCAATTAGACCTTTGCTGCAAGGGTAGGTGAGTTGACCATCTTGCCAGCGGACAGCAAAGCTTCTCCCCAAGCAGCCTTCCATCTGACAGCGACGGCTACCGCCAGTCAAAATTCCGAAAGTGGTACCGTCGGTACTGTATACCCGCTTCTGCGGGGATGAGGCTTCGAAATCTGCAGCTGATCGCATGGTTTGCTCCTCTATGAATGATAGAGAATCCTCGGTTCATCCAGGCCGTGGCAGAACCCCTAGCGGTCTGTGCAGTGCTTGATCCAACTTCTGACCAGGTCCTGCTCGCCTGTTGCATCGACCAAGAAGCCGTAGAACGTGTTGGAATCCTTAGTGTGGAAACCAAAACCGAGTTGTTCGCCACCGGAAATGGCCCACAGCATTGAATCGTTAGGGGTGAAACTGGCGAGTACATAGTCACCACTGACTGATGGTTTTCCCTGCAGGGAAGCAATCGGTAAGAACTGCTTGTTAATGCGTAGGGTGTAGTTCGTGGCGTTGCGAGTGATAAAGCCGTTGTTATCGCCGGCGTCATAAAGGGCTGAAAACCTCACCCGCTGATTTGGAGCGCACGACATTATCAGCTTGCCTGTGCCGTTCCAGGTCTGCTGACGCCCCATCAAATAGACCTGCCCCTGCTTTCCTTCGATACCCCATTCAGCCGGAAGCACACCGTTGTTCACTAGGTTGAGCCTAGCGGCGTCAGAGTGCGAAAGAAGCTCCATCTGACCTCGGCCGACTTGGACCATTCTTTCGAAAAGGGCAGGCACTACGCCCATCTTGATTAAGTAGGCAGTGATGGCCGCGGAGAGCACCTGAGCAACATCAAGATCCGTCGACTGTGCGGTGCGCCGGTAAAACCGGTGAATCCCTAGCTGGGAAGCTGGATCAATGAACCTGAACTTACCGCCAGCATAAGTTAGGACGCAGGCACTCATGCATTTCCCGGGGGAGGGGCGTCCAGATGTTTTCCCCGGCTTGCCGATAGCGGTGTTCATGCTAGACCCGCGGATAAGCTCACCAAGCCGCATACCAGCTTGAGGATCTCCGCCGGCAGAGTCCAAATACACGATTGAACCAGCCAAGCCTCTGCTCGGTATTAGACTTGCGAGCTGTGCGACGGTGTCGTCAGTAATTTCGCCAGCCAGGTATACCTCTGGAGGGGAAGAGGCTCCTGCAGTAGCCGAAGGTAAAATCTCAATATCGTTTGCTGTAGCAACGCTAGAAATAGCGCTGAAAACGGAGGCTGCGAGCAGCCCGCAGAGGAAGAAGCGCATTCTAAATTCCTGAGGCTCGCCCACTGACCAAAGAATTGAGGCCGGGCATCCTGTAGTAGGAGCTCGATCTCAGAACTCGAATTTATGGTAGATGACGCGGCTCATTGGTAGCGCTTGGACAAGGTCACCATCATCATTACGCTTGAGTTGAGCGAGACGCTTACCCTGGGTGTCGAAGGCGGTAAAGGTGGCACCCTCACGCTTCCATTCGGAAATCGAAACAGCGCGGCCATCTGCGATGATCTGGTCTTTTTGAATAATCGCCAACCCCACAGGGCGCGGCTTTTCTTCGGCGTACTGGATAGAGGCCTGGTAGGCGCCATTGATACTGTCGCCGCACCCAGCCAGTAGAAGTGGGAGCAGCAGAAAGGCGAAGGGTTTCATTATCGATGTGTCCTGGAATACTTGAGGACAACGTACCGCAAAGATTCAAAATCACCAGTCAAAAGGTGGCGTCCGAATTCGAAGCTTAGCTCTTTAAGCGGCTTGCCCTTCTACGCGCTGGCTGTGGAATGTCTGTGAGCCCCGCCTTTGACATACGGCGGTACTGATCAGCACGAGGTGGGGGCGGAGACGGTAATTCGTCCGGTAGAGGTATGCCATCCCGTTCAGCAATGCGCCGGATCAGGTCATGGTAGGCCGCAGTGTAAGATCGCTTGCCTATGTATGCCCGAAGGGGTTTCAGTCCAAGCACATGGTTGCTCCCCCAGTAAGAGCGCCCCATAGGCGATTTAGAAACGATCAGTGAAACCCCAGACCAAGGTTTCCCAGCTGATCTAGATCTGAGACTGCCTGGCTTTATACCAAGCTTCGACTCTGTTGCATCGCGCCAGGCTTTTGCTTGGAGAAGAGCTTCTTCAATGCTGCCTCCAAAATCCGATGCCCTGAAGCATTTATTTGGGCGCTCGCCATCCGAGCCATGCCCTTGCTGGATCATGGGCCGGTACCCAATCAGTTCTTTTGACTTGTTGTGAAGCTTTGAGATCCTGCGCATCTCAAAGGCATCCTGATGCTGCCAGCGCTTGGATCGCTCGTGAATAGGGGGACCGCATTCGGCTTCTACTGCCGGCGGATCGTCCACGTCGACTGTATCCGCCAACGGCAGGCAGGCTCGACGACGCATGAAAATGAGGTCGAAACTCGTGGCTGATTGGATTTCAGGCACAGCAGAAGTGGGTTGACGCAATTTTCCAGAATCCATTGGTACTTAGCGGCTCATAACGATCTGGGGTGCCAGGTCGACGGCTCATTTTTGCATGGCGCGATCCTGGTGCCCGGTCGTACCCTTCGTGTAGGGGCACATGAAAATTCTATGGTGAAGCAAGTAGCGTATGTGGCTTGCAAGGCCTTGCACGCCGAATGTTACTGAGACGATACAGCAAACCTGCAGCTATTTTAAGATGGAAAATTCCATAACGGCCACATCCACATCCGGCTTTAAGCAGGTGCAGTATCCACATCAGGACTTTAAACGGGAACGTTTCTAAAGAAACTTTCATCATAGTCAGGCATGTCCTCCATCTGTAGGGGCGGCGGGGTAAAGTCCGCATGCTCAGGTGGGGATTGGTAAGACTGACGATTAGGGGCGGGGTGTCGTTGGCCTTGGGGTTGGGAACCCTGCTGAGGTCTGGACTCTCTCTGAGCCGGCGCGGATGAGGTTCGAATAGAAGCACTCGCACTTTCCACAAAATGGCACTGTCCGTCGAAGTCATCAACGATGATCTCCGTAATCGACTTCTCAACGGAGCCAACAGTGTATTTACGAGATTTAAGCTTGCCCACGACGTAGAGATCTCGGCCCTTGCGGCCACCCTGCGCCACTACGTCAGCGTGCCTGCCCTTCAAAACGATGCGATGCCACTCAGTTTCTTCAACCTTCGAACCACTTTGTTTGTCAGTCCACGACTCGCTTGTAGCCAGGGAAACTACGGTGGTGGAGCCGTTATTGAACTGCTGAACCTTCGGGTCAGAGCCCATTGTTCCGATGATAGTGACAGTGTTAACGCCGCGCTTTGCCATTGTTCGGGAAGACCTTTGAAGACTGATTTAACGCCGAGCGAACCCAGCAATACCCGCTATTCAACCATCGAATAGATCGCAGACGTACTCAAAACGCACCTCTCAAACCAGAATTGGCTGATCAGCCAGCTCGACCAATAACCGGTGTAGAAGGTTGGCGAGATCTCGACGGCGGTCGGCAGTCAAAACCGAACCATCGCCATAAAGCCCTTTGGAGATATGTCGAAGGCGAACAAGCTGTTCAGCTTCAACAAAGAACCCTTCATCTGAAGATTCGTCGGTTGGTGGTTTATAGCAGTCCCTCCAGTGCGTAACACTATCGGTCAGATCAAGGCTGTCCGGACATTCACTAATCCAGCGGCCGGACCACATGTCACCGTCATCGTCATAACGGACGAAACGGGCTACCCGTTGTGAACCCCATTCGAGGAAAACCATGACAGGTACAGATCTCGCGTATAGAAACTCTCTGTCGGGCAGAACCGGCAAGGCGCGAGTTACTTTGTGCCAGGGCATGGGATGAACCTCAAATAAGATGAGATCATCATGCTGCCTATCGACTCGTGCCAGAATCACCCATCCAGAATATTTTGTATCATTTGACTCAGGCGCTCGTGTAGGACTGGGGAGCCCTGGGTTGTCAAAGGCAGGATCAGCTTTTTCTCGCCCGCGTAGGTGAGAGCAAAGGCAGGGGAGCGCTGCTGCAGGTCTGAGAAATTGTGGATGGCATCGGCAAGCCTTAATGACTGCCCATCAGGCGACGCCTTGGACAGGTGCTGGCGGTCGATCGCCTTTCGAACCGCCCTGCTACCATCATTCATTCGACTCGGGTTTGTGACTTCTTTCACGAGCTGAAGGACGGCAGACCCAAGAAGGTCGAGAATCACTCGCTCACGCTGAATGCGAATTTCTTCAGGGCACTCAAGGGTGTCATGGAGATAGCCTGCCGCGATCAGTTCCCAACTGTCTGAGATCTCCGCCAACAAGTTTGCTACCGCAGTAGGGTGTGTGATGTATGGCACATCGGTAGTGTAGTTGCGCAACTCACCCAAATGCCATTCTGTGGCCAGTCCCATCGCAACCTTCAACCGCTCATCCATGGAGGTGAGTGCCTGAAGCATCCAGCACTGGATGGACCCAGTACGCCAGGCAAGGGTAGACCGGTAGATCTGAAGGGTGGTGAGCTTTTACCTTGCAGAAGCCTGCGTTCGCCAGGCCGTTGATGCCCAAGTAGTTATTGGTTTTAAGGCCAAGTCGAATTAGTGAACCTTCCCCACTATATTCGTCGTTGCGGATGATCCGGAACTCAGGAATGCCAATCTGTATGCCGGCGGCCCACCCCCAGGCAGTTGCCTCGCCGTCACCGATCTGGACAACTGCGCGGTCCAGTGGAGAGCCAGGGAAGACATCAATGCCGGAGACCGCGTTGAAAACAGCTCTCTGACCTGCCCCGACATTTCCAGAGAATAAGTGTCGGAACTGTTCAGGAACGGTAGCCAAATGTCCCGCCTCATGCAGGAGAGCAGAAGCTCGGCAGCGAGGATCAACGTTGATTGATCCCGCAGAAATCTCGCAGTGCTGGGCAAACCCAGTAGCTCCAGGTACTAGCCTGACAGTGATGCCAACTTCGTTGAGGAAGTCCATGGTTCGCGTGAGGTACTTGTCCATCTGAAATCCAATGCGCTAGCTAATGAGGCGGGTAAATAGCAACCGCCGTGTTTGACTATAGCGTGGCATGACCTTTGATGTGGCACCACCCTAGTGGGTCAGTGGCACGATGAGGCGATTAAACGGATCAATGCCTCCTCAGGGGGAATAACTTCCCAACGCCGGCCAAGCTTTTGGCCCGCGGTGAACGAGGTGCCCGCGTAGTGCCCTTCCAACCGAGTGATTGTTGTGTAGCGGCGGTGAGCCACGTCCTCGACGCGAAGGAGGGCGTTTTCACCGGGCTGCATAATGTATTCACCGGGACGAAGCTGATTGGTGGATTTGGTCTGTCGCTGAGAGAGGTCTAGGGACATCGATTGAGCACCTGCAGATAACCACGTTATCTAGAGCTTAACTATCAAGTCCCATATTGCACTCCAAAAGAGGGTGCCAAAAATCAGGAGGCTACTGGGGTAACAATGAAATGAAGGCTGGCATAGGCAGAATTACAACTCCAAACCTCCACTCCGGATTTGCTGAAGTAGGCCCACCCATCACGAATCGTCAGGTCAGCTTCAGGCCACACAGAGCTGTGACCATTGATGCCTGCCTTGAGAAATGTAGCCTCTTTGCAGCGGGCCAGGTAGACACCGGCCTTCAGCTTGGTTGGTTCATTGAGTCGACTCATCTTTGGGCTCCACAATCATGCGCTGAATCATACCAGCCGGCGCATGACTGCACAGGGAACGCAATTACAGACAGAACCGCCACTGGAGAAATAAAAGGATGTTGCTTTCGATGATGGCTCACTGGACTCTGCGCCAGAACCAAGGCCGTCCTCAGTAGCTGTACGCTCTTGAGCCTGTGCAGCCAGCTGGGCCATTACCTGATCGGCGAGGTACTCGAGCAACCCCTTGTGAGGCTGGGTATGAGAACCAATTTGATTGGTTGGGTACAAGCTAAATCCTCCATCCGGGCTTTAGACGCTAATGAGAGCATTTGAAACACCAAAGCTGAGTCACCACCTTCCCGATGCCAGGGTATCGGCCGCACAAAGGCATGCCTTAGAAAGTATGATCTAACCTGAAGCAGCTCAGGTTCAGAGCTAGTCTGATAGGCATCAAGGTGTGCCAGAAGCAAAAAACCCCCACAACCTGAATAAGGCTGTGAGGGTCCTCCCTGCTAGATCAATCAATCTCAGTGCTCGGAACTAAACCGTTCAAGGGCCAGAACATTGCACCAATATCAAGCGGCCAGCTTTGTCGGCTGGCTATGCTTGGTTTCAATCTTTTGAAACTCTGCAAGCATCTCGCTATACGTCAAAGACCCACGTTGATGGGCTTCGATGTGCGCTAGGCGCTCGCAACCTTTTTTCCACTCCAGGGTGGCTGACAGTTTGTCGAGAGTGTCTCGTGGCGCGACCCGGGTGAACCCAGATTTAAACGCCTCAAGGACTGCTTCGTCGAGGGTGTCAGTTGAATAATGGGACATCCATCCTATGTCACGGAACGCAGAGTAACGAAAGCGTCCCGCTTCTGAAGCATCCGGCAAGATCAAAGCCCACGAATCCCCCGATTCGTTTTGCAAGATCATGCCGAGGCCAAGCTCATCGAGCTCGACATACACCGCCTGTAAATTCTCGTGTCGAACCTCAATTTCCCGGATTAAGGATTTCTCGAGCGCACAAGGGGTGTCTTTGTTCGATTGGATTGGACGTAACAGTTCGCGCGTAGCCTCGATTTGGTCGAAGTAGTAGTTACGAAAGCTGAATGTGGTCATGGGTACATCTCCGAGGAGGGGCATCCATGCCAGAGCATGAGAATGCCCTGGTGGGGTGGTAGGTACGACTCTGCTTGCCTAGGGCGCGCAGCTTGTTACGGCGCGCAGCGGCCTGATTAAGCAATAGCTGTGGAGCACCCCAACTCATGAGTTTTCATAGGGTTTCTCTCGCCAGTAGAACGGTGGGCACATTACATATACCCGGTGCTCTAAGGCCAGGTTCGGAAGGTGGGAACCAACATTACCTGGCCAAAACCTGGGGATGTCAGGCCTTACCGGAAGGATCCGCTTTTGCGGAAAGGGTGATCTGTATCGCGTAGCCAGCCACAAAAAGAGCATTAGGCGGAAGCCGATCAGATCAGACATTGCGACGGGTCAAGGAGGAACTCAACGGCAAGCCGTTGGGGTCCGCACAGCTGGTGAGCTGTGTTCTGCGCAATGGATTTCTCGTTACCGAGGATTTACCCAAAAGCAATGCAATGAGCAAAGCTCCAAGCTAGGCGCTCATACCTGAAGGAAATGAAAACACCAAGCCTGACGGCAGGATGTGATCTCTACCGTCTGGGGGAAGCACCTTCAAAGAAGGGCAATGCGATCATCACCAACAAAAGTCGATGCGATCTGGATGCGTAGGAAGGTCGAAACCTTGCTACGAATTTAGATTGATCTAGCAGTATCTACGCAAAGGAATGGCAGAAATAACTGACAGTCCAATGAGTCCCTGCAAACCTGACGGATTAACGTCGAGATAGGTAGGGTGCGCAATCAAGGATTGGGCATAGAACGTGATCTTTTTAGCACCGCTCGCTCAGGGCCACAAGTCAAAAAACCACCCCAAAATTCAGTGTAGCGGTGGAATGGCATTCGTTGTCGCACCTGGGGCATGAAGATATTGATATGAAGTTTGACAGGGATACACGGCATTTTGGCGACCATTGCTTGGGTTGGGATAAGGCGCCAATGGGGTTACGCTAGCTCAGCTGCAGCACAATTTCTCAAGGAGCTATCATGGATACATTCAGTGCCGAACCAAAGCCGCCAAAGACAAAGCAATCGATCGCTTGGCTGGTTGCCATCGTAGCTTTCGCTTTGGCGGGATTGGTGCCCATGCCTGTTGGGGCTCAGAATCTTCTGACTCTACTGGGACTCGGAGTCTTTGGCTTTGGGGCTGTGATCGGCATTAAGCACGATAGGGCCCACGCGAAGTGGCTATCAACTCAACCAGCCTCAGTAGATCCAATGCGTGGATCTCCGAAGCTTCCTCACGTCCCCCAACTCATCGCTTTTTTGATTGGGATAGGCTCAATAGGAGCCCTCTGTTATCTGGGGCTCCCACTGAAGGATGGCGGTTTCACCAGCGCAGATTGGTGGCTTCTGCTGCTTAGCATCACTGCCTTGGGAGGGTTTGGTTATGCCTCGAAAATCCAGAAAAAACACAACAAAGCCTATATGGAATGGCGGAATACCAAACATCCCCTCTAAGTGCGGTATCCCTTCGCGAACACATTCAGCTAAGCCCCGCTGGTATACAGCGGGAGCCTTCTTCACGCCGCCACTGACTCAATCATTCCAATAGTTGCCTTGGCGTCTTCCAGCTGCTGGATGATGCGCTCCACGGTGTCGGCTGTGGTCCGATCAGGTCGAAGCTCGCCGAATCGTGGCAGAAACAGGCTGTAGAGGTTTGTTTTCTTGTTGGGCTTGGTGACGTCGTTGAATGTCACCTTGATGATCGAGTCAATGTAGCGCTCAGGATTGTTGAAAATCTCAAGTCGCAATTCGTCCGAAAAGCCTGAAATGTTGACCTCCAGCATTCCGCACTCACTCACGCACTCAAGTGCGCCGAACGTCTTCGCATTTTTACCCTTCCCTTTACTCAACCCCTTCACCCGCAGCTCAGCTGGTGCTTCCATTTTGATCTTGACGCTGAACGGCGAACCACTGGAACCGGTGTCGCGCCAAGGGCCGTCAGGGTGCTTGATGACCGCGCCTTCTTTGCCATTACGGATATACACACCAGAGGCGGCATAGGCCTCGTCCAGCGAGTAAACGACCTGTGTGTGAATCAGCCTCACCTTACCGCCGCCCAGATCCTCGACCACTTTACCGACTTGCGAGAAGCGCTCTGAGTATGGCGTCAGACAGCTACCTCGTCGGGTCAGGGACTCCAACGGCACAACGTCCCAGAGGTACGGCACAGGCACGCAACCAGCTTGGAACGGGGTGCCCTTGTTGACTGACGTAAGCATGCCATTGCCAATCTCACGCGGCAGGATTGCCCCATCTTTTTCCACGAGCATTTCGCCGTGGTACTGGCCGTCAGGCCAGCTGGCAAAGACCTCACCCAGATCACCGTACAGCTCAAGGGGCCACTCGAAACCAGAACGGCTGATGACGGTTGCGCCACCGTTTTTAACGGTGAGGGCAAAAAAGGTACCGTCCGCCTTTTCTTGTAGATAGATTCCTCGCGCCCATGGCCAGCTTTCCAGATCCACATCTGAAGGCAGGCTGCAACGCATGTACGGTACTTCGGGAATGGTAAGCGGCAGAATCTTATTGATTGAGCCCTCAGAGAAACCTGCCCTCGGATCTCGGTGGAGCACTCGCCACAGCAGCTCCGAGGATTCTGGAGTGAGGGTATTCAAAGCCGATTGCACTTCACGATTTGCGGCGTCCCCTGAGAGTTGGCGGGTAGCCAAGCGGTCAAGCATCAGCCAAGTGTCATCGGTGAATACCCCGGTACCGAACACCTCGGAGCGAGCTGGACGCTTGTAGAAGCTGATCAGTGGATTGAGCATGAGCTTCATCACGCGTTGGAATGTTGGGTCAACCATATAAGTTGTCAGAAGCGCCGACTTCTCGAGCTTGCCGCTTACAGCAGCAACGGTATCAAGGGCACGCAGGATTTCGCAGGAGTTCATTTAGGCAGTCTCTTTAGATGATGGGATAGATTTTACGGGTGGCTAGCTGTGCCACCAGCGGGAACAGGGCGTCAAAATTCACTAGGCAGCTCGTGCCAGCAGGCCTGTGTTGATCCCAGTTACTTCAACTTCAGTTCCTACCTGGTGGATTGAACGCAGATGGGCCTTCGCAAACTCCAATCCCGTATCACAGTCAATCGCTCGAACAAAAAGGACGGTGTCGTCGCAATCACCTGGGTAGCGAAGCTGATAGTGGTAAATATCACCCGTAGCATCAGCTATAAGAATGCACTTTTGGTTCAAGCTGAATAATTCAGCATTGGGAGCGAGCAAAGCCGCGATCGCTTCGGCTTCATCCTTGGGGTAATACCCGAGCGTCACTCGAGACTGCCTGCCTGCTGCGTCCTGAAGAGCCACTTCGGTTACACAGCCATACCACTCAACCTGCTCACCACTTGCATGCTCAGCAACCCAGTCCATTGCCGAACAGCTATAAGGCCCATTGGCAATATGGTCCAAGCAACCTTGGTAATCATGGTCTGCGATCAGTAAGAAGCTATCGGTATCGGCAACCAATCTGAAGCCGGGAGCTGTCCCTACATCCATGGCATGGGCATCCAGCAAGGCTTGATCTTGCTCGGGGTGGGCTGACAGGTAGGCGAAATGATTCGGGCCAGCAGGTGTAAGTAGCTGGCCGAGGGTGCGCAGAACTGGATATGGGCGGGACATGAAAAACTCCATATAGGTGGTGGAGCCATCTTATGGATGCCGCCGCGTGCCAGAAGCCCAGCTCAAGCAGAGCAAGGGGAGCTTTGAAAAAGGGCAGGGGGTTTTGAGTCGCGATGTGAAGGATCAAACCATACACTCGCCCCAGAATAAGCCACATGTTGCCTGTTGGTATGAGCCAGAACATCCTCATGAGCCGCCGTAGCATCGTCACTGCGGCGATTGCAGCGCCTCTAGCCATGGCTGCACTACCAGCCTTCGCAAACAATCCAGGTCAACGCGACTGGCGTGCCGTGCTCCTAGACCACGACCGATTCTTGGACCTAGAGCGGCCACAGTCAGGAGAAAAAGCCAGGTTTTACTACTACCGAAAAGGGCAGGGATGGGACCCCCGCGGCTATGCCATCGCTTGCACCATCCTGAGAGACGTTGTCTCGAAGAAAACGGTGCAGATCGATGCCAAGCTCCTTGATCTGTTATGGATCGCAACTGCTTACCTCAGGGTCAAGCAGCTGCCTGCGAAGATCATAGTGACCAGCGGATATCGAACGCCTGAGTTCAACTCGTCCCTAGAGGGCGCCGCCCTCAATTCGATGCATGTGAAAGCAAAAGCAGCTGATATCAGAATTCCGGGTGTGGGAACTGAAGCTCTGGCCAACCTGATCAAGGTGATTGGTGTTGGCGGAGTGGGGACCTACATCTCGAAAAACTTTGTTCACCTAGATGTTGGATCTGTCAGAACGTGGAGGCAGGCATACTATTCGCCCTACGAAGAAAGCTGGCTTGCGGGTTATTCAGCGTTGGATCTTGAAAGCGTGCTGGCCTCGTCAGATACACTTGAACAAGGCCGGATCGTTTACGCCTGATTTTCAGCCTTGCTTGATCTGGATCTCTACCCGGCGGTTTTGTGCGCGGCCTTGAGCAGTAGCATCGGTAGCCACCGGCATGGAAGGGCCGACGCCTCGCACTGCAATAACTTGAGCGGGTACACCAGCGGCATAGAGATACTGGG
Organism: Pseudomonas sp. A125; assembly: GCF_055409485.1. Taxonomy (NCBI): domain Bacteria; kingdom Pseudomonadati; phylum Pseudomonadota; class Gammaproteobacteria; order Pseudomonadales; family Pseudomonadaceae; genus Pseudomonas; species Pseudomonas sp. A125. The sequence continues at coordinate 159,033 of NZ_JBUZVP010000011.1, forward strand.
CTACTGCTTGAGCGCGGGCATAGCTCAGGACATTATTGAACTGACGGCTGCCCGTACCATCTGTGTGGCCAGTGATCTCCAACCGCAGATCTTTCTGGTCTTTCAACGCAGTGGCAATTGCACTAAGGCCTTGGAACGCTGCTGGCTGTAGGTCGGCGGATGCAGTGGCGAAGGCAATGTCTGCTGGGGCTTCAATGGTCATCATTTGACGGCCAGTGACTGGGTCGAGACTGGTCGTTGCATCCATACCCTTCTGGCGAAGCTCTTCTTTCAGCTTCGCCGATCGCTTATCCATCCAGTAGCCCGTACCGCCACCGAGCGCTGCGCCAGCTGCAATGCCCACCAAAGCACCACGTTCGCCCCCTACTGCTGCACCCAGGATGCCACCGGCCACCCCGCCTATGGTTGTACCAATCGCGGTGCGGTTGAATTCCCGTTCGCCTGTCTGAGGGTTCACTGAGCAGCCGGTAACGATGGCGAAGCACAGGGCAAGGGCGGCAGCTTTGATAACGTTTTGCATGGGTTAACTCCTTAGTAAGTGGACCCATGTTCATTGCAGATAGGGTGTGCCAGAACCCCTAGATAAAAACAAAAAGGCAGAGTGTGCCTAACTACCAGAACAGTCAGGATTGGCGCACGATTCTGAATGCTCAAGTTGAGACCCTATCCGCTCGAAGGATAGCCACCGAAGCGCCTGTACCCTTGAACTCTCCCTCATAGACCTTCGACCATTGGTGCTCCCAGCCTGGCAAGATGTCCTTACCCCGCAGGCTGGCTGGGAGAATCGCAACGATGCGCCGACGTGCGATCAATGAGGCTGACTCAAGGTGAGCAATGGCCCGCCCACTTGAATAGGGTGGGTTCATAGCGACGACATCAAAAGATGAAGCGTTCAAAGCCCAGGTAAGGAAGTCAGCTTGGACGACCAGGTTGAAATCAAATTTACGGAGGATTCCACAGTTAACCTCGGAGACCTCGACGCAAGTGGTCCGGCTTGCGGGCAGATATTGAGCGATTCCAGCCTGGCCAGCGCTAGGCTCGCATACCGTCTCGCCAGGCCGGATATCTGCAATTGCTACTACCTCCTTTGCCAAGGTTTCACCCGTACCATAGAACTGGTGTGTCTTTTGCTCCGGCAGACGCCCAAGGGAAACAACAAGGTCGACTACCTCATTCACCTCCGGGTAGGGAAAGGCATACTCCTGGTAGTCAACTTTCGCGCCGCCGATGGCCTGGATGATCATTTCTGCTTCAGGCATGAACTTCATTTCAAAACGTGAAACGTCAAGGGTCCAGACGCCAGTAGGCTTGATGCTTTGGCGCTTCAGTTTGGAAACGATTGCAAGAGCACCGAAGCTCAATGGGACTTCCATCAGGGGCCAGTCTTTGTGAACAGCCCGCTTTTTGGTCGGGCGACGAAACCTGTCAGGGATGGCGTTGGGGTAAATCGAGGCCAGGATTTGGTTGAGCTGCCAAACCATTTCAGGGTGAATTTCGACATGCACTGTCCCGCTAAGGTGAAAGCGAACCCGCAGAGCCCCGCCGTCAAGAAGGATCCACTTGCCAGGGTTATTGCACCCATAGCTCATCGCTCTTGGGTTCGAGCCAACTGTACGGTCCCGGCCCATCAACATGGCGATCACATAGCGAAGGTCGGCAATCAGGCGAGTCTTCTCAGACTCGGGATTGCCTGTGGCCTTGCAGCGGGCGTACTCGAGGATCATGCGCTTTCCGAATCCTGCAGGTGAATTCGAAACATGGTTAGGTGACAAAGCATGGAACACGCCATCGACTTGCTCGGCTAGGAATCGAGATCTGCTAGCCAGTAAGGATTGCAGTGTGTCTCGAACTGCCAGCTTCTCGAATGGCAAGCACGTTCGGTTTTCGATCTGTTGATCCCACTCCTTCTGACGTGCGGATGGCATGAAAACGCGGACATCCGTAAGGCTCAAAGCACGATTCCAGTATTCAGCATCTAGTGCTTTTACCGCGGCCACAGCATCGAATAGCTCGGGTGTTGCCCGCATGCGCAAAGCCAGTTCGCCATCAGCGCCGGCGAGGAAATACCCCAAGATTTCGTGGTACCCACTCCCGGCCATCAATTCGCTGACACGCTCAATGAGAGCCTTTTGGTACCGGTGTTGGGAAACCAAGCTCTCGATAAGATCGTATTCATTAAGGTCTTTAAGGCCTTCGGCAGAATCAACCAAGTGACCCTCTGGGGTGGCCGGGTTCGCTAGAGGCGTTGCCATGTGATAAATCCTGTATTTGATGGGCACAGGATGTAGGCAGTATTGGAGTGGCAGAACCCTTACGGCTCTCTAGATACACGCCATCTCGCAGTGGGCAATAAGGCAGTGGCCACTGCCAATCGCTTGCTCACCTTGATGTGGAACTGAGTGATTGGTTGTTGGCGAAACTCTAGATCGTTGATAGCCAACCTGTCCTGTACTGCACTGCAAACGCTGCAGCTATTCAGCACCACTGAAGCCTTGGACGGTTGGTGGTAACGTTTGCGGATGTCACCCACTTTGAAGGACCGAAGATCCTTGGGCAGCAGCTCGCCCAGTAGATGAGCAGGTATCTGCTCAAGGCCGTAGAGAGCAAATGTCGACTCACGGTAGGGAGAGATGATCTCGATAGCAGAGCAGAGATTGGTCCATGCGCGGCACGTGGTGCATTTGGTGAACCCGCCATCAACCCGGACAATTGCCGATTTCCCCTCACGTAGCGTTCCAAACCACAATGCGCCATTCAGCGCCGAGGTGATGAAATCTTGAAGAGGTAATATCTGGGCCCAGTCACTCAATCGGTTAAAACTCCGAGTGCCGGAAGGAGTACCCGACCCGGCAAGCAAGGCAGTGTATCCGCTCGCTTCTGACCAGGTCACATGGGCGGCTGGTAGATCAGCCACCGGAGTGAAAGCAGGGAAAGGTAAAAGCCACATACCTCTAATGCCGGCACCGCGTAACTCTCTCTGCTTGGCTAATACCGATTCGGTGCTCGATCCAGCACTAGGTACCTCAACTGCGATTGTCACCTTGCCTCTTCTAGCGCGTACTGACGCCCACCCTGGTCCCGATTTACTGAACAGGACCTGCCAGCCACACAGTGCAACCGCAGATGAAATGACCTGCACCAATGAGGCTTGCTGGGAGAGGCGGGAAGAAGGCATGGGCAGGACATTGCCAATTCGTGGGTTTGGTTCCGATGATGACCCAGCGACCGATAACCTGCTATCCAAAATGGGCTAGTGAAACCATCAGGTGGATGCTGAATTAGCAGTGACTTCAATTCAATCCTGCGCGGCGATCCTTGGCATGCTTCATCATCGAAATGACCATCGTGTTTAAAGCAAGCATCTTCATCCCTCTGGTCGAGACCACGTAGTAGAGGTTGAGCTCGTCATTGCGGCGATCAGGATCATCTTTCGCAGCCTGCTCATCCAAAGGATCGTAGGTAAAGTCATCACCGAGCTGAACGTAAGGCCATTCAAGACCTTTGGAGCCATGCCCTGTTGAAAGTGTGACTGTCGCTGCCATTTCCTGCTCAACAGTGATCTGTTCCAAGCGCTTGATCAGATCAGGAAGCGAATCACCATAGCTCTTGAGGATTTTGATGATCCGAACCATTTCTGGATCTTCGGTTTGGTCCGCAATCTCGGCGTATTCCTGAAAGCTCTTATAGTCACGTGTGAGCTGGAAATTCTTGATCTTTGAAGTCTGGTTCAACGAAAACCAGTACATGTCCAGGATGGTCTGGATTTGGTATTTTTTGATTCCTCCGACCCAATACACACGCTCCCCGTTGTCAGGCTCCTGCGGGGCGGGCAGGCACATTAGCGCCCGGTCGATAACACCAGCCACTGTCCGATAAAGGTAGGTGCGGTGCTCAAGCCCATCCGGTAACTTCGACTTGATCTGGGTCTGCTGCCCGAAACCCTGCAGTAGCGTTCTTTCGCCCTTGAGGGCCAGGATTGTATTGGCGACATGACTCGCTCCCCAGCCAAAGCGGAAGCTTTTTGAAAGTGTGTGAACCTCGGCATCCTCGAGCCACGGCTCATCTAGGGCATTCTCCGCACCGCGGAACCGGTAGAGTTGCTGGTGGCGATCGCCAACAAAAATGACTTTGCAGCCATTCAGATACTGCTGCCTCACGAATTGAGTTAGCAGCTTCGTGGTGTCCTGCGCCTCATCAAGCAAAATGGTCTTGTATCGACGGCTCATGTCAGGGTTAGTGAGTAGCCATGCCTTCAAATACCCGTCGTGCGGCATCTGAGCTTCAAGATCCTGAAGGTTGCACATCCGGCTCCAGTAAACATTGGCATGCCTGATAACGAGTTGGGCGTGCTGGACTTGACGGCTGTTGAGTGAGATCCCTCGGAATCTCACCAAGTGATGATGCGCAATTTCAGTGTCAGGGCTACTCATAAACGAATTGAGCATCCCAACAACATCCTTAGCCATCGACCAATCAGACGTATTCATCGCCTTGGCCACGTCAGTGAGCCGAATATTGTTGCAGCGCTTGTGGTTGTACTGGCTGCCCAGGGGGCCGTAAGCAAGGCCGTGGGACGTCATAGAAGTCACGTTGCGAGGAAAACGGCGCCGAGCTTCAGCGGCCACCTCGGTGTTGTAAGCGATGTAGAGGATCTTCTCGTCTGGGTGGTTCTCAGCGTAACCAATCAAAGTCGTCGTTTTGCCGGTGCCAGCGAACGCATTGACTTTAACCAACCGAGCTAGTGTGGTGATGATTGGGTACTGCTCTTCAGTCCACTGGCGCATGGCCTGTCGTCCTTCTGAAAATTGTGTCAGCCATGCCGAAGTGGACCAGCCTATCCGACGACTGCTCTCTATGCCCGCCATAATGGAGGCACAAAAAGTGTGCCACCACCTACCGAGCTAGATCTGTTGGCCATGCACAGTCGAAAGGGGCCACATCGAAAGCGAGTCCGTTCGGTGATAGGAAGTCAGCTTGTGCTTCGCCGTAGTTCACCGCGGCGGTGAGTGGAGCGCAGGTCTTCTCATAGACGCTCACCGAAGTCCCATCCACAGAGTGAGCACCAGCGGCCGCTGAGCAAAGCAGAATGCGCTTAGCGCTATTCACCCTGCCAATATGGAGGTGGCATCGCCGACGACGCGCCAAGAGGCCCCAGCTATGTGCAGTTTTCAGCTTCCACCCTGTCGACCCCCCAACAAAGATACCAACTCCAGGATTTAGAAGGTCACGTACGTCATCGGGAACCATCCCGTCTTGAACTGCCAACAGCGCCACGCCTGGAATCCCTTGGATTCGGTTGAGCCACTTGAGTGAGAACTCAAGGGACTTCAGGCCGCCAGCGACGATATCTGGCACGACTACCATTTTGGCATTCTCACCGAGTAGATCAAAAGCCTTCCCAAAAGCTCGCTCGTCGAATACCTCCCCCTGTGTGAAGGCAGTCCAAGCACCGTTGTCCAGCATGTACGGAAAGCCTTCAGTGCGCAGGACACCTTTTGCAGACACCAAAAGCCCCCATCCATTTGCTCGCATAGCGTCAAGATTGCGCTTTGTGCCAGTTCGGCTGGCATATGGGATCATTGGGGTTCTGGAGCTACCAATCAGCTCTTCGATCGCGCCATCAGTGTCAGCAGAACCATCAGTGCAGTACATCTCACCATAGGCCTGCAGGGCTTGTGACCGTCCGATGCGGGTACCGTCCCGGTAGGGTTGCAACCAACGCGGGGCGGTATAAGCGGGCGCTTTAGCAATGGGTAGTTGGTGAGTATGCATTCGATGGTCTCCGAAGTTGTGGAGACCATACTCGGCCGGGGAATCGCGTGGCAGAAGCCTCTACCTCAGGTTTTTCAAGGCCGGTAGAAGACTCCCAGGGATTTTGCAGAAGGCAGCCAGATCGTCAATTGAAAGTTGTTTAGTGAAACGCTTCATGCGCCAACCCTCGCTCGGGTATGAAGCCGAGGTGTAGCTCGGCTTCAGCCAGTTCAGAGCCTGTGCAAGGGATTGAAAACGATGAATGCCTTGGTATCCAAGGTCGGGACCAATATTCACGCAAGTGATTCGGCTCCGAAGTCTGACAGGAACAGACTCAATAAGAGTGATTAGTGGGCTGGCCGGTGTGTACACCTGGGGCAGTCTCCCATTGATGGCAAACTCCATCATGGCTTTCGGGCTGCGCAGCATCAGCTGATTTCGTCGTTGGTCGATCATAAGTTCTCCTAAGAAAACACAATGATCAGCGGCCCCGGGTTGTGCCAGAAGCCTAGGCAGCTTGTGAGGATGCATCCTTTGCAATGGCTACGTCAGCCATATGAGCCTCCCAGTCGCCGCGAGAAAGCTTCAGGCGACGTGCTGGAGCGTCATTACGACTGAAGGGATAACGTGCGTCAGGGCGCATGCGATAACGACTCAGGTTGATACAGTCGCTGTTCCAATCCACCGAGGTAACCCACCAAACCTGCAGGTCATCGGAGCGGGGCAACATCTCGTCATCATCTTTACCATCGAGCAGCACAGCTACGCCGGTGGCCACACGGATGTTGCTCTGGATTTCACCATGCTGGCCCGCCAGCACAGCCTTGAACGGTTTTAAGCCTTGAACCTTCTCCCACATGCGAGCGAAGGTGCCACCAGAGATGCAGGACTGGGCATAGAAATGTTCGTCGAAGGGGCGAAAGACTCCCACGCAGGTACACATACTGAGCGCATTGAGACGGTTGGCGTCATCAGGGTTAAAACCCATTTTGAGACGGATCGCGGACATCAGGAATTCGTTAAGCGCAGCGCTTTTTTGTCGATCGCCAATGGACTTTGCAATGCCGGCGGCGGCGGCAAGCATGAAAGCCAGGCCGGTAGACTGGGCTTCGTTAGTTGTCTTCATCGGGCTAGCCTCAAGCAATAGCAGGTTGAGCATCGGGATTCAATGCGCCGTGGACTTTGAACGTCCCGAGGTTTGAGTAGACATTGGCAGACACCCCGTGTGGGAAAAGTCCACCTTCACGCACAATGCGAACGCGCCAGTTGCCGAGGTTGGTATCGAGAGCCTGGAACACAGTCCCGCTGATCACCGGTGCGAGTTCGGAGATTTCGTTTGGTGTGAAGGTCACGCGGTCGAGCGGGCTGACCGGGCAATTGGGCAATTGGGCAGAGTGGTGGCAGGGGCTGAGGTATTTTGAACATTGATCACGGGGGAAAGTCCGGTTGGCTGTATTGATGCCATGTTCCCCCAAGGCCGAGCGTGCCACGAGCAGGCAGAGAGGATTATTTCGAACAGCCCAGGATCACCGAATCCTCGTCAGCTCGCACCCGCCAGGTAGTGTTCAGGACCTAGCACAGCAGGCGTAATCCGCTGGATCTGCCAGCCACGATGAAATAGCTGCCCGTCTTTGACCAACCATGTATCACCAAGCAGGCTCAGCATGTCCGCAGCTACCCGGGCTTCGATCTCTTCAGCCGTGAATTCGACCGATTCACCTTTGGCTTGCCGTTCATTGGACAAGAATCTGAGATGTGCAACTTGCTGATCGGCAACGATCGATGTGAAGCGACAGCCTGCCTTTCCAGCCTGGCCTGAGGCGATGAAAGCGGCCTTCAAATCCTCGTTGCTCATCTGACCGGCTCGAGATAACCAGCTAGCATCTCGCTCCGCACGCCAACGGCACTCAGCTTCGACCAGATCTGGAGTTGTGAGCTTGGTGATGTCTTCTCGGTGCCAGCATACAAGATGCGCCGTAGTGGTCTCAGCACCCTCATCGGCCTGCCAAATGCGCCAAACAAAACCAAGCGCGTCCCAGCCCGGGAATGTCACGGAGAAATCAGTGTCATTACCACCAGGAAGCCGGTCCCAAACATCCTGACAGATCGCAACGCCATGGCGTGTATCCCACTCAGGTGTCCAATCAGTTGGTCCGAAAGGCAGGGGGACTGGCGTGTCAGACTCGACAACGCTGTACCAGGGATAGCTATGGTTTAGCGGGGGGCGAATAGCCAATGGCTGCAAACCTTTTAATAGCCGTTGGTACAGAGAGGACTTGGCAAGGATGTGATTTTCCAAGCACCCCTGTGCTGACACTAATTCGCGGTACCGAGCCAGTACGCGCTCTTCATTCGGGATTTCCATCTCGGATGTTCCTCAACGGCAGTGGCGGCAGATGCCGCTCGGAGCTTGATCAGCAGTGACAAATTGGCCACAGCCTCCACACTTGGGCGTCATTCGGCGCTGGGGAAGGGGGCGCTGTAGCGTGATGCCAGTTCCAGCAAGAGCTTCATCAACCGACATGGTCACCGCCGAGGCAACAGGGCGTGCAGTTGCATCGACGTAAGCCTTAGGCCAGATCTGCCGAGTGAATGCGGAGGCTTCGCTACCAAAATGGGAAAAAGCTTCATCCAAGGTAAAGACGGAGGCTTTCGTCAGATCAGTGGTCAGAGCATCACCGCTAAGCCAGAAGATGTCGTTCCCGTCAAAGTGGAACCTGGCCGCGACATAGCAAAGTTCAGTTCCGCCCCTTGGGACCCAATGGATAGTGACGTACTGGAAGTCCACTGCCATCTCGTGTCGTGGTCTGACAAAGCCCAGCGGCCAAGGGATATCGCTCCAACGTGATGCGTGCTGACTCATCGCATCGTCACGTGTGAAAACCTCAGCTTGATTGAGGTCAGTGGTATATGAGCCACCCTCGCGCCACCAGCTTATCCGGCTACCGATCAGCCCGCGGGAGTCTTGCAAGATGAACTGTTCCATTTCCTTCAACCCATTCAACCCAATCATTGATTGGTGTGACGATCGTGAAAATCATAAGTAGAGTCAGAACGGCGACACTAGGTCGCCGTCCAGGTTGTAGAAGACTCGGTTGTCTATGGTGTTGTGCTGTGAGTCAAGATAAGCAGCTCGCCACATGACATCGGGTATTTGGATGGAGAGCTTCGAAGCAATCGCTTTGAAGTGGGCAAGGTCTGATGGATGCCCGACGTCGTCAAGGTTGCTGTAAACGATACCTTCATCGAACTCATCCAAACCTTCCTCGCCATCCTTCTCGACAACCATGTAAAAGCCTTGGAGAGGCCGGTCCCAGCCCAGTTGGACGCGAACTAAGCAGCTGCTTTGAGCGTGGTAGACCTTAACGTAGTGCTGGCTCATGCAACCTCCTGATTTGCTATGCCGCACAGGCTACATCCCTGTACGACCGTCACATATCCAAAACAGGCTAGGGTTTTTCACCAGCAGCCAAGGCGGTGAGGGTGCCACCAGAGATAAACGCCAGCACTATCGAGATCCAGCCGAAGCTGTCACGGATGAAGCCTTCAACCACTGCGCCATAGGTAAGCGAGAGATATTGCATACCCATGGCCACTAACAGAATAACAACGGCGCCGAGGCTATAGATGAAGCTGCGCATGATGATGTTCCCTTGTTGAGTGAGCCCATTATCAATGCGTTCTAGGCGTGCCAGACCCCTCTGCGCGCACACGGATTGCGAAGACATCAACTGGCAGATCACCAAAGTGTTCATGCTCAATTGTCTGCTCTTCAAACCCCAGCCATGGGATTAATATCTCTCGCTCTGCATCCCCCTTTTTGGGGTATCCCCAGCAGACCCGAACCATGTCGTAAGTGCGCCCTTCCAGTCGAGTTCGCCAGTAGGGAGTCCGCAGTCGGAATTCAAAGGTTTTGGTGCCCGCCGTGATCTGATGGAAGTAGGTGCCGATCAGGTTGAGAGTCAGGATCCTCAAAGGGCAACCTCTGACGGAGCTAAATGGAACCCGCAGGGTGTCATGCCGCAAGTGCACAGGGCGGTGATCATTTGGAAGGGCGTTTTGAGGGTCATGTCGAACATTCGGTACACCTCCAGGGCGGGCTATATCCGGGCAGAGTTAAGGGCGGCCAACTGAAACTGGTGGCCAGATATCTACACCTTAACGTGCCCGAAAGGAGTCAACACCTTCGCGCGCGGGATTCACAAGCTAATCTGATCCATCACCCCAGCGCATCCATGCTAGCTGCCGTATTGCAGCGATCCCAATTCCCACCAGTAGAGCCAGAAAATCAGAAGTATTCCCAAGCCAAGTCGCTATGGCCAGGGTTGGCAAAATCAATGCGAAGGCAATGATGGCAAGTCCGGCCGGGCTTCTCAGCCAGAAATACGTGGTACCCATCGTGATCTCTCCATAGTCATTCGGGCTGATCGCCCCTTATTAGCTAAGACAAGATATTAGTCGAAAGGTCGATTTTTGAGTTGTGACTGATGCCCGCGGCATGGCATGGCTATGTCATAGCCCAGAACCATTTTGGCTTCCAGGTTTTGGGTTGCAGACCATTATCGACGTGGCATTGTGCAAATTCGATTCCGGTAATACTTGCCGGAATGGTTATGGAGTTCACCATGCGCAAGAAAATCATCGCTCTGCTGCTCGTTGCAGCGGCGACCCCCACTCTGGTAATGGCAGGCGACAAGCACGGTTCTGACTGCTGCCCTAAGGGTTCGCACGGCCACTTCGAAGCTGGCCCCCAAGGTCCAGTCCGTGACTTTGCTGGCGGTCCAGGTCTCCTGGGCATTGATCTGAATAGGGATCAGCGCAAAGCAGTTCGTGAGGCCGACCGCGATGAGCACCTGGCTGTCAGCAAGATAAATCGCGACTATCTGGACAAGCTCTCTGAGGCTGATAAGGCTGCTATGAAAGGGGCTATCCAGACGGCACGATCCGATTCAGAAGGCAAGGTTCGTATGGCGCTGAATGCTGATCAAATCAAGCAATTCGATGCAAATCTGAAGCGCGAGGCCGATCAACGCGCAGAATGGGAAGAATTCCAGAAGTGGAAGGCAGCCAAGAAAGGCTGAATGGAAGCGTCAACCGGTCCACGCAACCGGCTGACGTTCACTTTAGATTCCGCATGGGGAATGCTTTTGCGTCTTCTCCGTCAGATCTTCTCGGCAAAGCTGGGCCGCGCACCAGAACAGAACTGAGCAAAGCTATCGATCATCTCGCGTGAATCGTTGACGTCGATAGTGAACTGAGCTTTCAAATCCGTAGCATCTTTCTCATACGAAAAACCGACCGTTCGACCTCCTCTGAATGCTGCCAGCTGCTCTGGGGTGGGATCGAAGGTGATGTAAGAAAATCCATTCTTCAAACTGGGACCGACCTTTCCGTTACGGACTGAGAACCGCTTGTTGTCAACGATCAACGACAGCTTATCCATCAGCCCAAGCACGCTTGTGTCGTACCACGCCTTGTAAAAGGCCCCCATCGATACTCCACCCTGAGAGTTGCACGAAATCCCGATCCTGCCGGTACCGGTGATCTTTGTCTGCTCACCCATCAAGTACACAAGCCCGTGCTCACCGCGAATGGTCCAGGTTGCTGTTAGCGATCCTGCATTCACCAGATCCAACTCATAGGCTTCGAGCGGAGTAAGATAATTCATGTCTGCCGGACCGGCTTTAGAGGCAACCTCAAGCAAGCGAAGATCGATTCCAAGGTTGCTGAGGTGGTTAGCAAGCAGGGTAGAGGTGATCTGGCCCGTGGCTATGTCCGTATCCCCAGCTACGCCGCTGGCCTTGAAGAACTGGTGGACACCCATCTTGGATTCACCGTCCATCAACCGAAACACGCCGCCGGCGAAAGCAAATGGGCAGGCACTCTCACAGTAACCCGCACTGGGGTTGGTATGAGGGCCATTCCAGACTCCAATGCGCGTTGAATAGCCGCGCTCCCGGATCAGTTGGCCAAGCTCCATAGCCGCAACCAAATCCCCACCATGAGAATTGAAATACACAAATCCAACCTGCCGGTCTTTCAGGAAGCCGTTCTTGCGAAATGCTTCGACCGTAGGCCGGTGGATGTAGCCATCGATGTAGACCTCAGGTATGTCCTGCGGGGTCTTAGGGGGAACGAAATTGATCTGTGCTGGGATTAACCGCTTATCAACGTGATCATGGGCCACTGGCGCGGCTGCTACAGAGCAGCAGAGAAGCAAGGAAGCAACCGCAAGCAACGGGCGAATCACGAGCGCTCCTCGACCTGCTTAAGGAAAACGAGACCTGATTGGGCTGACAGAAACTCAGCGAGTTCCGAGCCCGCGGCCAGTACAACCCCAAGGTCGGTTCCCTTGAGCCGAATGCCTTCTTCGCTAATAGCCCCAGCGGGGTCCAGCTCCAGACCCAAGGCAGCACAGAGTCGATCTGCCTCTGCCTCGATGCGTGACCAAACATCAGAGTGAAAGCCTTCATCAGCAATGCGGTCAGCAGCCCATGTGAACGGTATTTCGATGTAATGCTGAACGTGGAGCGCGGGGGTTGTTACGCGTGTCATGGTCATAATGCTTGCCTCATCAATACACAATGATTGCATGGTGAGGCAGGATTGCGTGTGCCAAAACCTGTGTACCAAAATTAGTCGGTAGGCACCAACATGCCCGGTTTACCTGCAAGCTCACTGACACCTAGGACAATGCGCTGGACCTCTTCCTCCAAGCTTTCACGTGGGACAACCCACCGCAGCCCCACGTAATCAACGCTACAGGCCGAGTGCGGCCGCAGCCATGTCAGCGGCCCGGGGCGCTCACTGAAGAGTGTGCCTCGGAAGATGCCGATCTCTCGCATGCTGCCATTGTGATCATCGATCGCTGAAAATGAGTGATCAGCATGGACTGCGAGATGAATCTCGACGGTAGCCGCGTCACTCTCCTGCCGATCGGGCCAGAGCTCAGAACATACCAACCAACTGGTAGCCGTACTCAAGATGCCTGGAAGGTCACTGATACTCTCCGTTGGGTGTCGGGGTTCGTGAGAGTCATCAGAGGACAACACAGCAACACTCGCCGCGCTTTCCAAGGCTCGGCTCGGTTCGCAAACAAGTAAAGGATCACTGCGTTTCCTCTCCAATGCTGGCTTTCCAAGCGCTCTGGATCGCTGGAACCTTGGTCGACCGAACCCCAATGGCAGCCAGCCCCTTCCTAATCTCCCGATAGGTCTTCACGAAGTCCGATTTAGGTATCGTCCACTGAACGCACAGAAAGCCGTCATCACCCTGCGGACGCAGCCAGTGATGCTTGAGTGGCGAAAACGCAAACACATCGCCCGGGCGGACCGTCATCGATGTAACGAGCCCAGGAGCCACCATAACTTCAAATAGGTGGTTAGCTTGAACAGCCAGGGTGAGGAAGATCGACTCACCCCAAGATGGATCGGTGTGTGGGTGGGCCTGGACACAGCCAAGCCAGTCGGCAAGATCAGTCCTAGGAAGGGGAAGGTCATCCAACGCGACAACCTCAATATCCCAGGATGCAGCGCATTCTAGGGCAGCCTCTGGTATCTCCAGCCTCTCAATGCTGGCTGCGTCTATTCGCATGCGGCGCAGCGCGCGAGGAAGGGCGCATTGAGTATTCATCACACTCGATCTCATAAAAAGGACAGCTGTTGAGGTTGGATCTGTAGAGCCGGGATCAACTGGATAGCGCTCTCACCCTCTTCAGCAGCAACCCCGCCCTTCAGTCTCATCTGTTCCATCAGTTCCTCGTAGCGTTGAATGATGCTCTCGGGTGTGGAGCATTTGATGGTAAGCCCCACGCCCGCCGCTACCTCGCTGCGAATTTCTGCCAGCAATGTAGCCTCCTCAAATGTTGGGATGCAGGTTGGCCAGCCTTTGGTGTAGAGCAGATGTTTAGGGATTGCGGCTTCTAATGCCTTGCGGCGTAAGGATACCTGCTTCGCCATAGCCAGGCGGCCCAAGGTTTCTGAGGACAGAAGGGAAGGGTTTACATCTCCGAGCCATTTGTTGCTCTGGAAGGCGAAAGTGGAATCAATCTCCAGATCAACCATCTGCCGGTATAGGGGATGTCCGGCCTCATCCAAAGTGGCGTTATAAGCGTCGCCAGCACTCGACATAATGCACCACCGGCAACTTACCCTTGTCATGTTGAACCGTGTATATGCCTCATGTGGCTCAAGTCCCACGCTGGCGATTGCGCCCCATACAGCCCCCACATCCCACTCAATGATCGGGTTCCACTGATAAGCATCAAAGCCGCGGCGCGCGGCCACAGGTTCATGCTTGGCAATGGGCATTTTGGCTCGATTGGGCGATTCCTGGCGGCGAACCCCAGTGGCATTGAGAATATTAAAATCAGGGTAAGTGCGCTTAAGGTGGCTGCGTATTACGGCGCTCTTGAGCTCGGATGTGCAGAACCGCATCGAGGGCGTTGACCACGGCAGGATCAGTTGGACACAACTCAGATCAATGTAACGCTCAACGTTATTTTCCCAGCGCTTCAGCCATCGCTCCATCATTCCACCGGCGGCACGTTTAACAACCTCAAGCTTCCAGCCAAGCTTGTCGGCAACCTCCTGGCACTTGAACAAGCTCTGTTCCCATTCAACCGAGCCCAAGTCCGCATGCACGGCGCACCTCGGCCCTTCGAACCCAATGCTGTCCAAGTAGCGATGGACCGCAATCAGGCACGCTACGCTATCTTTTCCTCCGCTGACGCCGACGGCTACAACCGTCTTCTGCTTCAGGAGAATGTCGATTTCAGGTGTAGTGGCTACTGGGGGAAGGGCGAGCATGGTGTGGATTCCTGGCTTGGATTCGATGATCCATGGTGAGGTCGGCCAGAGAGTGGCAGAAGCCTTTAGGCTGATGTTTCAGCGCAAGGTCGGTTGTCCAGGTAGAGAATGAATACAGGTAGGATAAGGGGCAGGATCATTGAGGCCGAGCACCAACGATCCTGCGAATCAGCTAGGGTCGGCTACTGGTTGTAATGATTTTGTTCTGAAAGCGAGTTATCCAGCAGTGATGAAAGGCGCATGCCTCCAATCTCCGCAATCAGGTTCTCGACAGTGATAAGCGCGCAGACACGTATCTGGTGCTTGTCGATTGAACCTGTTCCACCGCCCAGCACCACTGAAGCGTTGCAAGCCGACAGGCTAGCGATTCTACAGCCAGTCTCATACAGGCTCACAACCAATGGCCGATCACCCTGAGAGCAGACCGATCTCGGCTCCGCATGGACTGATATGTTGAAATCCGTTTCGTTAATACGGTGCTTGAACAGATCAATCTGCTCTACCTCTACCATCTCACCTTTGCGTCCAGCAACGAGAATCGAGTGCGACATGTTGTATTTCCTTCTACAGGTCCTAAGACCTCATCCATTTCACGTGCGCCCTTGGGCACAACAGTTGGCCTTAACTGGCTCTGACTCCCTTTTCGGCAGAAGTACCGAGTTATTAAGACCGTTCGTCGGTTCTGTGAAGGGTTTCACAAAATTGAAGTGATGCCTCGCCACTCAGACTTTTTCGTAGTGCCGGCAGTTCCTGGCCAAAATGGGAGATGTACGGGAAAATTGTTTGAGATCGGATCAGCCTTTATTGGCCATTCACGGTTTCGTCGGTTGCCAGAAACACGTGCGGTGCTCTGGCCTGCGCAATCGCTTCCCCCTGCTTTGCTAGCTGGAAAATGCCCATGTCCCTACTCTCTGGAGTTTGAGGCATTGGATCAATGAGGTTGTAGGCAACCCGAATACGGCGCGCGTCGTCTTCAGGCCTAGTGCTGAGGATCAAGTCACGATTCTGTAGAGTCAGGCCAATGTCAGTCCATGTGACGACCTGGTACTTCAACCCAGCATGAGCCGGCACCCCGGAAGGCATAGCCTCGTCCCAGGCAATACACCGGGCTTCCCACTCAGAGAACGGTATGTCATCGGGGCCGTCAGTAGCGTTCTGATAGTGAAAGTCCGCAAACCCCGCTTGGGTGAGCATCTGCGTGAACCCTGGGTTGTTTTCAAGGTAATAGAGCGCAAGTACATGCTCATGGTGGGGGATTAGAATTACTTGGAATGTAAAGTCCCAGTCCACGCTGCGTATCCCTTCACCCTCGACCTTGATGCGCTGCTGCTTGAGGATGTCAAGGACTCTCCAGTAGAAGCTGCCGTACTCCTTACGTGGAATGGGGATGAAGTTCTGGTCCATGTCAGCCCAGTAGTACCGCTTTGCAGCTATGAGCTGTGCCACTGCAGCTTGTGCCCTTGTCACTGCCTCGGGGCGCAAATCCTTAAGCCTGGCCAGCGCATCGCTGAGAGTTGCATTCCTCAGAATACGGCCGTTGTATAAATTGGTGCTCATCCACGTCTCCTCAATCCGATGAGCACATAATCAAGCAGACGGTGTCGTGCCACTACCCGAATTGATGTATCGCTTTTCAAAGCGCCAGATGGATGCCCGACAGAGCTAGGGTGAAGACAATCATCAGGATGAAGGTCAACTTTACCATCAGTATTCGACCACCACAGACCAGCAGGGCAGGGGAAAATCCTGCAAGTTGGGCTTGTGTCTTTGACGACGTGGAGGCGAACCGGAGAATGCCGGCAGTCATGACCACGACCAGGGAATGAATGATCACAAAAATCACTGCAGCCTTTGGACTAACTTGGGAGAAACAGCTCGCGAGCACACCACCGAGCCAGTAGGGGAAATAGTCAAACACTTTGCCTATGCTGAGGGGCGGAACGTTGAGCTCAGCAGATGGAAGCAATCCTTCAGCAACGGTTCCAAAACCGGCGGCCGCAAGTATGCAAATCAAAGGGACCATGACTTCGCCTCGGTAATAGGGAAAAGGGCACCTACTGACGTGAGATCTTGAAGCATCGCTTTCACTTCTGAACTGTCTTCGTTGACTTCTGATCGCAGGGATCGGCTACTACCTTGCTTGAGCTTGAGGCAAGCATTCCCTACCTTCACCAAGTGGACGATGGTACCGAAAGCCTCTGCCCGAGAGGTCGAGGTGTAGCCCTTGTCGAGCTGCTTGAGGCGCGAAAACCAGCCTGAGGATTCGATATTCGACTGGGGTTTCATGCGGACCTGAATCATGGATCAATCCTGCCTAAAAATTGGGAAGCCATGGTGGAGGCAGAGAATGTGTGGCAGAAGCTGAATACAGGGGGGGTTAAGGTCATTCAGGCGATCGGCCAGGCCTTGAGTGCGGGCAAGAGCTGCACCGGGTAGAATGGAAAAATTCAACTCGTAAACCGAGGTTCTACTCAACGAATCTGGGCAAATCGTATTTTGCAGAATGCTGAGGAGCAATTGATGGCTAGCACCGGAAAAAAGGGTATTGCGAAGACTGGGAGCAAAGCTACAGACAAAACACCCCAGCTCGCCCTTTTTGAGCTTCTAGACTCCTCGGAATCTGACTACAGCAATACGATCGAGCTTTATGACGCCTTACCGAAATACGTTTGGGCGAATACTGAACTCGACCTTAGAGAAAACAGCGTTATCACCCGGCAGTTAAAATCTCGCGGGGCGGTGTACACGATCAAGATCAAGCCGGCCGTTGTTGAGCGGACGAACGATAACGGCGAGACGGTCAGCGTCATGCTCTATCCTGGGTCAAGAGAGGAGATCGTCGAGGAAGCACTGCGGAAGATTGCGGTGAACGGTAATTCCTTCGAGTCGCCAGACGATAAAGAGGTAGGAGTTTACTTCACCATCAGCCAGCTTAGGAAAGAGCTGGCCAGAACGAAGCACTCTTACAGCGCCCAGGAAGTACAAGAGGCTCTTGATGTCATGAGTTCATCACTACTCGAGTGCTCAACAGGCTCGGGTAAGGGGCGGAACAGTTACCGGGGCAACCTGCTGCCAAAACTCGCTATCACAACACGCGAAGACTATCTGAGCGATGGGTCGGCAAGGTGCTTTGCTACTTTTCACCCGCTGGTGACCTTGGGGGTAAAAACGCAGGCGTTCAGGATGTATGACTACAGCATTTCGATGGGGCTGAAGTCCGACCTTGCTCGCTACATTTACAAGCGCATCTCCCATTACTGGACCCAGGCATCGCTGAACCATCCTTACCAGCCAAAGTTGGTCAGCTTCCTAGAGCAGAGCCCTCGTGGTCTCTCAGAGCGTATGAAGGACAACATGCGGGCCATGCGCACAGCGCTGAAAAGCCTCGCCGAACAGAATGTGATCCTGCCTGGGTGGAACGAAGTGATGATCAAAGACGATCATGACAAGAGGGTCACCAAGGATATTCAATTTGAAATCCTACCCCACGACAATTTCATCAAACACATGATGAAGGCCAACAAGAAGGCTAGCGATATCAAGGGCAAGATAGGCATCGCTGAGGCTAAAGAAGCGGTTAAGGGGAAAAATGTCATTGAAGGTTCCGCTGAGGCTCCGCAGAACATTGGCGCAGAGGGCTCATTCCCTGAGGACGGATCCGACCAAGTGTTCGACTGATCGGGCCCACCAAACCTACAACATCGTGAACGAATGCAGGGTCGGACTAGGTCAGGCCCACTGAACCTACAACATTGTGTTGCCATCTAGAGCGCACCAAACCTACAACCTACAGTGATGTGGCCAAGTCTCGATGAGATAGGGCCCCACAAACCTACAACCCTATTCCTGCTTACACCCGCCGGCGCTACCTCATAAATGCAGCGCATCAAACCTACAACCCACGGCGGTCAATCCAACCTGCAGCATTCCCCCAACACCCCACCTGCGTCCAGGACAAACTCAAACCTAGACCACGTAGGCTGATGTCATGTCTGGTCTACAGCCCCTCAGGGGTAACGGCTTGAGCCCAATTTATGTGGCCGTGGTGGGAGTGATGGTGAAGAAATAGGGCACATCAAACCTACAACGTGGGCTGAGTTTTCTGAGATTGGGCGCAGCAAACCTACAACGGTCGATTTGCATAGGCACTAATATCAGATGCTTAGGAATGATACATACCTTGAGATCGAGCTATGTACCGTAACCCACTGAATCCTGGCTAATTAGTGAAAACTGAGAATTTCATTGAAATTGCACGCTTGGTTGCAATTTAGGGCGCAGTAAACCTCCAACCCCAGCACTTGCGAGAAGATAGGGCGCATCAAACCTCCAACCCGTACATGCCGGCCAACGAATGCGGGCGGGAGAATCAACAGCCGAGCTGGCATTAAGACAATAACGTAAGCCACTGGAATTGAACGGTTAAACCTATGATTGGTGCAGTCAAAGCCCTCACCTGGGCGGTGAAAAGTAGAGCGCAGCATACCTACAACCTTGAAAGCCATAGGACGGTCCAACAAGGGCTCACCAAACCTACAACACCACACGCTGGAACTGCCCAGATAAAGAGCGCACCAAACCTACAACTCAGGCCAGATATAGCTTGATACTGTTCCTCATGGGAGGGCTGTGGCTAAGCCTGTGTGTAACTGAGAAAAAGTTGTAGGTTTGCAGGGCCCGAAACGCAACAGGTTGTAGGTTTGATGCGCCCAACCGATTTCGAGGCGACAGACACCAGAAGAAAAACCTCCTGAATTGCTGCAGAGTTGTAGGTTTGGTGCGCTGCACAGGTGAGAGCCTTTCCAGATCCACCAATTAACTTCAATCGGGTTGTAGGTTTGGTGGGCTCAACTGGTCATTGGAAGTGCTGGAAGGGGGTAAATGTGGATAAACTTGTGGATAAAAGCAGGCCAAAAATAAGCGTTGTAGGTCTGGAGGGCCCTAAGTAGTAGGTCTGTTCCGCTCCATGATGTAGGTATGCAGGGCCTGAATTTTAGCTGAGATCCACGTAGCACAAGGGCCGTAGGCTGAAATCCATCGACCTATCCGTTCTTAATCGCTCTTAGCCTTTTAACCAAAAAAACAACAACACGCTTCGCAACCGGTGAACAGGAAAAGCCCGAAAAAATCAGAAAATGGACCTAGGCAGGAAAACATCGGACACTATCTTCCAGTAAAAATAGGATTGGTTTCGTTCTCATCGCGAATCGCATTCATAAGATTGTAGAGCGCTTCACGCACCTTTGGGGATCGACCACCTCCTGTGACCGAGGTGCAAAATTCTAGAGCTAGTGATTCACCCTCTGTGCTGATCACCTCGATGATCACGTCAGCGTCACCATCCATGATCATCCGGAGCCGGCCCAGGCCCATGTCATCTTTCCTCTCGAAGAACTCAAGCAGAGGAATGGGGGGGCTCGACTGACGTTCCAATGTGACTAAATGCGCTTCTGCAGCAGCAATTACTTGGTGACCAAAATAATCTGTCTCGAGACGCCCACCATTGTCATCGATAACGTAATCACGAACAGCCTGGATTGCCGATTTACTGATTAATGACATCGCGTTGTCTCCACACTGGTTAGATCGTTGAAGTCTGCTTGATCCAAGTGGCCCAACCTAGGCCTTTGACCAAGCACGACGGATCAAGGTTACCTGGGATCTCATGCAGAACATCAGCACTGATTGCATGCTTGAGGGCCATGGCCATGCCGGCATCAGAAGTGAGCAAATGTACTGCTCCATGACGTAAATCCAATCCTGTGACTTCGAGATCAAGCTTATCCTCACCAGCTTCAAAGGCGCACTGGTACCGTCGGTATAAGCGATTGGCCATCATTTCAACGGGGCCCCTGTGACAGATCGGTAAGCCTCACTGAGGCCAGCCAGCGCCTCACGCATTTGATCTCGCTCGGTACGAGTGAAATGATCGGTATGGGCTGAGCGCCAAAGCTTGTGTTTAAGGTCACTGTGCTGAGCGTAAAGCTGGGCAGCATCACACGTAGGAGTCAACAAGGGGGGTAAAAGAGTGGTTTGAAGTTTCATGCATATATCCATCAGATTTCATCTCGGGAAATCATTCATACCGAGTGGTGATAAAAAAACGATGTGGACGGCGAAGTCGCCTTGGCCACTAACCGAGTCATCATCATTTTGAAGGGGGCGTGCCAGAAGCCCCCCCCGGGCGAATGCGGGTTACACTGGGCGCACTATCAAGTACTAAGGACTCGGCGCAATGGCTGCCACAAATCCAGACCCATACCAGGACCCTGACGGCATCGTGGATGCAAGAGGACTTCAATGTCCCATACCGATCCTGAAGGCTCGGCTCGAATGCAATCGAATGTCACAAGGGCAGGTACTGCAGGTCTTGTCGACCGACGCTGGGAGCAAGAGGGACTTCAAAACCTTTGCTCAACAGACTGGCCACGAATTGATAGGAGAGGCAGAAGAAGGTGGAGTGTTCGGATTTTGGTTGAGGATCCAGCGCAGGGAATGAAGCGGTACGGGCAGTCCTTCAGCCCGTACCGAACTCGATCAACCCTCAGCTTCTCGACCAATCTCAAGCAATGCAGCCGGATTATTCTTGAAAGCTGAAGCAAAGGCCGAGCGATTTTTCGCCATGAAAATACCTACTTCTTCACCCATTTTTTCATCTAACCCAGGCACATTCTGAATCAGTGCCGCAGTGAGTGCTTCGCCAAGCTCAAGCATCGCATCATGTTGATCTGCCAGCTTTTTTTCCACGAAGATTGTCTCCAGGTCTCGGGTACTGCGATACAAGGTTTCTACAGCCATGATCGGCCTCGTTTATGTGATGACTTTTAGTCGGAAACTGATTCAGCAGGTAGGGTTCTCTGCTCAACGCTACAGGTTGCTAGCCTGTACAAAATTATTGTCTACGGCTGTGTGTGCCAAAACCCCACAAGTGAATTCAGAAAGCTGCGTAGCTGAATCCTCTTTCAGATAGGCGATTCCCATCTCGCTTTCAAGTGAAAAACCGCGCTTGAGCTTGTAGTCAAAGAGATTCATGGCATGTGAGGGGGTATGCCAATGAGAATACTCAGCTAGCGTCAGGGTATTGCCGTGTACCACAACGGCCGGGATGTGAAGCAAGCTCAACTGAATGAAGGCCATGTGAACGGCGCGTATGTCGAGATCGATCAAGGTGGCGTGCAGGTGTTGCTGGTAATTGATACCCAGTTCGAGCATTGAATTAGCAAACCCGATGACCATGGCACCAGATCCGCTTGCGGGTTCCGAAAGCGTCACGAAACCTCTGCGCTTCACCTGTGCTTGAATATGCTCGCTATCCATCGCGAGCTTTGAAAGCACGGTTGAAATAGAGGGTGGGGTGAAAAATTGCCCCATATCGGCATTCGATACCCCGAGGCGCATGTAGAGCTCGCCGAGTAGATCACCAGCCTGTAAATCAAGGGCTTGAACGAGATGCTGCAGTAGCTCACCGAATTTGGGCTGATCTTGTGGTTTGTACTTGCCAATGAGGGTTAGATAGCGGGCTTCCCGAACATCACGCGCAGATTGGTCGCACGAATTGCGTATCGCGATTGCGGCCATCTCAACAAAATCGGCGAATACGCTCCTGGCTGGGTAGTAGCCTACAGAGCTGATGATGCTAGACATCGTCGCAAGGCTTTCTTTGGTACTGGGCATTGAAGCACTCCATGATTGAGCTATAGGAGTGAGTCTCTAGCGAGTGGCTGAGTGCCAGAACCACCATTTTGCTTACGGCATTTTGGCTCGCCGTATTCACAAGGTGCCGTTATCGTGAGTAGTGGGCGTCATCCATGCCTGCTACCTGGCCGCAATGAAGCGGCCAGGTACCGATCTGAACAGGAATCTATTCGTGAAGAAAGTTGCACTAATTGCCGCTGCTGTATTGTCCTTGGCCGTCCTGGGCGGTTGCGCTAACGGAAAGTCACCTCTTGACTACGAAACTGGGACTTTCGTCGCGCCAGAGAAAGTTCAACAACTTAAAACTGCTCGCGCATCTCAAGAGCAAGTTGTTAAAGAAATCGGTTATCCATCTTCAAAAGGTGAAATCTCTTCCAAGGAAATTTGGCGATACGAATATAACCTCATTACCGCGATTCCTTTCGTAGGTAAAAACAAAGCCGAAGCGACCGTCTTTGAATGGTCGAAGAGTGGTAAGTTGCTGGACGCTTACAAAACCAATGGTGGGAATGGTAGCTCCAGTAACCCACTCCTGAAAGCCGCTGGTATGTGATTTCAGTCAGATCAAAGAGGGGCTCAGATTGAGCCCCTTTTTTGTTCTTTGCTCATGATAGTCGCAAGGGTCAGGTCGGTGCTCACAGATGGCTGCAGATGGCGCTAATGACATTGTCATAGCTTGAGGCCGGCAAGAGTGAGAAAGGCGGGAGGCAGTTCGTAGAGAGGCAAGGACGGTCAAAGGAGATGAGAGGCGGGCCGCATTTAGCCCGCGCGGATCAGTGTTTGACAACTGCCGAGGGGAATTGAATGTCAGGATCTTCACATCGCTTCAAAAGTGCTTCAATTTGTTGGCTGTAGTAGACCCAGTCAGCACAAGCATTGGCAATCGCAATCTTCATGGTGTCGGCCGATGATGCTTTAACCTCATCCCGCAAGCCTTCTGGAAAGCGAATGTTGAAACCCTGTACGGTGCCTTCCTCAGGATCAATCCGCTGGAACCTTAAAAGCACCTCGTCAGCCACATCTGAGCCCAGCCGGGTGGCCAGGGAGTTGCGCATTGTGATCAGCCGGCGATGACTCTCAAATTGGCTGATAACTGCGAGTGCCACTTCACTGTTGAAACTGCGGAACTGGCGTCGAGCCACCTCTTCGATAGCTTCTTTGAGCACGATCGGAATACGAAGTACGAATTTTTCAGCCGTCCGCGACGGGGCCGCAGGGAATGCGGAATCCGGGGTTGATGTCAGGCTGGTCGAGCTATTCATGGTGTCAGACTCAGGTCGGTAGTCAATAAAACTGGGCGCATTCTCCGCTGAACCTTATCATTTTTCCAGTCAAGAACATGACGCCAAATTGCCTGTTGTCGGATTTCTACGGCAGTTTGGCGCTTTGTTCATGTGGGGAATAGGTTTCAGCAGATGTTTTGCATTCAGAGGCCTTTGAGTGTCTCGTTCAGGAACTCGATTTCTGATTCACCATAGGCCTCAATCAAACCTTTCTTCACCTCAGGGGTGAAGATGTAAGGGAAGACCTCAACTTTTCCTGGAGTTGAGTGGAACACTACCAGTGTCGACTTTGCAGTGGCCTCACGCAATTCACGCACGATGTCCATTTCATCGGCTATTTGGGCAATGGCCAGGCGCATGAAGTCAGTTGGATTTGTGGGGCGGATTGCATTCTTGGGGATCTGCGTGAGATCCAAGCTGAAACCATGCTTCACTAGATTCTCAATGATCTGTTCTTGAAGCCCCTTGTTCAGTACCAAGGTGAATTCTCGATTGCGCTCAGAACCTGATGCAGAGCCTACAATTGCACCAAAGAAAAGGAGTGAGCACGACCACTCTCGGTTTCCAGGACTGGATGACGGTCCCTTAAGATTTCCGAGGGTGAGTTTTGCATCTTTTGCCGCGCGCAATGATTCGAACATGATCAGGTGCTCTGCTGTTAGGAAGCACCAGAATCAGTGGCTTTAGGGTGTGCCAGAAGGGGGTCATTTGAGAGATTCAATAACTGTGAAATACAACGAAAGCGCCTATTCACTAATTCCACGGACATCCATAAGGCTTAGCTCATAGCCAGCTCGATCCTTATTGCATAGTTCAATGCCTATGGAGATTAAAGCTCTGCGCGTGCGATATGAAGCACGCGCAAATTGCCCGCGGTTGTGGTCGATCTTGTTCTATTCACGTGGCAACCAAACGGTACTCGCATCAAGATCTACGGTGAATCCTCATGCTGCTATTTCTGCGGCTGCCAAGGCGTAGTCGTCGCCCCATGACTATGTGAGGAAACGAAGTCATCAAGTATTAGCAGTTCGATAAAGGGCTTCTTGCGATCTCGGCCGTTCCAGTCGCTACCATGTCCAGCTACCAGGTGCTGATGTGAATCTCGCAACCGGGGCATAGCTAACGGATGTCCACAGTTAGGTTGATTGAGGCATAGCCCTTACAGCTTGAAGGAGACCTCCACTAGGCATGCAGGTTTCGAAGTAGCAAAGAGCTTATGAGGTCATGGGGGCTCGCTTGATCTTCTTGCTGTGGCGTCCTGAGCCGCACTGAGGTGATGTGACAGCAAACTACTGGTCCACGCGCGCCATGTCGGCTTCGGTGTGAGGAACTCCGCCTTTGTTCAGCCGTTTGTAGAGCGACTTCAAGGTCAGTTCGTCACCGATGTACTCGATCTCCATTTGAGGGAATGGATGGTGTAGAAAACGTCGCATCTGATCGGCGCGGGGAATATCTGACCAGTAGATGTCACCAAAGATTGGGAACTCGCCGGCAAGGAAGTCACGCACGGCCGATACTCGCTGCTGACCATCCAGCAACCATCCAGCCATGGGAGCCGGCTTAGCAGAATCTCCCTCCCACTCACGGCCGTTTACAACGAGAAAACCGGTTCCGAAGCCTAAAAAAACACCTTCGATGAAGCTAACCTTCTTCTCACGGTCCCAGCATTCAGCACGCTGCCAGTCGGGCAACACGAAGCGCATGATTTGGCGGCTTTCTGGAAGAAGGGTGAGGTCGCGATTTATTGAAGCCGTAGGGATCAGGCATTCGATCGTAAAAGCGCGGGTCGTACCATTGAGCAGTCGAGGGGGAAGCATTGCGGTATCTCCATAACGGTTATACCGCACATCTTCTGGTGGTTTATATCGTGCCAGAAGCTACCTATGTATGACTCCACTGATAGCGTCACTAGGCATAAAGCCAGCGACCATCTCAAGACCAACATCGCCTCCGGAAGTCATCAGCAGGGCTGCCATTGGGTGCTGACGCGCCTCTTTTGCGTTCATCCCGAAAGCGTTAAACACTGGGATGCCAAAGTAGATCTGATCTGTCGGTGCAATGCCTACCTGTTCGGAAACCGCAGCCAGGGCACCACTCAGAGCGGCTTTACGCTCACGCCATGGCAGCTCAGAGATAATTCTGGCAGATCGGTTAAATGGTTTACCTACATTGTCCAACGCTTCATAGGGCACTGATTTCATCGACGGTTCTCTGTATTCAGAAGTTGAGTGCACCCATTGTCTTGCTATTAGCGTGTGCCTCAAGCCTGGTCATCCATCTGGATCGAAACTCGCAGACCGAGGCCCTTAATCAGTAGCGCGGCTTGCGTAGGGTTGATCAGCGAATTCTTGAATTGGCGTGGGTCAGACATGAGAATGAGAGTTGAGTACAATCCAAAATGGGGCATGGAATGCATGCCCCTTGGGATGTGCTTTGGGATCAGAAGCAGAAACCATGCTGCATAGGAGCGCTCGATTCAGGGGCAGAATGGGCTGGCTCATTTGTTGGCTTTGGCTCCGACACTGGTGCGACTACCGAGACAGCTGTAGGTGGCTGGTATTCGGGTTCAGTGATCTCACCCTTCTGGACGCGAAGCGCTTGAAGGGATAGGTAGGCTTCAAGGTATGGTCGAAACTTAGATCCGTGAAGACCGCGCGTTGAAAGGTCGCGTCCCTGGGTCTGAGCACGATTCGCGATGTAGTTGCGCTTGTTTTGAGACATCAGCAGGACGTAACCAGCGCTATACCAGCCTTCGATCATTGTGATGATCGCCGGCATGTTCTCCTTGAACACCCGCTGCGCAGATTTGAGCTCGTGATCAAGCCGGGCTTTCGCTTTCGTCAGATCGTCGTCCAATTCACTTACACCACACCATGCTCGGAGGGCTTCGCGTGAAGCTCCTTGGGCCTTAGGAAGTTTCAGGCCTGCAACTGTGCAGAACACTTCTTTGCCAACTGAATTCAGTCCATTGCAGATGTGCTCAAGGCCGTAGAAATCTTTATTCAAAACCTTCTCTGC
The DNA here is from genome assembly GCF_055409485.1 of Pseudomonas sp. A125. Lineage (NCBI taxonomy): Bacteria > Pseudomonadati > Pseudomonadota > Gammaproteobacteria > Pseudomonadales > Pseudomonadaceae > Pseudomonas > Pseudomonas sp. A125. The sequence goes on from NZ_JBUZVP010000011.1 coordinate 185,587, forward strand.
AAAGCCGATGTGGTACTCGCGGACGTCCGCAGGCTGGCCGGCGCACTTCGCGTGCATGCTCTGCATGTAAAGGGTCGCGATCGAGGTGATCAGTTCAGCCCGGGGCAGACCGGACTGCAACAGGGTAGAGGTGGCATGGCTGGAAGTGCTGATCATCTGAATGAAGCCTCAATGTAGTGAATGAGGCTATTTTCAGATCGGAAATGATGTGGCAGAACCCCTGGAAGAGTAGGCGTACGAGGTAAATCAGGATGCTTGTATGTCTTCAGTAAAGTGTTCCTGGATAGCACTCTCACAGCTAACCCGGTGAGGGCCTGGCCAGTCTTTTACCCATTGCGGCGCCTCCACTGCTAGCCTCAGGTCGTCGGAGTGGTCGTCGTTGTCCTTCAGCTTCAGCGCTTGGAGCATACCCATGTCAAGTATGGCGGCCGTGACATCGATCTGCGTTTCACCCGGGTCCGCCACAGTGGCATTGTCTTGAATCCAGACCTCTGGGTAGAACGTTACGAAAACACGTTGCGATTCTGAGGCTGACGCCAAGTACCAGGTGCGGAATTGAACTGCGGTCGCACCATCGGATGCCGCGGGAAATCGGTCAATGATGTAACCACTGACCTCGATGTTGTGGGACGGTTCGCCGTCGCGTGAACAGGCGAGAAGACCGAACTGGCCTTTGAGATGTGACGGTTGGAAGCAGACCAGTTGCTTCATGCTGTCTTTGTAGTAGACCCGGCAGTTGCCGTTATCGGTGTGGTGGAAAGTCAGAAGTTTCATGGGCGCTCCCAATGATTGGACGCGCCCATGATTAGACCTGGCCCAGCGTGGCAGAACCCTTAGGCTGCCTGTTGAGCGTTTTTAGGCAGATAGCGCTCTACCAACAGTCGCATGCGGCCTGTATCCGGCACATTCGCCTCAAAGACTCGGCCGGGGTCAGTGATACCTGTGCCTTGTGCAGCCTTAACTCCCAAAAGTTCGATGATCGGAGGATCTGATCCATCCTCTGACACAAGGAATATGGATAGCACAGGGTTGGGCTGACCTTCGCGGTCTAGCCTTCCTGTGACCTGCTCGTGCACTTTGGGCGACCAGTCCAGTTCACCGTGCAGCACAACACTGCATCGAGCCTGTAGCCCGTCGAGGCCTGCCCCGGAGCGCAGTGACAGAATCAGAACATTCGACTCTCCCGCTAGGAAGCGACGTTTGGATTCTTCCTTCTGCTTGGGCGACTCACTCCCCGTGTACATAACGGGGTTCCACTGGGCCAGCTCTTCATTCCAGATGTCGTAGACGGCCCGATGCCAGCCTGCAAGAACAATGGGCACATTGTCCTCCAGAAACATGCGCGCGTATTGAGCAATAAATCGAGCCTTCGAGATGCCAGTGGCCTGGCGCACGAGCATGTCGAGCTCTCTGCCGGCCTGACCACGCTCTTCGAAAGTGCCAGTTTGGTACCTAAGGGCTAGCTTTCGAGCTATCTCTTCGATCGACTTCAGAGCCTTCTGATCATGGGCAATGTCCTCAACCATCGTGCTGACCTGGGGCAGCTGTCGTCCTACATCCTCTCGCGTGCGCCGCAGGAAAACCTTCTGTTCCCTAAGGTAAGATCCCAACGCCTCTGGGTCTGATACGTGCTGGCCATCGCTACACCACTCTCGAATGAATTCTCCACGAGTACCTAACACATCGGTCTGAAGGATCTCGAAAATATTAAAGATCTCAATCCCAAAGTTGTACACCGGTGTTGCTGATAGGCCCAATCGAAAGTCCACATTCTGGGCGAGCACGTTCGATGCTTCGCCTTTGACGCTCTCCAGGCCTTTGCGAAGGCCGCCGATCTCATCCCAGCAAGCTGATTTGAAAAAACGACTTCTGAACATATCAACCCACCCGGCCAATTTACCGTATGTGATGATGTAGACGTCGCTGGGCGGGAGGTCGTAGGGCGTTCCGGTCCGGATTATGTGCGCCGACAGATCAGAGAATTCCTCTACCTTGTTCAGCCATTGTTTTTGAAGGTGAGTGTCCACAACCACTAACCCGGGTCTACATGCCGGATTCAGCAGCCACATCACGGTAGCCGCCGTTTTCCCGAGTCCGATGTCGTCCCCCAGCAGAAGTGTGCCGGTAGCGTGGGCGAGTGCAGCAGCTTGCATTTGGTAAAGCCGTGACTGGCATGCGGGCTTCAATCCTGAGCATGGGGACGGAACGAAGCTGGGAAGGAGGATCTGTTCGAGTTCAGCCTTCCGAGCCTGAAAGCCTTTGCGGCCCTTTTTCAAAGCCCTGGCTGCAGAATCCGAAATGTCGAGAGGGTAGCGACTGGCAAACCATTCAAGATCGCTGCAATGCTCCAGATCATTAGGGAACGTGAAGCAATCAACCTGAGTTTTCGATACTCGCGGGAAAATCTGCTTGAGACGGATCGCTACGTGCGGAGCTAACCCCTCAAGCAGCCACTGACGTTTACTGTCTGTCAGGGTCAACTTGCCATAGGTATTCATCGCAGCCACCCCCGGCCCATTGAAGCGAAGATGGCGGGGGTGTCACTGATCTGCGGTGGAATGGCAATTGCTGTAGCGCTGAGCAGGATGATCCCGTCCACGCTTTGGTGCTTTGAATAGCGCTCAAGTTGGCGGAGGATCTTCATCCGTTGGCACCGGGTTTTCATTTCGAGAACGATTGAGAAGCCCGATTCTGAGATAAGAAAATCGGGGATGTCCTGGGCTGAAAGTCTGTGTTCGCGTTTGATGTCAAAACCTGCGCCGAGAAGTAGAGTCTCCATTTGGGCTTGGGCGACCTTCTCATCTTTCATCGCGACGCGTTGACTGGAGCAGAACCTGACAATCTTGGACATGGCTAGTCGAAGAGCCGTTATCCGCTCGTCATTGTCGATAGCCGTGCCCATAACGGAGTGTGTTGGCATATGTGGTAACCATGGGAGATAGTCGTTCAAGTACACCTTAACGACGGGCATCCGGCTATCCAAAACCCATGCATGAAAATTCGCCAATGCTTTGTGACTACTTAACAGATTTCGGCAGCCTGCTCTCGCGAGGAACTGAAATTACGGGTCAGAGCATTGCGTTTCCTCGCTGCAATGCGTTCTTGGATACGGAAGCGGGCGGCCAGCCGTTCTTCACCAAAAGACGGCAACGCTAAGCCCAGCAGGTGGAAGCGCAAGCGTTCTGCTGCAGTCATCCAGTCCAATACTGTGCATCCTGCAGAATCACCCGCCATGTAGTGCCCTGAAGGTTCGGCCAGTCCTGCGCGGTCACCCGTCTCGTACCTGGATTTGGATATCTCAGTTAAGGAATGGCGCTCAGCCGTAATAGCGTCGACACTCAGTGATGAACGGATTTCTTGGGCATGGGCCTCATCGCTGGTTACCGCGGTAGAAGGCTGCGGTTTAACTTCCAGCACAGAAGTTGTAGGTATGTATTTCATGATGAGCCCCGATCAGTGAGTGATTGATAATCGGGGTGTAATGGTTGTGGCAGAAGCCCATGTGGGGTTATCAGTGCATCAATGCCCGGTCCATATCCACTTTGACGCCCGCCCAAGCTTCGAGCTCCCATCCTGATCCGAGCTTCACTCGATAGCTTGCCTCAACCTCGCCGCTTGTGAATACGGCCCGACCATCACCAAAGTGAATGCAGGTGAACCCTTTGTACGGCACCAGGTTTAAGCAGTGTTTTTTCATGTCGACATCTGAGGGAACGTAGTGCTGCTCAATCTTCACCATTTCACCGTCAACCTCACGCTGCCAGACGACCACGGAGCCCTCTTCGACAACCACCTGTAGCGTTTCCTCCTCATCACGATAGAGGACGCCGTATTCCTCACCAAAGGCTAGAGTGCTGCCGGGCATCCAAGGTCTGTGTTGAGGGGCTGCCGTTGTAAGGCTTTGGCGCGTACTGCCTGACTTCAGCTCCATGAGTGCATCCGTGGACCATGCCTGAAGGCCGATACCCCGGCGAGCAAGCAGGTCAACCAAGGCCAAGTGAAGGGCAGATGCAGCATCAGCTACTACGGAGTCATCGTTGTCAGAGCTCATGACCTTGTTCAAGCTACTACCAAGTTCATTAAGATGTTGACGAACACTCTCAACCGAACTGTATGCGGTCGGTACCGCAGCTTTGCGGAACCGGTTAAACAGAGCATGCACACTCGCCTCAAATGAGGTTGGGAGTGGTGCCAGACCGACGTACGCGTCCTCCCGGCGGGTCACGGCTCCCGAGTCGACATCCCCAATCAGGACATACTCACGCTCGCCTGGGTATTGGGCGATGGTGAATAGAGGATCACCCGCCAGGTTGTCTCCGGAAGACGTTTGGTAGGACAGGCTGAGCAGCTCAATAACAAGCGCTGTAGGCCGGCCGATGAAATCCTTCATCAGGGAATAGAACAAGATCTCAGGGTCTTGGCTGTCGTGACTGGAATTGGAGTAGAGAGTGGCCGCGGCCGGGTGGCCAATCTCATAGATGATCCGTTTGCCCATAAGTTGAAGCTCCATCTGGTGAACGTTTAGCCATGATCAATTTTGTGCTCGGAAGCCGACAGACCTGGTTAGAAAATGACGTCTTTGAATAGGTAGGCAGCTACGATAACTTGGAGCATAACAACGAGGTGTACCGGCCGGTTTAGCAGCCACCTGATTGTCGGTGGGGTGTTCTGATTGTCCGCTACTCGTCTCATCATCCGACGCAGCTTCTGCCCCATCTGAGTGTTCGCCACGAGGTCTAGAAGTCCGGCGGGGTTCGCAGAGATCGGTGCTACGCGTTCGGGAATATGTGGGGCGGGACGCGGCTCTTGCTCAGTTCTGTGTGATTTCGCTGCCAGTGCAGACTTGCGTGCTGCCTTCAGTTTTGCATCGTAAACCGAGCGTTTATCCGGTTCAGAGAGTATTTCATAAGCATCTGTGATGATCAGAAATATCCGGCTGGCTTCCTCAGCGTTGTCAGAGTTCCTGTCAGGATGATAGCGCTGAGCGAGGACCTTGTAAGAAGCCTTGATGATTGCCTGATCTGCGTTCTCTTGGACCTGCAGGTTGTGATAATGGGTACGCATATTCGAAATCATGTCTTCTTGGAGAGTGCAGGCGGCTACTGACCACCCATCGCGGGCAAAAGGATCCAATGATAGATGCCGTTCATGTTTGTCAGCAGGAAGCAGGCTTGCAAGGTGAGCAGCCAGCGAGCTTTTATTCTACCGGCATGACCAGCAAGCATCGCGCTGCTCACCAAGAACAACACGTAACCGTAAGAGGAGTAGGTGACATTCAACGACAAGAGCACAGCCCCGGAGATTCCTGCGACAGTGCCAGCTTTTTCCAGAAACCGCGTCAGGTCGAATGTCATTGTCCTGCCCTCATGAGTTGGTTATTGGATTGTGTGTGGAAAGGCTTTGTGCCACCAGCCAAAACGAGGCAGCATTTTCAGGACTTCTGGTTGTGTGGCGTGGTCTTGAGGAATTGAGCTCCCCTCGAACCGTCTGGCGTGGCGAAGCGATAAGCAAGAGGGGAGGTCGGTCAGGTTGGGATTCGAGCGATCTTGAAGAAACACTGGTAGCTATCCCACTGCCTGGCGCTGGCGTATGTGTCGGCCAACACTTCAAGTGCGACGGTGGGAAGAGACTGCACGTTTTCAAATTGCAGAGAACCGGGTTCCTGGAACTCACCGTGCCCTTCAGCGGCAAGTCGTGCAGCGCATGAATCAAACAGCGATTGATCTGCAGTGATATGTGGGAGGGCATACCCAACAAACCGCATCAATGCCGCGTGGGCCGAAGGGTAGAACTCTGGGCCAATCAATCCATCCGAAATGTTACCAAGATCGTGAACATCAGCAAAAATCAGGACATGAGCTGCAGATGCTGGCTCATTTTGTAGTGTTGAAGTAGCTGTCATGTTTCCTCCAGATTAAAGGAGCCCGCAGGCTCCACAGCCATCTGTTTATTCAGCGTCCGGCTCGAACTCTTCCCACAGGCCGAGTTTCACAAGCAGGGCTTTCAGCGCGATGGTAGATGCCTCTGGATCAGTCCCCTGCTCAACGTCGAGCACAGCCTCACGAGCGGAGCTTGCGAGCTCCCGCAGTTGATCTCGAAGGGAGTTCGCACACACCACTGAGGTGTGAGTGCCGGGGATTTCAATAGCGATGCTATCTCCCTCAATCTCACTCCAAACTGCTTCGCTAAGAAGGCACTCGGTGCCATCAGAGTCCGCGAGGTAGACATCATCACCCACCTGCTGAGTTTCAGATGCGTCCCAGTTCAGCTGCGAGCCGCCGGTAAACTCGAACTGCGTCTTGCCGGCCTCTTTGAAGATCTGCTGAGGTACGCCAGCTGGAATGAACTCGATGGTCTTTTCCAGGCGCAGGCCTGTAGTTGGGTGATATGGGAAGAGTGTGGTGGTGGTGGACATGGTGACAGCTCCAGTGCGTGTTTGGTGGAGCCATATTCATGCCTCCTCGCATGTGCCAGAACCCCCTAGCAAAAGAACAACCACGTTTAGAGTTGTGTCAGCTCAGTGCCGGTAGAATCCCCCACATCGGATTTAAAGGATGTGTTTGTGGATCAGGAAAATATCGCTGCCGGCAGTATTGAAGGTGAGGTGATCAGTTTTGTTGCCTCGAAAGGCTACGGTTTCATCAGCGGTGATGATGGCGAGCGATATTTCGTCCATCAGAAGGACGTCAAGGGTGGCGAGCCTCTGACATCCGGCCAGCGAGTGACCTTCGTTCCTACTCCGTCCCCCAAAGGGTCGAAGGCCAGGCATGTTCTTCCAGGAATCGGACCAACCCTGATTTATACCAATCCCGACAATTTTGTTTGGTCGAAATCCGGTGCTCCGAAAGGGATGGAGGTCATGATGATCACCGGGGATGGCTGGGCACAGTCGAACGATCCCAATCTAGCACGCGGGATGTTGGTGGCTCAGGCTCAGGAGAATGGCGCGAATGCTGTGATCTTTGCTTCGCTTGAGAAGTACACCGACTCAGCCGCTACGGGATGCAGTAATTACCGCTTCACCATGCACCGCTTTACAGGTCAGTACGCCATTGTGAAAGTCGTCAGACTCAGCTCAGATCCAGCGGCCATCATGGAGTCTCAAGCGCAGATGCAGGATCTTCACGACTGGTGGCAAAGCAAGACAGTCCCTCGAAGCGAAACGTGGGAGCTGTCGGCAAACGAAACTAGATTGATAGAACCCGCAAAGGTCAAGTTTATCCTGGGACTAATTTGGTCTTGGTCACTAACCCTACTCAAGATACTTGGGCTTTCTTGTCTGTTTTTTTACCGGCAAGGGGTGAAGTTCATCAAGGGGCGGTTGGCTGCTGACCGAATTGAAGACAAAAAAAGGCCGGATGACCCAGGGGAGTAGGTCATCCGGCTCAGGACCGCGGAGGGGACACGGATTACTTAACACGATGAGACTGGGTGTCATCCTTGGCACCTGTTCTACAGAGTAACGGCTTGTTCTTGAATGACCACCCAAAACACCCATTTCTTTTTCGTCGCGCGTCTGCCGCTGTACGGGCATGGTTCAACCAACTTTCGCCGAATCGCCAGAAGCTTCGCGCGCCTTCTTCACTTCAATCCCCAGTTCAGTAAGGTGGGAAGCGTTGTCTCCACTACGGCACCCGCTAACCATACCAAGATTTGATAATCCAGCCATGACCATGCCGTCACGATGACTGGCTGCGTCTATTGCGTAAAACAGCGCTTGGGCTTCTCGTGAGTCTAGTAGGCCAGCCACTCGAACTGGATCCGGGTAGCTGCCAGATCCGTCGCATGCACGGCACTTGTAACGACTCGTCCAACCGATCCGCTTGTCCCCAGCACCATTGCACACTGGACACGTTTCGACTTGAGGATCTGAATCAGCCTTTCCAGCAAGGTGTGCGCTATAAGCCCCATTAAAGGTAAGTGACACGATTTCGCATAGTTCGCTATAGGTGTCGGCCTGAAGTGTCCCTTGGTTAGCCGGAAGGATTGTAGGGCCGCCGCCCCACCGGTCGCCGATCTTGAAAGTGATCTGTGCCTGGCACGCCTGCAAATCCAAGTGAATTTCGCTGTAGAAAGAATCCCCGGAAGATCCCAGCGGCCGGAACACATAGGCGGTGATCCTGCGACTACCTCGTTGTGCTACTTGAAGCACGCTTGCGTCGACGTCGTAGCCGATAACGTGGCCCCGCGGAAGCAGTAGTGAGTTCTTCAGTCTGGGGAAGACTTCATTCGCGACCTGGCGGGTGCTATCTGCGATATTCGAGCGGATGGTATTGAGCAGCACCTCTTTCGAGAAACGACCCATCATAGATGCAACCGTAAAGCCACTGTGCTTGGCCTTAGTAAAGCGTCCGTCCTGCTCAAACGAAACGCCCGCCCGGGCGTACGACATATCAGCGCAACCCAGTGATTCAAAACACGCAGCGCGGACACGGGTCGCTAGCATTTCGGTCTCGCGCTCATCTAATTTAGGTGGAATGGTGCAACTCGATTTGCTGGTGGCAGTGTTCATGACTTGGATCCTGATGGCTAATTGACTGAGGCCAATGATCAAGCTAGTTGCGGCGTGCCAGAATCGCAGGCCAAAAAAAACCCACGCCTGGGGGTGTAGGCGTGGGCCGATAAATTTAGGGGATGCCCGAAGGCTTCGAAATCTCCAGCAACGTGCTCAAGGCCGTGAAGCTGGTGACTTGCATGCCCACCCCTGGGCAAATTGATTAAAACATCACTGTGCCAGCACAACTACCCAAAACACGTTGCCAAAATTCAATGGGCATGAGCCCTGCTGCGAGGTCTATCACTAGGGTGGCGTGCAAGGTGAGCTTCCATCGCAAGTTGGGCTGCGTTGGTGACTTGATGTGGTGTCATTAACTCAGCTTGGATTGCACCTGCTTGAACGAGAACGTGTCCGTTGGAGCGGGTGTTCCAGTCGACCACAACAACATGTACGCCTGGAACCATGGTGTACGAGGGAAGTGTGCCCCAGAGACGTGTTCCACGGGTGAAGTTGAACATGTGAGCCAACAGGTTTTGCTTGTCTTCTTCTGTAGCACCTGATGAACGGGTATCGAAAATCGCTAATTTGTTAGCGTACTCATCACCGGCGTTCAGGGTGAGAGAGGACAGGAAATCCTGTGGTAGGCCATTTTCATAGATAGCTTTCAACATTTGGCCGTGGAGCCTGCAACCAGCCTCGTAACCGTACGAGTAAATCCATACGGGCACAAATTCGAGATTTTCTGCTGGTAGGTTTTCATCAGGGGCCCACCCTTTTGCCAGCACTTGTTGCATCATCTCCGCGGTCTTTGGTGTGCTTCGTTCCGTCATACAGATGCCTCAGTGATTAGGTGAGTGCCTATGATGGAGTCCTCCACGTAGTGCCAGAACCGGGGGGTCAGGATTTTTTGGATTTCGCAGACAGATCCGTAGCCCAATCACGAACCTCTCCAGGCACGATTAACTTGAAGCGTGCCCGAGTGCCGCCGGTGTAAATGGCAGCCAGCGCTTTAGCAGCGCCCATTCGGTCGCCGGACTCAATCCTCGATAAGAGGTCAGGTGCGAGCATTACAGTGTCGACCTCTGTGTTTCGAGCATCCGCAACTCGTCCGAGTTTGATAGGGGCGCGGCCAGTAGCATCGAGCCACAAAAGCGATGCTTCGAAATCGGTGGCTTTGTAACCCTTCTTGAGCATGCGTTCTATACGGATAAAGGCCAGGTCATCCTTGGCCATGTCCTTCACAAGGGACGCCCAGCTTGTGTACTTGAACAGTGCACTGTGCGACGGCCGAACGCTTTTGTTGAACAGCTCGATGCAATCAAGCACGAACAGCCTGAACGCTTTGTCTGCGCCTGGCAGAAGACTGAATTTTGCCCCGGCATTGCCTAAGCGCTGGAACCACTCGAATAGGCCCCATTCGGAGTTGCAGAGTATCGTGGCCGGCTCGGTTGGGATCTCGGCGTTGTCGTAGTAGATGACTTTGGTGTCACGCTCTCGACTGCCCTCCATGTGGGCAACTCGAACCACTGGATTCTGGTCGATCAGGGTATTCACTACACCCTCAATCTGCCTACCTGCCCTTATGGAGTGAACGACCTCGCGGCTTCGGGTAGCCGGCGAGCGTTTGCTCAGGTTTCCATCCAGCCTCTGGCATGCGTCGCCGAGAGTGATCACGGGCTGTGGGCAGCGATCCAGGAATGCGCACATGGGCCACGTGAGGTCATGACTCTCGTCAATGATGATGTGGGTGTAGCCCGGGTCTATGAACGTATCGAGCGCCAGCGCCAGGTGCTTGATTCGGTGGTAACCACGCAGAGGCATTTCAATCCGAGGATCCGTAGGCTCTATAGTTTGTTGCCAGAACACTTGGGCATATTGAGCTAAGGCGATTTTATCCAACTCGGATAGTTTGGTATCCAATGGGGGGATGTGGCGAGTATCTAGCGTTGTGTCCCGACTAAAACAGAACCTCATCACCATGCGGTTGCATGTCTGGGCCACTTGCCAGGGTGCCATTGAACCTACTGGCCCAAACCCAAGGCGCTCAGCAGCCAGTGAGGGTGCGAGCTGGTGGGTAGACCATGCTCGCTTACCTGCCCGGCGATATGGCTTGCTCTGGTCTCGCTCAAGACACTCGGTAGCTAGTTGCCCGAAAGTCATCCCAGTTACACGATTTGGACCAATGCGAGCCATCAGGGCTTGGAGCTGAACCTGAGTGTACGCTAGGAGAAGAGGGCGATACCTGCTTAGGCTATCGACCATCCGCTCGATCAGATAGGTTTTCCCTGTCCCCGCCAGTGCCTGGACGTCCATGCTCTCATCAAGCTCACCTCGAAAAACGCTGAAGGTGCGGGCCTGCTGGTTAGTCAGGGTGAACTCTTTCCCGTCATTAGTAACAAATTTCTCAGTGAAGGGATTTAACTGGGCTGACAGCTGGCGCTTAAATTCAAAATTCCACTCCCCATTGGGGAAAACAAAACCGCCCTTTGAAATCAGCTCGGGATCTAGAAGACGTGCGGGGATTCGTTTAAGGTCATTTAGGCCTGTATTGAAGTTATCTCGGTTGAAGCGCGCGGCCATAAGCCGACCAAACTCACCCTGGCCGTTGGATCGCTCAACCTGAATGCCGATGCTGATGAGTTCGGCTAGAGCCTTCTCGGTTTTGTCAGCTCTGAGGTTGTGGCCAGCAAAAGCAGTTGAGTTCTGGATTACAGCCGCACTAGCGATTTCATGAACTGACCATTGGTGGAATAACTCAGCCGACCGTGAGTCCACAGCAGCAAGTTCCTCGGCTTTGTCGATTTCCAGCGGTAGGAAAAGAGTAAGTTTCGGTGTCATTGTGCTGAGCTATTTGACAGCGTCGATTGTGTGTTCAGATTCATATCTTGGCCTTCAATCGTTAGTGAGACCAAGCTGAAGGGACCATTCAGTGCTGTGGCTTCCAATACCGCGGTCCAGTACCCAGGTGTATCAGCTGGTAGCGAAGCCAACTGTTGCACTGAATTATGGTCCGGAGAGTGTACAACTTGTAGGCGTAACAGGGCATCCGGGCCTTTTTCAAAGATTGAAACCTGGAAAATGTCCATTCTTTCGTTGAATGGGCTTGCCACGTAATTCTTTGACCCAGCAAGCGCCTCAAGAGCGCGTATCAGACGCGCGCCCGCACCGAGATATCCATAAAGACTGAAAACTGCCATTACGGCCGCTTCGCGCACTATGTGAATTTCGGAATGATTGAGCCGGTTATGCATGGGAAATGCCTCTAAATTGATGAGACACATTGCCCCTGATCACAGTGTGGCAGAAGCCGTGCTTGTCGATCATGGGTAAAGCTTCAGGGAATGAGCTTTATCTCAGCATCGTCAGCCCAATCAAGCAGCTTGGCTAGCTGCTCGTTCAGATCATCAAGGGCTAAACCTGGTGGATCCTCTGGGTAGCCAAATGGCTTGATTGCATCAAGGCCGTCGATGATGGCAGCCAGATCGAAATCGAAACTGTCACCACCCTCAAGCAGCCATTGGACAGGCATCTGCTGGCGCAGAGTCAGGGCAATGTCGGATGCAGCTGCGGAGCACTCCCGATCTGTGACCGCCCGGCTGTGCCGGGTGAACACCGAACGGATCTTCAGGGTGCGCGGGGCGGTGCGAGTTTGCACCTTCACACCGAAGGTGATGCTATTGCGTGTCTGAGCGGCAAACGTACCCATTTTCAGATCCAAATGTAGGTTTTGGGGGATTCGGGCTTACCGATTGCGGCCAGGCGACAACGCACGGCGTGTAACTGAACATTCAAGGATGCCAGATCAGCGTTTTCAGCTGAACCTCGAACCAGAACCGCTTTTTGGATGACGGGATCGGCTTCCATCTCAGCCGCTCGCCGACAGAGGTCTTGCCGCAGCATTACGAGGTGTCCTTCTGAAAGGTCAGCAATTGGTGTTGCCAGGGCCTTCTCAAGATCTTGCTGCCCTATCCGGGCACAGCTACGCACAAAGTGGTGGCTGTGACTCATCATCTCAGCCCGTGCGTTAGAAGAGATCATTCCCCAGAAATCACTCGCCAGGCGGGTCAGAATGTTCTTGTTGATGCCCTGAATGTCTTGGGCAGAAATGACCATTTGCTGAGTCAGGTTCTGAATGAGCTCTTCGTTGCTTTCGTACAGGGCTTGGAGTTGGGGCGGGCTTGGGTATTTCATGTCAGGCTCCGTTGAATATGAAGCTAGCATGCGGCAACTTGGTGCGTGCCAGAACCGGGTGGTGCGTTGAAGCCCTGCTGTTGCTCTCAACCAACTAGCCGAAGTCCTTGGGTGACTCTCTCAGCCCTTACAAAGGTCTGGTGAGGGTGCTCCCCCGCGTCCACAGAACGAATCAACACTTGAAATGCGGCCTCGATTGACCCGATGTCAGTAATCGCTTTCGCGGATTGAAGGTCCGAGCGGACACGATCCATCAGCCCCCAAAGTACGGGCTGGAGCTCTGGGAGTGAATCCACCCAGTCATCTTCCATAAGCATAGAGTCGACGTCATACCCTAACGAGGCGCCCAGAGACTTCATCCATCGGCTGAAACGTCGGACAAACAGGATGATCCCCAGAAACTCCCGGCTACCAACGCTGCGGTACCAGCCCGCTCCGCGCTCGGGGAACATGGCCAAGTCACTTGTGAGCATGGCGGCGATGTGCTCGGGCGGGTGTGCTGCCCGCGCGGGCATCGGCAGGGCATTATGGATTGCCTGTGTGAGCATGTTGACGTCGATGAAGTAGTAAGTGACCAGCTTCTGAGACCAGACGGCACGGTCGTACTGGCTGTTGAATTCGGTCATTTGTTGGTACCTCAGCTATGTGTTCTACGCTTATGCCGGCAGAGTTGCTAAAGGGCCTGCAGACGGATAGTCATGCTGGACCATATGGAACAGTGGGTTTTGGCCCACATCAATACCGGTAGCTTTGACATGCGCCTCAAGCGCCAGCATATCGTTGCGAACCATCTTCGCCGTGGCCAGAATTACATCAGTGCCCTGAGCCTGGGTCTTCGCGATCAGCTTTAATGTTGCAGCTGACGCGACTGCGGCAAGCAGCAGAGTGGTGGTGCGGTTCATTGGTGAAGCTCCTGAAATCTGATTTCCATCTTTGCCGGTGTGCTGAAACAGTAAGGATTGGTGCACGATAGGTGCCCGGTTTCTATGCTGTTCCCTTGGCGCTAAAGCACCGCTTGTGATACCAATGTCCATTGATCTTGAGCTGTTCGCCATGGACATCCTGGACCAATCCGCAGCCAGGTATATTGTCCCCAGCTGCGTACTCACGTGTAGGCAATGGCATTCCGAAGAGAGCATTCCCGCCTATTAAGTCCTGGGGCCGGCTCGTGGACCACTTACGGCGTAGCTCAGCAACGCCGCTAGTATCCCCAAACTGGGTATCGGCAACATACTCAGCGTTCTTGAGCCACATCCCCCGGGACAAACCATCGAATGTGTGGCGGATCGATTGGTGGCTGTCCCTTAATACCCTCTCCGTGGCCCTGAGCAGGCCAGATAGGGTCTTGTAGGCGGTTGGGTGTCCCATTACGCATCACTCGCTCTGAATTTGTGCGGTAAGTCTTAACCGTAAACAGATGTGCCCCAACCCTCACAGAAAGATTCTGCATGCGGAATCTTTTTATCCGCCCCCAGTGTGTTCGCTGACCTATTCCCGGACGTAAAGGGTGAGGTTGCTCTCTTTCGGAATCGGGAAGGTGTTGATTGGAGCCAGGGCTTCAACCTTTGCCATCGTCATATCCCCACGCGCCGACTTTAGGCAGACGCGCTGATCAGCTTTTACGACCCATCTCTCATTCGGTTGGCCGGCTGCTATTTGAACCAGCTTCCCCATATAGGTACAGGAAGATGCTGACCCCACTACCTTGAGGACAACAATTCCATTCATTCCCGAGGTTATTGGCTGGAGGTTCTGTACCTCCAACGTTTTAGCTGTTGCATAGGCCGGGAGGGCAATCATCATGGCGGAGAGTGCTACTCGTCTCCATTGCAGGCGAGCTTTGTTAAGGGTGGGGCTTCTCATTAATACGTACCTGACGTTAGGGCCGACGCATCATGAGGTTCGGAGGGGCAAGGACAAACCCAAAATGGGGTCGCGGTTTTCAGGATAGGTAAGGCGGTTGTGCCTAACCTTCCCCCAAAAGCAGGGCGAGCCCTGCTAGTGCGGTCTTCGCGTTCTATTTAGCGATGGGATACCAAGTGTAAGGGTCGTTCTGCTTCATGCCGGCTCGGACAGCTTCAAGTTCTTGATGCGCCTGCCAGGCTTCATGAAGCTCTGGCTCAGGCAGGGTGTTGGTTGTATGACTCACAGTCCCCCAGACATGCTTCACAGGGTCGTAGCCCACCAGGCGCGCCACCTGTAGGTCAGGGTAACTATCCGGCAGCTGGACTCGCTTAGCCCCACGCTTTTTGCTTTCAACCTTGAGCTTTACGACTAGGCGAACCTGAGCCACCATGTCATCAACATACACCGTCGTTTGCTCGCGGTAGGTGATGGAGCGCTTATTGATCTGCGGCTGCAGGTCAAAGGATAGGCTGACAATCTTCGACAGATCTGTGATGCCGGCACTCACCAGTAGGGAAGAGGAGAACAGTGGGGTTTGCTGTGCTGCTGATTTCATGGGGTCACCTGTTTGGTTGATGGGCCTATTGTTTGGCCTTACCAGGTGTGGCAGAACCCCTGTTGCGGATATTCTCCAGCGCCATATCCATCAGTTTGGAGAGTGTCATCCCTTTTGAAACTAGATGCTCAAGATCTGCCGTTCCGATTCCCTGGGTCAGGTTCCAGAGTGCAGCAATGCGGTTAGCGACCATTTCTTTGGTCTGATCGTCCTGTGCAAAATTATATGTACACGTAGCTAGTGGTACCTTGCCATCATTCAGTCGGACTGTTCGGTTTCGGTGTCCGCCCACTTCTGCCGTGTAGTTGACCATCCGGTCGATAGTTTGGTCCGGGTCGTATGACATTGCAGCATTTCCTAGGAGTGAGTTACTCCATTGAACAGCCGATGTTGACGTGCCAGAACCGGGGGACAAGCCACCTATGGTTTGATGTGGACCTGATAGGTCGCGCTGGGGGTCTGAAACTTAACGATCGTCTCGACAGGCTCGCCTTTAGCCCGCATGGTTACGCGGTTATAAGGTGGAACAAGCTTGCCTTCCCACGCCTGGGAATTACCGACGCTGACCGAGCTGATGGTTTTCCCGTCGCGGGTGCAAAGATCTTTAGACGATAGATCTTTGGCTGTGACTACGTTCAGCTGAACAGGGTTAAGCAGAACGCAACCCCGCGCTGGGTTCTGGGCAAGTGCGGGCGTGCAGGTAAGCAAGAGGCACAGCGCGGCAACTACGGCTGGATCGGACATGAGGTATTCCTGACTTCTGTCTTGGCACATGGCCTTAGCTTACACGCGTGCAACGAAGGACTTTGCATTAAAGCCTGGCTTGAACCTGGGGCTACCAACATGAAGCTAGAGATGTCAGAGCGTGGCCTTACATAGGTTGGCCGCTTCCTCGGCGCAATACCCTTTGAGTAGCAGGCTGAGGAATTCATCGCTCGACGTTCGCCTCAAGCTCGCGCCTGGTGTCACCGTCGATCTCTTCATGACCTTCGGAGCATTTTGATCGTGATAGGTGAAAGTTGACCTGTTCGGTCTGGAGCACTGGCTCAGAAGGTACCCATTGAACTGGGGTTTGTTGCCGGCGGTCACCGTAATTGGCAGTGCCATAGATGCCTTTGCACTCATCCGCAGTGATGATAGTGAAGTTCAGGCGGGCATCTGGAGAGAACGTAACCTTGTTCATCCTGGGGCTCCTTTTGTGAGAACCATAATTCTCAGTCGGAGCCCCGCGTGCCAGAAGTGGGTAGGTTTAAGCCGAGAGCTCGGCGGCTATTGCCAGTGCTCTTCCGCGGCGCCGTACCAGGGCGTTATGCCCGCATCGGTGGTAGAAGTTGTCCTGAACAAGCCCCGCATGCCCCCGAAGCGAGGCGCTGACCATGTCCAGAGTAACGTGAAGGCTCGCACAGCCCGTGAGCTGAAACTTTGATTACCCACCAGGCCTGTTGTAGGAGAGCGCTCGACTTCCGCCAGGGTTACGCTGCCAGAGGAATGGCGACCTTGAGCTTGGCTAGGGCCAGCTTTTCGATTTGGCGGATACGCTCAGCTGATACGTTGTACTTGGACGCCAAGTCATGGAGTGTCGCTTTGCTCTCCGACAGGAATCGCTGCGCAAGTATGTCCCGGCTGCGCTCGTCCAAACTGTTGAGCGCCTCATGCAAATCATCTATCGAAGTGTCGGCCTCACTCTCGTACTGATGGGCAGGATCGTAACGGTGGTCTCCAATCTGATGGGCCGGGGTGAGGTATGCCGATTCATCATCTGCATCTGCGGCAGGGTCAAACGACGTGTCGTTACCTGCCATGCGCGTCTCCATCTCCTTAACGTCGAGTACGCTCACATTGAGGGTGTCGGCGATGTGCCTCGTCTCATCGGCAGTAAGCCAGTTGCGGGACCGGGGTTGCTTGCGCAGATTGAAGAACAGCTTTCGCTGAGCCTTTGTGGTCGCCAGGCGCACCATTCGACCGTTGCGGATAATGAACTCGTTGATCTCTGCGCGAATCCAGTGGACTCCGAAAGTGATGAGTCTGACCTGAGCTGCGGGATTGAATCGCTTCACGGCTTTGATCAGCCCGATGTTGCCCTCTTGGATCAGATCGCTTAAAGGCAACCCATATCCTGAGTAGCTTCGCGCGATATGCACGACAAAGCGAAGCTGGGATGTAACGAGTTGGCGCGCTGCGTCCATGTCATTGTGCTCTACAAGTCGCTCAGACAAACGTCGCTCTTCCTCGGCACTCATGTTTGGTATCGAGTGAATCACGGTCAAATAAGCATCGAGGTTCGATCCCGGGACCATCGGGATCTGGGCTGCCGCCTTGGTAGATAGTGTTGAAGTGTTCAATGTTGCATTCCTGGAGAGAGTGGTGGCCCGCCGTCCCGGCGGGCAGTCTACTTAGAGAGCGGCAAGCTCTTCATTGATGATGCATGTCAGCTTGTCGCCATGTTCCTTGCGTACAAGTTCGCCAAGCATCGAGGTGTATGCGGCCTTAATCTCGTATGTTTTACCGTCGCTCAGCTCAAACACAATCTTCTGCTTGATCGATTTCCTCAGAGCCTTCAAATCCTCCAACTCTGCGGCCATAAGCCCAATAGCTTCCTCAAAAAAACCGAAGTCATTGGTAGGTACGGGCAGAGGGAAGTCGTCTCGCGGTGCTAGGTCGTAGCCTGATTGTTTGAGTGCAGAGCACACAGCTGATACCGCCTCGTCAGTGCATGACGTATCGAGGTGTCCCAGACCTTGGTCGACCAGGTGCCCGACTTTTACTCCATTGATAATCAAATCGGCCGACCACATGCGGCCATCCATTCCATTCGCTGCCTTGAAGTTCTTCAGAGCGATGCCAGCCTGAATGGAGCGTTTGATGTTGTCGATCAGTTGCATTTTTAGTTCCCTCAGAAGTTGATGAGGGGATTGTGGGGTGAGCCTGGGTGTGCCAGAACCACCTTCAACTAGATTGGGATTGTCGCGCGAACTTGAGGATCCTAAGCCTTGCGCCAGAATGCGATTAGGCTGTCGGTGCCCCAATAGCAATCCTCTGCGAGCTTCTTGAAAAACTCCTTTCCGTCGTTGTAGCGGACATCAATCAAGCCAGTTACTGGGCGGCCTTTACGATCCCAAGATACCCAATCCTTCATGGTTTGTTCCTCCAGTTCCCGGAAGTCGGTGTCGAAAATGAAATTGCTGTTCGGCTCAGTCTATTGACCCAGGCGCTCTGAGTGCTACCCAAACTGGGGATCAAAACCCTCTAAACTCGGGTTTCTTTAGCAAGCAACGGCGCCGGTTGAATACGCTGGGTCAAATATCGCCCGATCAGGACCGCGGCCACAACATAAGCTACCCAAGACAAGCCCTGGGTGAGCGCCGGGGTTAAGGGGTCAACAGAGCTCACCATGCTAAGCAGCGCAGCTGCACTACTGCGCGCCAGGCAGTCCATCAGCAAGGCCAGCATGAAGATGCGTGCATCGGCCCAAGTAAGTGACCATTTCGCATTTTTGTCGGCATCGGGATACCAGTGTTTGCGAGCCAGCTGCATCAGCGGGGTTACGACCAAAGATGCAAAAACCAATGCAACGGTTTCGTTCGGCGCTTCCTGAATCAGACCGGTATGCAGCAGGGCGAGGACGGCAACGTTCGATAACAGAATGCTCAGTACGAACCCGGCCCAGGTGTAGTTCACGCGGTTGCAGAACAGATATTTCATGATTGGCTCACTTTCTGGATGGCTAGAAGTTGAAGATTGAATGGGATTCAGGCATGCCAGAATCCCCCGCGTGGACTTAGGCTGCGATTTTGTCTGGCGTCTTTACCCACATGCCGCTCGCATTCTGGTAGCCAGCGGCGTGAAGCATGGTGCGGCCCAGACGTGTTGCCAGAAGGTAGCCGTCGTCTTCAATCCCTTGCAGTTCAGTTGTGAGGCCAGCCTCATGAAATGCTGCCAGGCACTCCTGCGTGGTTGTCTCGCGGTTGGCCATGGCAACGTACTGGTCGAAGGTCACACCAAGCTTGAGCATGGTGCCGTTAGCCTTGAGGAAGTCCAGTTCATCGACGATGTTGGAAGCGAGCTCAAGCTCTGCCCGAAGGCCCAGTCCAGTCAGCCCTAACTTCTTTTCCGTGATGCTGCAGGTGCTGTGCATGAATAAGATGCCCTCAACCCTCGCAGTGGCCGTAACGAAGAAGCGCTCTCCATGCCGATTGGTGACCAAGCAGGCAAAGACCTGTCCATCCAGGGAGTAGAAGAGGATGCCGCCAGCAAAGCGCTTGTAGAAGCCGCTCTCGTCACCCGTGGTTGGTGTCTCTGCAACGATCTTCGCCGCGGGAATCCACTTGTTGCCTGGGGTGATGATGTGTTCCATGTTGCGCTCCTGATTAGTTGATACCCCTATTAGAAGAGCGTCCAACGTGTGCCAGAAGCGGGCGGAACAGATTTAATTCACCCGGGTTTTCTAGCTCGCAAGAACCAATGTTGGGTTCTTCTTTCGATTCCGGATGTTGGCTCTCAATGCTTTAAGATCGGCAGCGGCGTCGTCGTGGTAATCGGCGATGACATAGCGACGACCACTGTCCGTCGTGATGATATCGGCACCAACAGTCTTGATCCGAGTTGTTTGGATGGGTGTTTCGTCTTCAAAGCCGATTCGGCCGTATGTGAAGCCGCCGGCCTTTGGCAGCAGCTGTGCACCATCATGCACAAGTCGAAAACCTGATATCACGCCATCGGCCTTTTCTTGTTTGGCACGATCGAGAGCGGCCTGGATGTGCGGGGCGTGCTTGGCGAACGGTGGATGATGCTTGCGCATGAAGACCTTCCTGATTTGGGGAGGGCGCCGGGCCCCCTGGTATGCTCTACGCGGCCACTTTGTTCTGTTCGAACCGCCAGTTGGCATGCTGGCCGCCTTCGGACTCCTGTTCGAGACGCTCGCGGGAGAAGTTAGTGGTGCCTTCACCCATGGTGATGCTTACCAGCTGCGATACGTGATCAGCAGTGAACTCTCCCTTGATCCCAGCAACAGTACGATCGGCGTCGTACATAGTCTGGGCTGGGATAGCAGCCAAAGTGGCCTCCATTGCAGGAACAAGCAGATTGCATTGCTGCAGGGTGGTGATCAGGTCGACATCCCGCTGGATGCACACCGCGCTCCCGCTCGCGATCAAGTCACACAGCGCCTGCATCTCAGAGCGTTGGCTTTGGCCGTTTGGGCCTCGCCCGTGTTGTCGAATGGCATGGTCTACAGCCTTTTGATAGGAACGCTCGGAAATCCCGTCGAGGACAAACGTTGCAGCAACTGCATATGCGCTTGCGAGCTTAGGATCCCAATAGGAGGTTGTGTAATCAGCGAGAAGGATGACCTTAACAAATTGCTCCGATCGGCCCTGAATGCAAACCCGAGCTCGAGCGCTCACATTTCGGACAACGCCTTGAGCGTTATAGAGATGAAAGGCCTGGTTGAGGTTTAGGGGGGTGGCTTGTGCTGTTTTCATCAGGACTTGCTCCAGTTAGTTAATGGAGCAATGGTCAACTGGTCTTTCATGTGGCAGAAGCCGTTGAGGTGAATTGCCTAATGGAACTCCTTGTCCTCCGGAACCGCCGTCGGCCAGTGCTCACAGCAACCCTTTCGCTGGCACCGGAGGAACTTTGAAATTCCCACTGCTGGCTCTTTGTCACAAAGCACTGTTCGAAGCCCACAGGCGGGATTTGAACCATCCAGCACGATGTGTGCTTTCTTGGAAAATCTGGTGTCTGGCCGGGAAAAAAAGCTGGCGTCTCGAAAAGCCGCTTTGATGATGTTTACGGAGGGCCCTGCGTCCTTAACGATGACTCCTTCTTCGCCTTGGCAGCTATCACACAGTCCAATTTGTGAAGCTTCGAGTTCGGTCCAGCAACTGTCACAGTGCTCTAAATCGTGGTCCATACCTTTCTCCTTATTTCTGAGCGGGACGTCGGTGGTGGCGATTGATAGACATAAAAAAGCCCGGAGCTAGCTCGTTTTACGAGGTTCTTCCGGGCTTTGTGCGAGTTGGTGTTAGGCAACGCGCGACTGGGAAACTTCGGTTAATGCCGGCTTGATGGTCATCAATTCCAGAATGGCTTTCTGGTGCGGGCCATGCATGTTCCGGAAGGCCTTAATGAGTTGCTTCTCGCCTGCAGTCAGGCTGGAGGCATCAACCTGAATTGCGGCTGCTTGGGATTCTTCCGCCAAACTAGTCTCCAGGCGGGCAATGATCTCGGAGTTCATGCTTCGATGGTGTACTTTGGCTATGTCGGCAATCTGCTCACGCATTCCGTCAGGGAGGCGGACAACGAACTTGTCAGCTGTGCGGCTATTGAAGGGTGCTAGCTTGGGTGTGGTCATCATGTGTTCCTCTTTTCATGCCGTCGAGTTCGGCTCATGTCGCACAGTTTTAGGCTTGTTTGTGCGTGCCACCAGCACCCCGAAATATCATTATTCCGTATGCCTAGTGGCTAAATAGTATTGATATGGAGCCGAAACGCCAGCCAAAACAGGTTCCCGAATTTCAGGATGTTTTGGACGTGCTCAGCGCATTCACCATGATCCTGGTGCAGCGCTTACAGCTGACAGATCCGGCTACGGCATAGTTTTGCCCTGTGTCTTCAGTCAGGGTTACGCCGCAAAGGCTTGTTGTCCCGGCGGAGCGAAATAAGTGAGTAACGCACCCGCCTGCACTAGGTTCATACCGACAGTAGCCAATCCATGCGTCCGCTGGTTCAGGTACCCACAGTCGAGTGGCCTTCAATGCATTTGCCCGCGCTCGTTGAGCACTTGTGCAACCAACCGATTGTTGATCAGAACGTTGGCGACCAGTTGCTCGCCACGGTTACTGATGAGCTGCTCAAGGGCGTTCTGGCCCTGCAAAGCAAGCTCAGTGTCCACAAAGACTGGCGACTCTGTAGGTACCAGGGCTTCAAAGGGGATCTCAGCAACACCCATACCGGTGTGCAGCTCAGATACCTTGATGTGAGTGCTGGAGGAGAGGTGACGATGAATCGCGAAGGTGAAGGTCTCGCCGGCGATGTCGGAGTCAAAGGTAGCGAATAGCTCAGCAGAGCTTATGCCTTCGCGGGTGGCGAGATTGATTAGCTGGTTCAAGTGATGACTCCATCTGTAAGTTGATGGAGCCATCATCAGGTCTCCCAGCATGTGCCAGAACCACCTAGTGGGAATAATTCAGGAAGCATTAGTCCATGATTAATGAGTCATTCCAGGGGTGTTTGCTGGGTGGCTTTTAAATCTGAGCTGAGGAGATCGAGCCCTCGGAGTGGAGATACCGCGGTCCTGTGCCAGCTGGGTCCACTTATCTCCAAAGGTCTTACCCAGCCAGCTCTTGACGTAGACCTGGCGGTTCTCAATTTCCAGCGTTGCGGTTGAGCCCGGCATCACGCTGTAGGTACGTAGCGATAAGCAGTTGTCCTTGGTGACCGTAACAACCCGAACACGCATTTTGGGTTGAAACTTGGAGACCTTGAATGCGAAAGCTTGCTCGTCATGGCCAGACTCAATCAGGAGAGACTGGATCTGAAGAGCTGATTCTTTGGTGGCCGCCGTCCTGCGAAGTGAGGATCGTACCGTGGGGAGTCTGCGAGCGAGGAGTAAAGCTGAGACTGCGCAGCCGGCCCAGATCAGTGGTGCCTGGAACCCGGGTAGCAGATTAACTGCGGTCACTGCAGCTGTTGCGATGATTAGGGTCAGGTGGATCCGCGCTTTTCGCCTCTCTCGCCTGGATTCGAATCTCAAGTCCAGAGATGAAGCGATATCGACCCCTCTAGCTAAGTCCTTGCTGTCGAGAATTCCGGTTTTACTCATTTTTTTTGCCGGGAGGCGGATGCCCCCAGCCAATCCTGGTGGCTGCGTTAGGAACAGGTATATCTAAAAGATGGCGGCGATGCCACCGGAAATTGAATTCTAATATTGGCAATCGAGCAGGTTCTCGCAGGCTTGTTTCAAGCGGCCAACCCACCAAATTGCCAAGTCAAAGCCAGGGCGCATACCTTCACCCACGGGTTAGCAGCGAGTAATACGGACTGCGCGGGCTCACGCCACACAGTCAATGAGCGCCATGAAGGTTTTCGAGTGCCTGTGGATCTGGATGCCAGCCGGCCAGCTGGCAGGCTGCATCGAAAGCTGCCATGTCACCAGAGAGGCGGAATTCGGCAGTCATACCCTGGATCTGATGTGCACGATCCTTCATGCCGCTCACGGTCACTGCAATCGAGTTACCGATGACGCTGGTCATTGCCGATGTGCGCAGGACGTCGGCAGATTCAATCATCTGAATTGCCATTTCGTCCATGCAGGCTGCGATGGCTGTCAGGTTGGTTTGAGCCGCTTGAGTGTTGATGGTTGGTGCCTGGATCATATTGTGTTCCTCTGTGTCAGTTATCGAGTGGCCGGGCGAGTAGTGCTCTGCGACCTTGGTGGTTCGTAGATACGGGCAGCCTTGAGCTCTTCTGTGGCGCGAATGAAGGCGGCAGCTTGTTCGTCATTTAGTGCAAATACACCGGTACCGCGCAGCGTTTTCAGTCCCGATGCGGCAGCCATTGCCTCGCCGTAGCTCAGGGTGCTCAGAACCGGCTTAACGGTGCCGTCGGCGGTGGACAAGTCCACTTCAACCAGCAGATTGTTGCCTGCCACTTTGAATCGTACGCTTGGCTGGTAATCGGGATTGAAGGAGGGCTGGTGGGAGCGCACTTCTTTCATTCCCATGGCCAGACCTTCAAAGAAACCTTCCGCCCAATGCGTGCACACCGTCCAGCGTGTGAAATCGTCACCGAAGTGGCTATACGCGTGCTCCGCAGATGCCACGGCAAGGCCTGCTCGGTCTAACGCCCTGGCCAACACTCTCTTGACGCTCTTCAGCATGGTCTCTGCCTCCTCAGTTGTTACCAAGTCATTGCTTGACGGAGTAATTCTGTGGCCATGTTCTGTGTGCCACAATCCCGCAGAATTAGCAGATAGGTGCTGCCGGCGGTGATGCATCCTTATCGGCCTGCCGTTTTGCCTTGCGAAGGCTCGCATAGCGTTTTGACTGAGCCGACTTGACTGCCGCCTCAGGGCTGACAGCTTCAATTGAGTAGATATCGCACTCCGAATAGTCAGGATCGCTTGGCGACCCGCCATAGCTCCAGCTGCCATTTGGGAAACGAACTACCGTCCAAATCCTGCTCATGTTTGATACCTGCGTTAAGTGGGTGAATAAAATGCCGTTACCCGGCGAGTGCGACTTGTTGATCTTCAGCAGACCAATCAGTGATATTCCGGTAAGAGTTGACCATTGAGATCAACTCTTGTGGGATGACGACCGGCCTGACTGCACCCTTGCCAATTCGGACGAATCGGAGCTTTGCGGTGATGCGCTTGATGACCTTTTGAATGCCCGGTGTCCCCAACCGCCGGCGCGATGATTGCCAGTTCAACTCTGAGACTTCACGTGCCTCGCAAAGGGATTTCACCGCATATCGGGCTTGGTCGAGGATCGGGCGAGCCTCTGGTACCTCTTCAGACATCTCCCAGGCGGCCAGGCGGCATGCTGTGTCGATGCACATCCAGCCAGCCTCATTGAAGAGTGACTCATTCGTGCAGGTCGGATGAGCAGGAGTCATCTCTCGATAACTCCAAGAGCCATCCATGTAGTTGTGACTGGCGGTAGCCTTGAGAGCTGAGGGGTAATCGCTATTGACCCTACCGTAAACGTAGGAAGGGCCCGTGTACTGGATGACTGTGTAGTAGTCGGCAATGCGCTGAATCAGCAGTGCTGTGGCTCGACGGATGTTAGATGCAGTGACATCGTCGGCCATCCCCAGTTGAGCGCGCAAGCGGATGCGATCCAGGGGGGCAAGTGATCCAACATCCTTCGCCCCTCTCAGTGTTTGTGCTGAATCTGGTTGATTTCGCATGATGCGCCCTCTTAGTTGATGGTCATCATTGTCATAGTGTGTTGCGCGTGGCAGAAGCTCTTGAAAATTAAGATTCGCGAATTTCGCCGCTGGCCCTTGGTCCGTCAAAGTTCGGGTATTTAGAAACAAACACCTTGTTGTGGGCCTGGATCATTTCGGCGGCTTCGCCAGAGATCCCCCAGTGTGCCGGGAGGCAGCGTTTTCCAGTGAAGGTCGAGCAGGGGTCAACCAGTCCGTACTCCAGATCTAAGTCTTCGCTGCCGAAGCACACGAGCACTTCGGGCGCATCCAGTTCTGCGTACATGTCGTAATCACTGAGAGGGTAAGTGCCCCACTTCAATTCCGGGTGCATTTCCTGAAGAGTCTTGAGGAGTTCCTCGGTCGAGGGTGCCATTTCATTTCCTTGGTGCGCCAGCGGGCAGCTTATTGAGATTGTCGAGGGGCTCAAGCGGCAAAGCGTTCAATGCCGAGTTGATTGCGCTTGTTGCCAATCACGTTGAGCGAAACCCCAATCTCTGTGGCCAGCACGGAGTCTCGAACGGTACCTAGTCTTTGCACCTGTGCTTCAGTCCACTGATGCCTAGGTTTTGGGGTCTGAGCTTCGATGCTCAATGCGTTCCTCCGCAACATTACTGTCTGTAGGGTTACGCCCAGTTGATCTGCAGCTTCCCGATCGGTCATCGTGCCGAGGATTGCATCACGTTCGGGTGTCCAGCTACTGGCCCGACCACCAACGAAAGCGCCGATCTGAAGTTGCTGGCGCTTGTAGGCAACGGAGCTGCTCGAGATGCCTATCGCTGAAGAGACGTCTTTATCGGACATCGTCCCGAGCAACCTGAGGCCTTCCTCAGTCCATACCACTTCTTGTTGAGTTACCAGGGCAGGGATTTTAAGTTCACTTCTACGAAGGGTTACGCAGCTCCGGCTGACCCCAAGTAGTTTGGCCAGCGTCTTGTCCGGCATGGTGCCGAGCATCTTAATTTTGTCTTCAGTCCACTCAATGCGGGCGTGGGTGTTGAAAGCCGAGATTTGCAGCTGAGCCCGTTTTTTAGTGACACGCTTATTGCTCACGCCCCAGATCCTGCCGAGTTCATAGTCACTTTTAGTGCCGAGGAGTTTGATTCGATCAACCGTCCAGAACTTGACCTTGGGTGTAGATTGTTCTTTGGGAGCAGCCTTAGGCGCGGCTGGAAGCGCCCCATGCTCCGGGGCACCCTTGGACCGGGATGGCTTGATGTTGAGCCGAGTACGCTTGCTGGAGACGACACCAATGGTAATCCCAAGCTTTGCGGCTACAGCGCGATCAGTATCAGTACCGAGGAGCGCGAGAGCTTGATTAGTCCAGGTGTAGGTGGGTTTCATAAATGAGCCTCCGTTGAATTTCAGAATGGGCTCATTTTCCTGTCACCTAAGGTGTGCCAGAAGCGGCAACATATGAAATTTTCCTTCGAGAAAGCAAAAGCCCTCCACGTTGGGAGGGCTCATTCAATTCAAGCGGTCAGGCGGCCAGCGCAGCGTTCGGGCCGTAAAGAAACTCGGCCCCCACCACACTGATTCCTTTCAGCTCGCACATTCCGTGATTTCCATCTACCTCGATATCCAGGCCCTGAACCGTGTACGACACCTGCAGGTGCTCAAAGACTTGCTCACCCATCACTTGATCAATCAGTGACTCAAGGGTGGGGTAGTTGCTCTTGAAGCCTTCCCACGTATCGGAAACCCGGCAGCAAGCTTCGACTCCATCGTCCATGGCCATGTAGCCGCAGTGGGTCTCGGTAGTACCGAGGGTCTTGAATTCGGTGAGGATGATGGTGAGAGAGTTAGCCATGTGTGGACTTCCTGTAGTTGAGTGATAAGTCATCTTCAGTCATGTCATGGTGTGCCAGAACCCCCAAAAATTGATCACTTCAGCTACGCAAGTCGGTGCCGTCCTGTGATCCAGTATCCCGATCGTTGGAATGTGTCTGGCCCAAACCTGGACATCAAAGTGCTGATGTCGTCTGCTTGAGGCACAGAATCGGCAGTCGGTTGTTTAGGTGGCATATGGTGAATCGTGCTTGAAGGAGTTAATCAGGGGAGGAACGCGAACGAGCAGTTATGTCAGGCAAAAGTTGGGGCCTCAATGTCTCCATCAAGGATCGCTACCATCAACCAGCCCGCGTCGGGTTGCGACCCCCGGGCCTCGACCAAATCTTGATGAGCCATTTCCATTGAGAGGATCTCAAAGCTGGGTCGATCAGCCCAATGCTCTTGGTCACGGCTGTGAACTTGATAGCCAACGATCGCCGGTGCCAGCGCCGTAATTGGCAAGTGCTTCACGACGACCTTCTCGAAGCTCGACAGCGCGCGGGCGAAAAAACCAGATTCGGGAGGGCAAAGCGATACAAGGTCTGCAATGGTCATTTGCTGAATGGTCGCTTTGCCGACAGTCATACGCTGCCAATACTCGTTGAACTGCTCGAGCGGGCGAATCCCCGTGGAGTCCAACACAAGATTGTTTTTTGGACTGAGAAGGGCGCAGTGGCGCATTTCACCGTTTTCAACGACAGCGACTGCTTGCCCGGTCTCGGCCAAGATGTTCAGGGCGACAGTGAGGAAGCTTGCTTGAAGGCACGAGGCTTCTTGCTCCGCAGGAAGCTCAATGATCAACGCTTTGGGGCCAGTGCAGAGTTTCATAACGAGCAGTTGAATTGGCTTCATAGGGCCTCCTGAATCAGTGAGACCTTATGTTCAACGTCATTCGGTCGTGCCAGAAGCCAGCGAGGCTGAATCGCCGGCCCCCCAAACCTATTGCTCGGTTGCAGGTTGCGCAGCATCCAGCTCAGCCGCTTGCTCTGGCGTACGAGCGAAAGGAGGGATGTGTTCGAGCATCTGCTGGCGGTCATGAGTTTCTCGATCAGCCGCAGCGGACGGCAACATCTGCATGCCGATCAATTCACGACTGACCTGGGCGTTCGAAGAATCGACCATGTTTTGAAACTGTTCGCTGATCCTGGCGTTTCTGACCTGGTTCATGATCATTGGCACGGCATGAACTACAGCATTGATCTGGTCGAGAGTGTCTGCTCGATCCATCGAATATTGTTCGGCTGGTGTAGGAACGCCAGTGATTCGGGAGACCAAGGGCGAAGCGACGTTCCAACCGATGTTTGCTGCACCAGAGCCGATGAAGCCAATCAGCACTGCTGCGCTTAACATTTCAGCGAAAGTGAACAGGGTTCTCCGGAACGGGTGCAGCTTTTTGCGAGCTTCGGCTTCGTCCTCGGCTTTGCGTTTTGCACCCAGGTCGCGAGCTGCAGATATCATTTCGACCAGCTTGTCTGCTTCTTCACGGGTAGTGAAATGAGCGACTGTTTTCGAGCTGGAGTGGTCGGCAACCACGTAGGAGAGAGGTTGCTCGTAGCCTTGGCGGGTATCTACCTCGTCCAGAGAGCGGAGTGAGTAGCTGAGGCTGCCATAGCCGCTTGCGATCTCAACAGCAAAACCCGGAGCCAAAAGTCTTATCGACCCACGCTCGCTTGCATCGACAGTGATATCAGATGCCGTTGCAAATATTGTTGGGTTGCTTTCCATGTGAGGATCTCAATGAACTAGTGATGCCTCATTTTGAAGAGTTGCGCCCTCTCTGCAACCCAAAACCATGTTATGGAATTCCGGATAAAATTCCATGCTCATGACGACTACGGATCAGGAAGGACACCCGATGCTCGATTTGGCACCGAAAACGACAAGTTGAAGAAGCTCCAGAGCCCGTGCCGTATCGATCTCGCTCAGCTCGTCTCGGAAACAGCAGGGGCATGGAATTCCATCGTCTCCCGATGCAGATGGCGAGGAAGTACACTCTTGTGAACTGCCAAGCCACCCGCATTTCTCGCACTCTGCCAGGTAGTAGCGCGAATTAAGTGGCACACGTCCAAGGCGGCCCTGGTGCATTGCAGCTCGCAGCACAAAGCCTTCGTCTGAAGGGGCATCAATGATGGCCTTGAGGTCGGCCGGCTGGATCAGAATTGGGCAGCCCAGTGATTCGGGGTGGTCTTCACCATCACCCTGCCAGACCCAGATGGAAGGCTCATCACTCTGGTACAGGCGGTATAAGTTGAGCTCAGCCTGCAGTCGGGCGATCGTTTTATCCTGCGCTTTCGCATGCTGAACCAGACGATCGAACTTGTAAGCAGGGACAGAGCGGCCCTGCTCAGTTGAATTCGAGCTGTCCTGAACGGGACGGATAGTAACGCCAGCCCGATTACCTGAGGTGCATGCCTTTCGGTTGATATCCACCTGATGCACTAACTCATTTGCGATCTGAATGCAGTGCTCTGCGTTGAAGGAATGACATCCGCCTGCAGAGGGCCCATCATTCAGCAGCTGGCGTATCGCCTTGGAACCCTGACTGATGCAGTGATTGAAGCCCTCGATATCCCATGCGGCCGGGCTGGAGGGCTCCGCAATGTGAGTTGAGTTCAGCATAGCGAGGAAGCTTTCGGCGGCGCTTTTATCGACTTCCGGTGAGGCAATGAGAAAAGGCTCCACTGTCTGCTTCAGTGAAGGCCACAGCAGCTTCAGGGCCTGGAGTGTATTCAGTGAATGGTCGCTGTCGTTGCTGTCTACGGACGTAGTTGCTGAAGTCATTGGCTCAACTCGGTTTTAAAGGATGGGGTGGCTGATCGTTAAGTCAGCCCTTCGAAAACAATATGCCGAGATGACTCGTGCCAGAACCGGGTCAGGCAGATCCTGCAGTGACAATTCCAAGCTGTTGGCCAGCCTCTCGGACTAGGTCGAGTGAAGCGTTGTCATACCCCCAATAATTGAACTCGCGTTCACCTGGTGGGACTGTTTTAAAATACTGATGTCGGATCTGATCCCCCGACAGAACAAAGTCACGGATCGCCCGCACGAAGTCCCTCAATCCGCCCCCATGGCAGAAGTCTGGCCAGCTTCCATCGCTGTGCGTATCAACGACTTTCTGGGTGTACTCGTCCAGGATCAGTACGCGTTCGTTGTGTAGGCTCAGTTCTGCAATCCGTCCGCTGGCTTTGTGCAGGAAGAACTGCCGGCCATGACTGGCAATTGCGTTTAGAAATGAGTTGGCGATGGCGAGACGATGCTCTTGAGTCTCTGAGAAGGTTGTCACGGCGGACTCCTATACTGGATGTGGTAAAGGGCAAGATCAGCTGAAAGGCAGCATTTCTGGCAGAACATCTATGGCCTCGAACTCTCGTCCGGCTGCATTCTCCGCAGCGCGTGTGCGGGCCAAAAGCCGCTGGGGTATCAGTGACTGGGCGTCTGACCAGGCGCGGCATCGGTGAGCAGGGAAAGCCCCCAGTAGTTGCGGAAAGGACATTATCCCTTATAGGGAAGGCCCCCCAGCGAAAACCGAGGTGCCTAAAATCACGCCTCAAGCTGCTGCGCTTGTTGCTTCGTAGTCAATTCTGTTCTGAGTGTTGCCATTCCAGCCGCGGGGCTTTTTGTCATCCCGGTATTTGAGGCTGAGGATTGCCGAGTGGCTTTGGGACTGACCTTTGCTCAGATGCGCCAGGTGGGTCTGGGCGTCGCGGTAGGTCATTTGTTTGCATTCCTCGAAGAGGACTGAATCGCTGCCGCTGGCGGCGATGACCAGGTTCCCGACGAAGCTGACTTTTCGGATCAGAAAGCGAAAGTCATAGAGCGCTGCCATGGTGTTTCTCCGTTAGGTTTCGATGAGGTCATCATCAGCCCCTACGGGGTGTGGCAGAAGCGGCTAAAGCGAGTCAATTGGGTGCCTATCTCAAAGGACAGGCACCCCCACAATTACTGGGTTGGTTACTCAGCTGGCTTTGCTTTCTTGCGGGTGGGTTTCTTCACAGGCTCGGCCGGTGCGAGCTTTTGAACCGCTTCGCTGATTGCAGACTTGTTCTGGTCGATCCAGCTAGATTCAGGAGCAGGGTCAGCATCGATTTGCAGCGTAACTTGGTCCACCAGCCTGGGATTGAAACCACGTGGCAATCGGCTTGCTGGCGACAGGTTGAGCAGGTGGCGTGTCCAGTATTGCTTCCATTGCCCTTTCGGGCGGGCGAATTCCGCAGCGACCATGCCGGCCACCGATGACTTACCAGCGCCACCCTTGGAAAACAGGTTCGCCTTGTTGCTGAAGAGATGTGCCTTGAGCGTTTGAGTCACTGATTTATCCTCAAAATCTTGTCGTGCCGGCGACGGTCTTGCCGACGCCAGCGTGGTTGAAGTGTACCGCAATGCCTTCAAGGGGGCGTGCAGGCCGGTAGTCCAAGGGTGCTGGCCCCTTGATACAAAGTGTGCACGGTGCCATCCATAAGCTGCACCTGAACCCACGAGTGCCCATCGCATGTGTAATTGAAGGCTAGCGCTTCGGCCGTCATTGCCTTGGCCTTAGCGAGCGCCTCATCGTAGGTAGCCCACTCATGGCTGTCGGACTTGAAAGTCAATACTGTAGGGGTCGAAGCGTTCGGACCCTCTGTGCCGTACTCAACGTTAAACGGTGGCAGGAAGACGGAAACGTGGAGGTTCGGGTCCTCATACCAGTCCGGAAGATCCTGCCCCAAGCTGGTGCCAATCACCGCCAAGGTGTAAGCGTGAACGAGGCTGGAGCCCATGTAAGATTGACCGTCAGGTGTCTCGACCAACCAACGGCCAGTGCCGATTGGACGGCTAGACAGCTGCCACTGAGCTACCAAGGGCATGATGGCGAGGAGGGTGTTAGGGTTACTGACAGCTTTTGGGGTGTCGAAAGGTCCAAACTCGCGGCGATTGAAAATTATGTCGCACTGCCAATCATCCCACGGGGCGCGAATAAGGCCTTTCTTCGAGGGCTCAAGTGCAATAGCGAGGTAGAGGCTGAGCAGGTTGCCTTTGAGATTCTGGAGTTGCATATGAGTCACCAGTTGAAGTTGATGACCCATAGTCCGTCTGGATTGGATGTGGCAGAAGCCTCACCAGCCGCGATTTCTATTCAGCTTGGTCTGCTCCATTTGGTTGGCCAGAAAGGACTTCGCTTTAACATCCAGCTGCTCGCATGCCTTCGCACTCCCGTCGCCCCATTCCATGACTGAGCCACCACCCGGATTCGCGCCATGCCAGCTATTTTGAGCGGCTTCCTCAGTGGCGTGACCGGTTGAGACCCACTCAAACTGGTCCCCGTACTCGACGTCCCATTCAGAATCGTGGTCATCGTCATCATCGTTGATAGGCCAGCACTCATAGAACGCCAGCGACCACTTGCCATCCTTGGACTGCCAACAAATGTTTTCCCGGTTGAAGCTCATGCTCTTTTCCCAGCTATTCGATAAGGGGCCGGCAGGGCTGGCCGTTACTATAGGGGTGGATGCGCCTTAGTAGTCTTCGTCGTCCTGAGCGATTTGAGCCATTACCCAGTCCCAATAGTCGGGGACTGTTTGTTCACCAACGGGGTTTGCTGCGCTCCAGTCCGAGCGCAGGTAGTGCTCGTGCTCGCCAGCCTCAAGGAACTTGGCCACGAGCTCGCTGCGAGATAGCCCGAAATCCTCGTAGTCGTAAGGGAGTGAGCCGGTATTGGTGTACACCTCAGCTGTGGATTTGTTCGGGGCGAATGTGGCGGTAGAGGTAGGATTATTCACGGTTAGCTCCCTGATTTTATGAGCTATATTCCGTCGAAATTAAGGGTGCCAGAACCCTCCCGCTCAGAAATTCAGTGAGCGACCGATAGACCCTCAACTCTACGAATCTCAGGGTCGGATCGGAATGCCGGGGGCCTGACCGCACGTGGTTGCTGAATTAGGATTGAGCACACTCAATTTTCGAAGCGACCCAGTTCCAGTAGCCCTGCAAGGTGTCACAATTCAAGACCTCGTATCTCCAGTCTTCCTTCGTATACAGGCCATGCTCACCTGCTGCTGAATACTTCGTCGACAATTGCAAAGCATCCAGTCCAATGTCTGGTTTCCGTTGCAGCAACAGGGCGGGGATACCTGCGACGAAACCCTCAAGCAGGGAAGCAAAACCAGGGGCCCCGGTTTCCGCCCAGCCATAGACCTGATCTTTGGGTTCAGCAAAATTGTCGAACCGCACCCTGCTCAGTATTTCGCTTGACGTGGTGTGTGAGAACTCGAGAATGCAGACATCGAAACATTCAAGCAGTGGCTCAAGTTCCTCTGCAGTTTGAACCGGGTGGCGGTCGTGAGAGTAGTTGCAGACTGCTTTAAGGGTCCAGCCTGCGATCTTGAGGGTGTTGATGAGAGCGTGGGCCATCATCACTGTTGTTGCTTCTGGCGTTGGTTCTGACATTTGGCACCTCCTGATTTTGAGGATCCCAGGATGCTTGGCTTAACCGTGTGCCAGAACCAGGCGAGGAATGAATGTTAGAGAGGAATTGCAGTTCCACTCAAAGTGCAGGCGACGTCTCAGGCTTCAAATATTCCGGAGAGATAGCGTCGGCGGGTATGTCCAGCCCCCACCACTCAAGTACCTTCTCGCGGAAAAGGGCCCAGTCAGCTACGGTGGTCGAACCGTGGGTACAGAGCCTGCACTCTGGCGAGCCAGCAAGCTGTTCGGTAATAGTGTTGTGAAGGTCGATACCTCTCTCACTGAACCGTCCGACAGTGCTGGCGTCGCTGCATTGGACCCAAATTCTGTCCCGCAGCGGGGTGGTTTCAAACCAATATTCGAGAGCCAATTTCGTTACTCCGTAACTGGCCATTTCGGCCCGTGTGACACCAGATTTTACCCGTAGGCGTGGATTGAATCCAAGGTGAGGCTCTTAATCAGGGCTCACCGTTCCTCGGCGAGGATCTCATCGATCAACTCGCCTGTAAGCATTTCCATTTCCGCAACGCGCGCTTTGGTACCGGTGACGGTATCGAGCTGCTCAAGGTAGGCATTGAGGTGGCGGTATATGGCCAGCGGCTTGGGCGGTGCTGTCACCTCTTTGTAGAAGGGGCTAGTCATCCCGAGTTCGTAGGCAAGACCGGATAGAGCAGCTATCACGACCTCTTCAGCGGCGAGTGCCCAGTTCAAATCCAAGGTGCTGATGTCGACCCTATCCAGTAGGCACCCATTTGCCCGGAACCTCTGCGTTAGCTTGCTGGATGTAGGAAATCTCTCACCACGGGTATGCTCAATAGCCAGGACGTCGATGTACTCAGCAACCAGTTCTCGGTCCTGCCTCAGGCGTGTGTAGTTTATTAGTCGGCCGGCGTGGAAAATTGCGCTAGGACCACCACTGTTGGCTTCCACGATATCACTGTCGCTGCGATGTCCTTCCAGATCGCTGTAGTTCATTTCTGTACGCAGATCACCGAAGCAGCTGAGGTCAGGGTTTCCTGCCTCTAGCTGGGCGTCACAAGGCTCCAGAAAGATAGCCTGCAGAACGTCCATACGGCACGTGAATTGGGAGGGGAAGGTGAGCATGACCCCCTTAACGAAGACGTCGACGTTGTTAAGTGCGGGGCGGGCAGTGATGAGGTCCATAATTATGTCCTTATGCGAATATGCTTATGCTGCGGTCACTTTGCCAGTGCCAGAAGCCCATGGCAGGTAGTTAAGCTGGCCGCCAAAGCCCCATCCCCTATTACATACCCGCTTTTGAAATGACGAAACTGGATGCAGTCGGGGAGGACGCTGAATGTATCGATATTCGGTAACAGGGTTTTGGGTTGCTGTACTGCTGCTGTGCTTTATGTTGGAGGTCTTCTTCAATTGCAGGAGTCACCCATGCAAGTCAGTCAATTCAAATGGGACCGCTTTCATCAAGTCGATGTGTTCAGCCTGGTCGAGGGTGATCAGGTCATCGTTGCAGGCAGCATGGTCACCGTAGCAGCCCCAGCTTATGAAAAGGATGGTCAAGTTCACCTGCCGGCCGCGCCAATCGAGCAAGCAGTAATTTTGGTAGACTTCTCCGATACGGCTGCAACTCGCGCCATGGATTACGTAGGGTCTTCAGTCCATGACTTCGGGGACGGTACGGCGATCATTGCCGAACTCGATGGGTCTACAGACCTGGTCTACTCACCTCGACTGCCCAAAGCAGAGCTAGAAGCTTTCTGCCAAGAGCATCTTGAGCGATATCGGGCGTTTAACTCCCAGCACAGTGAAGCTATCGAGGAAGGTGAACCGGTTCCCATGGAGCCATGGTGGGCTTGATACGAATCATCACCCCTCGCTCTCAATGAGTTTTGATTTGAGTGAGGGAGTGGGTTGACCCAGATAGGGTGTTATTGGCTGATAGTACGAGATACAAGCTGGTTTCAGAGTTCAGAATGCCCTATGGAACGTCTCATTCTGGCTTCGCAGATCCCTGCGCCGCTAGTGACGCCAGCAGCTTATCTTTGGCGATCGACACAGTAGGAATTCCCGCATAAAACCGATAGATCTGATGGGTTACAGATTCGGCTTCTTCTCCGGTATCTCCTGCCCTGATGGAGAAAGAGTCACGCTCCTGCAGCTCGATATCGGTGATCGCCGAGAGTTCAGGCTTCAGCAGGAAGCCCTTGAGCAGCACTGAGCCGAACTTGGTTTGACCTTCAGGGGAAAGCCTTTGGTATCCATCCCAAACCATCGCGTACTGCCGTGCGCTCATCTCAGAGTGCTGCCAGTAATAATCTGAGCTCTTAGAACCAGCCCAAATCGCGCAGCCGGTTGCCAGGATGAAGAACCAAGTGCTGGCAAAAATGGATTTCTTGGTCGCTGCAATTGGTTGTTGAGGTTGTTCGGAGAACATTTGAGTCCTGATAGTGTTTAACCGGGGGCACTCAACGAGATCGAATGCCGAACGTCTGGTAAAGAAGGATGAGGCCTCGGCTGTAACGGCGGTATTCCTCATCGGTTTCGAGGTGGTCAGCATACCCAACCCCGAACTCTCGAGTAAGCCCTTTGCGTAACACCCAATCGATGAACAGTGGTCGCATCACCGTTTCTGCGAGTCCGCGCGTTTCGTGCACCCAGCACAGTTCGGCCGCCGGCGTGACTACTTGTACCAGGGAGCCTTCACCCTGGATGTACTTTACGGCCCAAACATCTGGCGTCGTATCCATAGCAATAGAGAACCAGATATCTCCGCTGGGTTGATCACTGAGCTTCGTTAGCGAGCGTTTTCGATAGGCATTGCTGACCATGCCTTCAAAAGCGAAGCCAGGCGTGAAGGTCGCACGATCAGTACCAACAATCAGGCGAGGTCCGAAATAATCCAATTGATCCCGAAGGATCTTGGACAATTCCGGGCCAAGCCGGCGCATGTAAAAAGGCTCGACGTAAACTTTAGGCTTGTCGGTCATAGGATTCCTCAAGTAGGAATGGAGTGGTCGGGTAACACTGCTCGGTGAGACCCAATATCACGGCACTACGTGGGAACAACGGAAAGCCTGCCCAGCGCCTGGTGACGCTTCAACCGATCAGTTGTAACGGGAACACCATCTGCAAAGTCGCGAAAGAGGCGAGCAGCTTCTTTGTTGACCAAGCCTGGCAGCGCGGACGCATTGGTAAGTGCAACCAAGCAAACAAGGCGGATTGCAGCATTAATCCGACTTCGCTCCGTGTCGACCTGGGATGGGTCAACCGGGAAGGGCCGGCGCGCTTGATCTATGGCCACGAGACACTGGTGAGTGGTGATGATGGAACTAAGGTCTATATCGGTCCCCGCGAGAACCTCGGCAAGAAGCGAATTGATTTCATCAGTGCGAGGTAGGACATTTTCAACGTAGCTCATTGGGGGATCACCCACTGACAGCGAGCTCCAGATAATAACCCAGGGGGAGTGCATTCCATTCCGGACGTAGGCATCGAAATTCAGCAGGCTCGTGTGACCTCAAGCCTGACCTTTTGTAATCAGGCGTTGAGAGGGATAGAGCAAATAGCCTACAGGGACTTACTTCGGGTGCTACCGGGGTGAGAGGGCTCGTGCCTCAGCCACTGCTGCACGGAACGCATCCTTGCCGTCCAATCCCATAAACTCAAAAAACTCCTCCTTAGGCAGGGCATTCAGCCAGCTACGGTATTCCTCATCCGACATGTCGTCGATCATGTCGGCTAGGCTCAGGAGCTTAGGTAGCAGGCTCTTGTAAGCGTCGTTCTCGCTCAGATCCTCAGGCGCAGTGGGTGCTGATGTCGTCACCTCGTTCTCGCCTTGTGCTGACGTTTTGCGTGATGAATATCCAAGTGCGATCTGGATGATCATCCGCTCAGCTTCCTGGAACTCATCACCCTCGACTGCGAAAGCCATGCAAATGCTGGCCAGCTCATTCATCAAGCTGCTCGGTGGTAGCTTTCCGTGCTTTCTCCAATGGAGGACATCGGCGGACAGCTGGCTTAAGTTTGCCTCCACAAAACCGCGGGCGGCCAGTCGTTGAATCTGTGCAGTCATGGGTACAGGCCTCACTTAGTGATTGGGGTCATTCAATTGGAGCCAGGTTCACCGCGCTCAGCATGTTGTTGTGAGCATTACCAATTGTTGGGATGTATGCGACGGCGTGGCCTTCAGCATTCGTCCAGCGAAAGGCCAAGTAGAAATGGTACTCAAGAGGACTGGCAGCGCCCGGCCAGCCCGCCAAATATCCTTCAGCAGCTACATTGCCAACGTTATGACCGCCCCATGGGCGAATACCGGCGATCTGAATTGTTGTAGCGTTTCGAGCGCCTTCCATCTTCTCCCGGATCTGAGCCTTGTTGTGCGGGTGCATAGGCCTTTGGGGCATGAAACGACGAATCTGGCGGATTTCATTCCTCAGAATTTGCTTCCAGAAATAGGGGCGGTCGACCTCCAGTCGAAAATCAAGGCTGACCAGATCGCCGACCTGGAATTTCGGTGTAGGCATTGTGGCTTCAGCTGAGCTGAATGGCTGAGTAGGGGAGGTGACTCGTGTCATTGGTATGGCCTGGGTGCTTGTAATGTGTCAATCCTAAGGGGCATACGGCTGTGCCAGAACCCTAGGTCATGAGCAGCTGTTTTAATCACGCTCGATCAGTGGCGCGAGCAGTGCACGGTATGTTTTGGCCTCCGCCACTGACTCAAGAATGTCAGGCAAGGCTCGATGCTGCTGGCGCTTCGAGGGTTCGAAGGAGGGGGATACCGTTTTCAGGAATTCTTTCACTGAGGAGATATCCAGATTCCGGTAGTACAAGAAGTCGTGAAGTTCCGGCATCTGGGCTTCGATGAACATCCGATCGAAGTGGATGCCACTCCCACACAGCGGCTCGACTTTCTTGGTGACACCGTTCTGCCGGTAGAACTGAATCAGTTGGTGTTCCGCGGCCTTGAGAGTAGTGAAGGACTTGACCACCTCATCGAAGAGTCCGTTATTCGTATGCATGCGCGTGACAGCCTCATCACTGAGCTCGAGGACACGAACCATGGGCTGCTGGATCACGATTGAGGTACTGGCCAGCACAGTGAAGTGTTCATCAGTGACCACTGCCCCAATTTCGAGGATACGGTGTTCGTAAACTCTACGGTCGAAGAGCTCAGTAAAGCCTGTGGTTTCCAGGTCAAGCCATGGGAGCCTGCGTTGAGATCGGGTCATTGGGTCATCCTCCATAAATTGATGTGCCCATTGTCCAGCCGGCTTGGGTGTGCCACCACCCAAACTACGCTGCCATTCACTCGTTAAAACTGGCCCTCGGGTCAATGCAATGCTCCGGTGGAATTCCAGCTAGAGTGCGAATGGCATCGAACTCCTGAACCGCCGCCCACGCCCCGTTACCCGGATCAATGCGCCCTGATACGTACACTGGGAAGGGGACGCGCTCGACTTCACCGTATGCCCTGGGATTGGCGAGCATTTTGGCCAACTGCGACTCGTGATCCAGATAGGCCTGCTTGTTGAATTGAGCAACCAGTTCCTCTGTAAGGATGTCAGCACCGCACGCGATCAGGCCGACCTGGCCGTTCACCAGCCGCTCGAATGCTGCCTGGTCTTGATGGTAGACATTTGGGTCGTACTGTTCAGGTGTGAGGCGGATAGACAGTCGGTGCTTGGCACCGTT
Source organism: Pseudomonas sp. A125 (assembly GCF_055409485.1). Taxonomy (NCBI): domain Bacteria; kingdom Pseudomonadati; phylum Pseudomonadota; class Gammaproteobacteria; order Pseudomonadales; family Pseudomonadaceae; genus Pseudomonas; species Pseudomonas sp. A125. The sequence goes on from NZ_JBUZVP010000011.1 coordinate 224,607, forward strand.
GCTCAGCTGTACCTGGTAATGGTGCTCACCGCGATATGCGCTGAGGAAGTTGAAGACAGGGGATGTGGTGCGCATGGTCAGCTCCGGAGTTTGATGAGGACCATGCAATCGTAAATGCCCCTGCTAGTGCCAGAAGCACCAAGCTTCGCCAGGGGCGTTGGCACTAACAGATCTACTTGTAGCTTGCTGCCGCATACAAGAATACTAATACCAAAACGATCACACTCGTACTAAGGATTCCAAATGTAACTGAACGCATGCTCTTCCGTGTGTTGAGCGCAAATGTCGGGATGTATGTCATCACACCGAAAATCAACAGCAAGCTAACATACCCCAATAGAATGGAGAGCAGGCTAGGATCGTTACTTGAAAATAAGAACGGAATTGCAGTGATGCTTATGAATATCAGGCAAAGGTCAGCGCCAGTGTCGACTACTCGCCTCAATACGTCGTGACACCATAGAAAAGCCCCATTTTGAGGCTCTTCAGTGCTATAAAACAAATATGTGATGCAAGCCAGGATTGCGCTTCCAGCCAGCATCAGCGTGATTGTGCTGATGCCTATCTGCTCGTCTAAAACTTTGTTCCCAAACACCGACAAACTTTCAGCCTGGGTGATGAGCGTGAGCAGTCCCCCGAGTGCGAAATAGAAGATCATGAAGCCGGCACGGTCGGCCAGATGCTTTTTCAGGTATCCGAAGTTGAAGCTGATGTCCTCTCGGATTGGAAGGATTATCTTGCTGCGCACTGAGTTAAAGCTGCGTTTTAAACGCTCAAAAAAGACTGCCATAAACATCCCTATCGTTGTGGAACGGAAGAAACCGATCTGTCCTAATTCCCAGACTCTTGTGGGCAACTAGCCCCGCTTAGAAATCGACGTACGCTCGGCCACCAAGTTAGCCCTGTGCCGGTCTAGAGCCATATCCAGCTTCGACGCGGCGCTCTCAAGGTTAGTGCTTAGCTGGCTGGCGGGGGCGAACACGTCCCCCGAGCTTGAAAGCTGCAGAGCCCTCAATTCTGCAAGGGTCAGTGTAACCTCAGACTCCGACTCAAGCTCCTCTTGGGTGTATTCGCTGAACAGTGTCATGCCTAGTATCCACTTCCTCAGTTGGGAATTCATTATCCCTGCCACCTGAGCATTGGCTAGCCAAAGCGGAGGCCTGAAAAAGTTTTCACAGCAGGTTCTGGCACGCGAATTTTGATGTGAGGATTGCCTCCTCAACGAATGCTGCCATCCGAAAGCGCCGGTGGCAGTGAATCAACGCAAGGCGCTTGTACCAACTGGAGATTCAAACGTGGTCACTCACTACTCGCAAGACCTTGGCACCTCTTCCTGCGGCCGGACCGGTTCAACCCTGGCCATCACCCAAGAACGTGGGCAAGTCTCGTGCAAGACGTGTCTGCGCTCGATGGAGAAGGCAGCACCAACACAGCTGACTGAGGGCCAGTCCGCGCCAGCTCAACAACCAAAGCCGCTGGTCACTCAACCTCAGCGATCGGTACAGCACGCGTCGTCCAAACTTACCGCTCGTGCATCCTGGGGTAATCGTCTGGCGCAGATGCCCGGTCGCAACCGCATGCCGCGCGGCAATGCTCAACAGGTGTACATCTGACTTTCCGCTAGGGCACCTAGACGGGTGCCCACTACACTTCCACAACCCTTTGAGTGCATCACTCTCCAAGCTGACGCTCTCAAGCTCGTTGCCCGCCTCAACAGGATCCTTGTTATCTCCTATCTCTTCACAAAACGTGAACTAATTTTGCTGTCTGACCTGCCCCATCAGTAAGGCGGAAAGTTCTCCACCTGATAGTTCCAAGCCTCCATTTGCTTTTTCTTTGCCATGTACTCAGGTGTCTGGGCAATCCCGTGCTCGTCGATGCCGTAGCGTTGCTCATCGCTCAGCATGAGGGGTAACACGTACACCACAAAAACCACCATTGCAGCGCCTACAACAGCTGAGAAGCCCAGGCCGAATACTAATCCGCTTACAACCATGCGCTCACTCCTAAAAGAGATCCGGTAACTCATTATTGTCCGCAGCTAACCGTGTCGCCAGCATTCCCGGCCTATTGGATGATATTACGGGACATAATTGCTCTCGACTGAGAATTGGTCACCCTTGGCTTAGCCCACAAAAACATGAATGACTAACGCAGTCAGAAGGGTCGAGCCAATCCATGCCAATACACCAAGGATCCAGGCGGGAAGCCCCTGTTTGAAAGGGTCCCAACCCCATGTCCAAAGTGCAACCATAGGAAGCCAGTGCAGTCCCGCCTTAGGGACATCCTGCATGTTCCCACCGATCACAGCAGTAATTGCTGCCAGAACGAGGAGGGTGGTTAGCAACCACCTTGCTCCCCTGATTGTTCGCTCAAGTGGAGGCTCTACTAGCTCAATGCCGAGTACCTTCATACCGGCAGCGCCAATTTGATGGCTTGAACTTTTGTGGGCCTGGTGTAGGACTGTTTCAGAATTGAGCCTGGCAATCTCATGGGGAATCTCTGTCACGATGTGAGGCCATTTATAGGCTAGACATCGCTCAGCGCCAAACCAAAATGACAGGCTCGAATTTACGCTGATCGCAGAATATGCGGGGGACCTGCGACGGAATGGAAGCCCTCCAGGTACTCAGCATGCTGCCGGGTGCCTGCCTTCAGGTTTTTGAGCGCCGATTCCTGAAGGCTGAGGCCATCTACCCTGGCCCGCTGGCCTTCGCGGTAGGCCAACGATTTTCTATCTTGGGATCTGATCATGATTGACTGCTGTGTTCGGCTCTACTTTCTAGACGAAGAAGTATCGGCAGGATTTATGTCAATTTGAGGGCCGCGCTTATGTATACCGCCTATGGGGGTGGCCCGCGTTGATCTCGGCTACTATTTTCGACCTGACGCTATTGAGCGCCAGCCCAAGTATGTTCGAGCCGCGCCAGTTGCGCCGGTCCAGGATGCGTGGATTGGACTCCCAGAGTTTTACGCCATAAACCCCATCACTCCCGCTTGCCTCAACAAACTCAAGATCACCTGTGTTGATCATTTCAAGTTTGAGATCCTCATGCTGAGTGAACTTGGCATACAGAGCATGTAGAAGGATTGCTTCCCGCCTCTCAACCCAAACAGCCTCGACGAAACCATCGACCTTGCGCCCAATAGCTTTCTGTTCAGCGGGATCATGGGTAGCCATGATTTCCGCAGCGCGGACTTCATCTCCAAAGAGGCGGGCCTTCGCGAACATGAGCATCTGTTCGACGCAATTGAAGATAATCCCCTTGACCGTGAACGGGCGCAGGTACCAGTTGCTGTATATCTCGCTCTTGTGGTGGAAGAGCAGGAACCCATTAGCAACCTTCACGGCCAAACCTCGGACAGCAATAGCTCCACAAACGTTGCCTCACCACTGAAACTACACGAAGCGAATTGACCGAGACTCCACCTAAGCGCCCGCACATCAGCCAAGCAGTCTAGGGTTTCTATGGGCGTTAGTGTGAATGAGATAGTCACAGTCATCTGCAATGGCCTTTGGCGAGGGTGTTTGGGCCAACCTAGGTTGGCCCCGTGATCTGCAAGCCTTAAGCCGCAGCGTTCTCAGATTTGTGCCCGAGGCTTGCTTGGAAAGATCGCAATGCAAACAAACGGTCTGCATAGGCGGACAGATCACGGAATGTTTTGAGGCTAAGCCCCGCTTGTTTTGCCGCCCAAAGCCAAGGACCAATTGTGACGTCCATTACGCTGATTTCATTGCTCGCGAAGTAGGCGTACCCCTGAACCATGCTATCCATTTGTTGCAGGTACTTACGCATGCTTGTCTGTGCGGCAGCGTCACCTTCTTTGGCAGCTTCCAACAGGGGGAAGAGTTGCTTATGAAAGGAGCGGACCTGCTTGCGGTAGATGGCACGACTAGCGGTGTTGGCAGGGAGCAGTGGGGGCTGGGGGTGTTGCTCGTCGATGTACTCGATGATGATGTCGAGTTCGCCGGTTGTCACGTTCCGATCACTGAGCGCCGGGGACTCAACGACATCGACTGAAAGCGCCAGATCGGCATGCTGGGCCATGTCCAGCTCGATGTATTCCAGACCTTTGACTTCGGCTGCAAAGCGGACGATATGCGATTGTACGCAGCTAGCAGAAGTGAACAGTTTGGTAGTTGAGGAAATGGACATTTGTGTAGCTCCGGATTGCTTGGCTGATGGGTGTATATTAAAAGCTCTTGTGTGTGCCACCAGCTACCGAGCCCGGAATTAATGACTTTCGCATACCCGATCTTGGGGAATGAATGTGGACCAACCCGGCTATTGGCCAGGTCGGTAAGTTGACTTGATTATGACGCTTTAGGCTGCCGTTTTTACGAGCGGCGGCGCCAAGTACACACCTTGGATTGCGCTTTCACGTTCCGATGTGGTCAACGACCACCCAAGGGTTTTTGCAATTGCATCAACTCCCTGTTCTGCCTGTTCGATTGTCGCGTAGTAGGTATGGATTCCAGCTGGGCCACGGGCCGTTTCCGCGATGTGTGCCACACGTTGCTTGCTCTGTGCTTTAGTCACGACCAGCACCAGTGCCGACAATGACGTGTGAGGGTAGTCCCCGCTGATTTCGCTAGCCACAGAGAAGGCGTCACGATCATTCAGATTTGATCCCATTCTGGCTGCGCGTGCCATTGCGCATTGCTCTTCGGAGATGAAGTCCAGAGGCGTTGCCGATTCAATTCCTGCCTCGGGGCTCGGATACACAGGCACACCGGAGTGCCAGCCATGGAAGCGGAGCTGCATCATGAAAACACCCCACTCTCGAACCGTCAGCTGTTTAGGCATCTTGGAATGCTCAGGCTTGAAGCGCTCGTAAAAAGCGTTGTCCAGGATTTGAAGCATCATTCGAACTGCACGGTTGCACACCTGGTGATCACAAGAGTCACTAGCGTTGCCTTCGGGCGTATCCGCGAATGCCTTCTCCTTGGCTGCAACAGGTAGGAGAAGGCGCAGCAGTTCAAAGGAGTATTCCAGGTACAGTTGATTGCGTGCAGGACTGAACGGCTTGCTCGCGATCTCCCCGGCGATGTGAGGCGCCCGGATGTCTGAAAGCAGCTTCACCAGCGACTCAACTGTAAATTTTGGGGTCTGGGAGATCATGAGGTTTGTCCTTGCTGATTTAATATGAGGCCAGTTTCAGTCTGTTTTTGCTGTGCCAGAAGCAACGGTGGCACTCATTTGTTCCCCTCAAATAAAGTGCCGGCAGCGGCCTTGATCTCCCAAGGCGGGGACTCAATTAAGGCGCTGCTGACCCATGAATCCGCAGTTCGGCCTTTGCTCGATAAGATCAGGAATTACTCAGGATAACGATGAAGTGATTCCCGCTGAAGGGGCCTTCCCCAATTGCAACCCTGAGCTTATCGACGACGTGCTCCCACCCGGGCATGTCGCTATCGGAGCCCTCACCGGTCATTGATGGGTCGACGAAGATTGCAACGTCAGCAATGTCGCCTTCGCTGACCGGGCCTTGCCGGGAATGCCATGTCATCGCCTGAGAGTTATTGAGCCAGCTGATGAATTCCGGCTGTGCGAACAACTCTGGTACGGACAGCTTGATGCCCGTGATAGTGCTGGGAACAGCTGATGCAATTGCGTGGCGGATTTGAGCGGACATGGACGAACCTCTTATTGAGTCGGATTGGGTGGTAGCTATGGCTTGCATGGGAAGCCAGCAATTACTGATGGGTGATCACCAGCTGTAAGTTGGAAGTCCGTCGACCGCATCAACAGCCTGGTCAAGCTGCACCCATGTCCCGCTCCAGGTTTGTCCGCTAGCTGAGCAGGGGAGATCTTTCGTTTTCAGCCATGCAGCGATGTCCTGGAGGCACCTAGGGATTTCCTCCCCCGCGGCAACCTTTTCCTCGATGCTTTTCAGGGAGATGAAGAAGCCGTACGGCCACGCTGCGCAGGGAACCCAGGCGTTCTCATTGCCCAAGGCTGTGAGCGTCGCTGCAACCTCTTGAGTCAGGTGGCTGGTGCTGATTACAGGAAGGGAGATCAACTCCATGGGGGCATACCTCATCGCTTGATTGATGAGCCATATTCAGGACGAAATCGGTGTGCCAGAACCCCATAATCGCTAGATAAACCGGGCAGATTCATTCCCCCGGGCAGGGCTTGTAATGGTTTCCCTGCCGTGTGCATATCGGCAAAGCCCTCGTGTAAGGTCGGGGTCTGGAATCGCGTGTCATAAGCCAAAAGGTAGCCCTACTTTTTGGCGAGGGGTGGGTACCTTGTTATATTGCCGCGAGACCGACAGGCCGGTACCAGCCCCGCAGGATCATTTACCTATTGAGGATGCAAATGCCAATCTCACTTTTTGACAGCGCGCCGCCGCCCCGGGATGTTACCCATCAGGTCCTGCAAATGGTCGTGTCCAATCTGACGGAACTGAGCATGCTGGCGGTGCCGCCTAGCAACTACCTCTATGAGATCTACAAGTGGGCTGTCCCTGCTGAGGTGAATCTCTACATTGATCGAATTGGGCAGGTGCCGATCGCTCCTGTTGAGTTGCTTGTGGCATTCGATGAAGAAACCCCGGGGCATGTCCTGGGGTTTCTGATGTACTTGCCTGTACCGACACATTCCGATGCTTGTGGTGTTACCTACATGGCTGTGCAAAAGACGCACCGAGGGCGCGGCATCGGTTCGGCAATGATGAAGAAGGCAATCGAACGGTACCCGCACATCGAGCTGACCTGCCCGGTAGCAAAGGTTGGCTTCTACGAGCGACTAGGGTTCCAAGTGCTTGATACCCACAACACCCAGGTGGTCATGAACACGAGGAGCGCCAGCACTGAGGGTCAGATGGCGATTGTGGATGTGGAACCGATTTACCGCTCCAGCCAGGCCCTTGAAATCAGAGACAGGCTTTTAGCGCGCTGGGGCCGGAAGGAGATGGTGAATGCTGAAACTCAATTGAACCGGCACGTAGCCCAGCTTCAACGGCAGGCCGTCGCGTTTGTCGGGGGCAGGCTGGGTACTGGAGTGAAGGCCTAGCCTCAACGCTCTATCGGGCCGCCAAAACGAGTCCCAGCGAATCGATTCGCTGATGTGCCTCTTCCAACGAATCGCAACAATCAATCCAGAAGTCAGGATCTGCTAGGACTGATATGGCGATCGGTGGAACATCCGGGGACGCTTCACTCTGAGGGCCTACAATGACTTGGGCGCCGCTGCGTAAATAGTTGGCCATGTCTGTGCGGGTTTCTGGAAACACCTTCAGGACGTGTGCATGCTGTGCTGGGGATAGCCCTTTAAGATCAGGCGGGGACGATAGAAGCTGTTTCATTCTATTGGGTTCTCATTGGCAGGGTTGACCGTCTTGCAACCGGGGGAATGGTAACCAGATTACCGGAACTCAGCGCACTGGCGGTCGGCTTCAGTTTGAGCAAGGCCTTCAGCTGCTTTGCCGGCCTCAACAAGGTCCGTGTACATTTCCTCAGTGTATCCCGATTGCGCCATCTCACCGTTGGACCAGCCGGCATTGAAGCCTGTGTCGCACTTGGAAACAAGAACAATCCCCCATACCTGATCGCTATCGTCCTTCTCGTCGGACGCATAGTGCGGACCTGATGAAACCAGCCCCTCGATCTCGTTGGACCAATAGAACTCTACCTGAGGCATGTCACGGCCGAGGAGGGTGAAGGGGATGAGCGGTGCGCTAGACATTTTGATTCTCCGCAGATGCTTGGATGGAGTAAGCATGAGAGCTGTTGCTGCGTGACACCATCACTCGCATAACTCTGGGCGCAGTCTTAGATCCACTAACTCTCCGAGGGTCAGCTCCCCGGCCAGGTACCGATTCAGTTCAGGCAATGGTTCGGACCCGACGCCAACACCGCTGAGTTCTTCTCGAAGCCTCAATTGCCGAAAAGCCAGTGCCCGGGATTGCTGCTCAGGGTTGAGGAGGGCGGATCTAAGAGTGCGCTCAACTGGGCGGTCTCAAGGAGCAAGTGCAACACCTCATGTAAGGTGTTGCCATGTCTACCCAATACAACCACCTGAGTACCGAGGAGCGCGTCACCATTATGG
>NZ_JBUZVP010000012.1:0-212339 GCF_055409485.1 Pseudomonas sp. A125
AACAACTTCAACCACTTGCGCTTCCGATCTCTCGTTAGCGGGAGGCGAATTCTACAGCGTTACACGCTGCTGTCAACACCTCTTTTTCTCCGCTTTCGACCGAGAAGATCGAAACGTTAATAGAGCCAAACAACACTGCCCTACCAACTCCTTCTGGGCTTCGATGATCTGAAGCAGCTCGCTGTCGAAACCTACATAACTCTTTGTTTACCAAGGAGTTTTCCGTTTCGACTGCGCCGGAAGTGGGGCGAATTATAGGCTTTCAGAATCTGCCGTCAACGCCTTTTTTCATATTTCTGTCATATCAGTCAAAAAGCCCCAAAAACGCGAAAGCCGGCCCCAAGGGGCCGGCTTTCTGCCTTACTTACAAACTAGGAAAGGCAAACTGCGACGCTTCATGGCTGGCCCGTTGTGGCCAGCGCTGGGTAATCGCCTTGCGACGCGTGTAGAAACGCACCCCATCCGGCCCATAAGCATGCAAGTCGCCAAACAGCGAACGCTTCCAGCCACCAAAGCTGTGATACGCCACCGGCACCGGCAGCGGCACGTTGACGCCGACCATGCCTACTTCAATCTCGTCACAGAACAACCGCGCCGCTTCACCGTCCCGGGTGAAGATACAGGTACCGTTGCCGTACTCGTGATCGTTGATCAACTGCATGGCCGCTTCCAGGCTATTCACCCGAACCACGCACAGCACCGGCCCGAAGATCTCTTCTTTATAGATGCGCATCTCAGGCGTCACGCGATCAAACAGGCAGCCGCCCAGGAAGAAGCCCTCTTCGTGACCGGCAACACTCAAGCCACGACCATCGACCACCAGCTCGGCCCCCGAAGAAACACCGTCTTCAATATAGCCACTGACCTTGTCCCGCGCCTGGCCGGAAACCAACGGCCCCATGTCCAGCCCACAGGACGTGCCCGCACCAATCTTCAGCGCCTTGATCTGCGGCACCAGCTTGGCGATCAACGCATCCGCCACTTGGTCGCCGACACACACCGCAACAGAGATCGCCATGCAGCGCTCACCGCACGAGCCATACGCCGCGCCCATCAAGGCACTGACCGCATTATCCAGATCCGCATCCGGCATCAGCACCGCATGGTTCTTCGCCCCACCCAACGCCTGTACACGCTTGCCGCGCTTGGTGGCTTCGGAATAGATGTACTCGGCAATCGGCGTCGAACCCACAAAGCTCAACGCCTTGACTTCAGGCGCTTCGATCAGCGCATCCACCGCGCTCTTATCGCCATGCACCACACTCATCACGCCTTTGGGCAGACCGGCTTCCAGCAGCAGCTGCGCAATCAGCAACGTAGAGCTAGGGTCACGCTCCGACGGTTTGAGGATGAAGCAGTTACCGCAGACGATAGCCAGCGGATACATCCACAACGGCACCATGGCCGGAAAGTTGAATGGCGTAATACCGGCCACCACACCCAGCGGTTGGAAATCAGACCAGGCATCAATGTTCGGGCCGACGTTACGGCTGTATTCACCCTTGAGGATTTCCGGCGCCGAACACGCGTACTCGACGTTCTCGATCCCGCGCTTCAGCTCGCCGGCAGCATCTTCAAGCGTCTTGCCATGCTCTTCGCTGATCAGTTGGGCAATGCGCGCTTCGTTCTGCTCCAGCAGTACCTTGAAACGGAACATCACCTGGGCACGCTTGGCCGGCGGCGTGTTGCGCCATGCCGGGAATGCCGCCTTGGCCGAGTCGATGGCGCTTTGAATCGTTTCACGGCTGGCCAACGGTACTTGGTGAATCACCTGGCCAGTCGACGGGTTGTACACGTCGGCCGTGCGACCGTTCTCGGTCACCAGTTGGCCGTTGATCAAATGTTGGATGAGGCTCATGCAGGGCTCCTGAAAAGTTGTTCTATATAGAAGGAGAAATCAGTCGATCTTGTTCAGCACTTCGCCGACCGCATCGAACAAGCGATCCAGGTCCTGCGGCTTGCTGTTGAAGGTTGGCCCGAACTGCAGAGTGTCGCCGCCAAAGCGCACGTAGAAGCCGGCTTTCCACAGGGCCATACCTGCTTCGAACGGACGCACAATCGCATCACCATCACGTGGGGCGATCTGGATCGCACCGGCCAGGCCATAGTTACGAATATCGATCACGTTCTTGCTGCCCTTCAAGCCATGCAGCGCGTTCTCGAAATGCGGTGCGACTTCGGCCACGCTCTGCACCAGGTTTTCCTTCTGCAGCAGGTCAAGTGCCGCCAGGCCCGCCGCGCAGGCCACCGGGTGAGCCGAGTAGGTGTAGCCGTGTGGGAATTCCACTGCGTACTCAGGCGTCGCCTGGTTCATGAACGTCTGATAAATCTCGGTACTGGCAATCACCGCGCCCATCGGGATCGCGCCGTTAGTGACTTGCTTGGCAATGCACATCAGGTCCGGAGTCACACCGAAGCTGTCGGCGCCAAACATCGAGCCGGTACGACCGAAGCCGGTGATCACTTCGTCGAACACCAACAGAATGTTGTGCTGATCGCAGATCTCACGCAGGCGCTTCAGGTAACCCTGCGGCGGCACCAGCACGCCAGCGGAACCCGCCATCGGTTCAACAAACACTGCAGCGATGTTCGACGCATCGTGCAACTCGATCAGCTTGAGCAGCTCATCCGCCAGGGCAATACCGCCCAGCTCCGGCATGCCACGGGAGAACGCATTGCTCGCCAACAAGGTGTGAGGCAGATGGTCAACATCCATCAGGCCCTGGCCAAACAGCTTACGGTTACCGTTCACACCGCCCAGGCTGGTACCGGCGATGTTCACACCGTGATAACCACGGGCACGGCCGATCATTTTGGTCTTGGTGGCCTGGCCCTTCAGGCGCCAGTACGCACGCACCATTTTCACCGCGGTATCGGCGCACTCGGAGCCGGAGTCGGTGAAGAACACGTGGTTCAGGTTGCCCGGGGTCAGGTCAGTAATCTTTTCTGCCAACTGGAACGACAAAGGATGACCGTATTGGAAGCCTGGCGAGTAGTCCAACGTGCCCAATTGCTTGGCGACCGCCTCCTGGATTTCCTTGCGGGTGTGCCCGGCGCCGCAGGTCCACAGACCCGACAGCGAGTCATACACCTTGCGCCCCTTGTCATCGGTCAACCAGCTGCCTTCGGCCGCCACGATCAGGCGCGGGTCACGGTGGAAGTTACGGTTGGCGGTGTACGGCATCCAGTGCGCGTCCAGCTTCAATTGGCTGGCCAGGGTGGACGGAGCGTTTTCGGGCATGTTCATCAGCAAAACCTCGCAAGGCAAAAGGCAGCGTAGGGATTTGAAAAAGCGTTGTTGCAGCTAAATTGCCACGGGGATAAAGTCGGTGAAATCCAACTCTTCTAACCTTCAGTCAGGCCTTCACTAAACTATGAGCAGCCGTCGACCCGACCCACTGGCCCAAGTCAGCGACTTCGATATCCGCCTGTTGCGCATCTTTCGCAGCGTGGTGGAATGCGGCGGCTTCTCGGCGGCGGAAACCGTACTGGGCATTGGTCGCTCGGCCATCAGCCAGCAGATGAGTGACCTGGAGCAGCGCCTTGGCCTGCGCCTGTGCCAACGCGGGCGGGCGGGGTTTTCCCTGACCGAGGAAGGACGCGAGGTGTATCAGTCGGCGCTGCAGTTACTCAGCGCCCTGGAAAGTTTTCGCACCGAGGTCAACGGCCTGCACCAGCATTTGCGCGGTGAGCTGATCATTGGCCTCACCGACAACCTCGTCACCCTGCCCCACATGCGTATTACCCACGCCTTGGCACAGTTGAAGGAGCGCGGCCCGGACGTACAAATCCAGATCCGCATGATCGCCCCCAATGAAGTCGAACAAGGCGTGCTCGATGGCCGCCTCCATGTGGGTGTAGTCCCGCAGGCCAGCGCCTTGTCGGGCCTTGAGTACCAGCCGCTGTACAGCGAGCGCTCGCTGCTCTATTGCGCCGTCGGCCATCCGCTGTTTTATGCCGACGACAAACAACTGGACGACGAGCGCATCAACAGCCAGGACGCCATCGCCCCCACCTTCCGCCTGCCCGCCGATATTCAGGCGCATTACCAGGCACTCAACTGCACCGCCAGCGCTTCGGACCGCGAAGGCATGGCCTTCCTGATCCTGACCGGCCGCTACATCGGCTACCTGCCCGACCACTACGCCAGCCTATGGGTACAACAAGGCCGACTGCGTGCGCTGAAACCGGCCACACGTTTTTACGATTTAAGCCTCGCTTCGGTCACGCGCAAGGGCCGTCGCCCTCATTTGGTGCTGGAAAGCTTCCTCGAGAGTCTGGCCGCAACGCGCTAGCACGGGCCTCACATAAAAACCTGAGCAACTGGACAGCTTTTTGCAAGGCAAGGGAATCTCGAACCATCAGCCATGAGTTCCCAACGCCATGCCGCCAGAATCCTCCAGCCCCAGCGACCTGATCTACGGCCTCAACGACCGCCCTAAACCACTGCCCGCATTGCTTGCTGCGTTGCAGCATGTATTGGCCGCCTTTGTCGGCATCATCACCCCGCCATTGATCATCGGCTCCACCCTGGGCCTGACCGCTTACCTGCCCTACCTGATCAGCATGGCATTGATGGTTTCGGGTGTAGGCACCTTCATCCAGGCGCGCAGGCCGTTTGGGATTGGCGCCGGGATGATCTGCCTGCAAGGCACCAGCTTTGCGTTCCTCGGCGCGGTATTGTCGGCGGGGTTTCTGGTCAAGCAACGCGGCGGCAGCCCGGAAGACATTCTGGCGATGATTTTCGGCATTTGCTTCTTCGGCGCTGCGGTGCAGGTGGTGTTGAGCCGTTTCATCGGCCAGCTCAAAAGGGTGATCACACCGCTGGTGACCGGCATCGTCATCACCTTGATTGGCATCAGCCTGATCAAAGTCGGCATCACTGACCTGGGCGGCGGCTTCAACGCCCCGGACTTTGGCGCCCCGACCAACCTGGCACTCGGTGTGTTCGTGGTACTGACGATCATCCTGCTCAACCGCTCGAACACCCCGTGGGTACGTCTATCCGCCATCATCATTGGCCTGGCATTGGGCAGCCTCGCCGCCTGGTTCAGCGGCAAACTCGTCCCCCAAGCCCTGCCCGACTTGCCATTGATCAGCCTGCCTACGCCGTTCCACTTCGGTTTCAACTTTGACTGGAGCGCGTTCCTGCCAGTAGCGCTGATTTATCTGATCAGCACCATTGAAACAGTCGGCGACCTCACCGCCAATTGCATGATCGCCCGCCAGCCCATCAGTGGCCCGTCCTATATAAGCCGGCTCAAGGGCGGCGTGCTGGGAGACGGCATCAGTTGCATGATCGCCGCCACCTTCAGCGCCTTTCCCAACACCACCTTTGCCCAGAACAACGGCGTGATCCAACTGACCGGCGTCGCCAGCCGTTATGTCGGCCTATACATCGGCGTAGTGCTGTTTTGCCTCGGACTGTTTCCGTTGATTGGTGCGGTGCTGCAACAAATTCCCAAACCGGTACTGGGCGGCGCAACCCTGGTGATGTTCGGCAGCGTAGCCGCCGCCGGCGTGCGCATCCTCGCCCAGGCCCCGCTGGACCGACGCAGCATGCTGATCATCGCCACCTCGTTTGGCGTCGGCCTCGGGATCGCCGCCCAGCCGAACCTGCTGCACTTGATGCCAACGCTGGTGCAGAACCTGTTCGACTCCGCCATCACCAGCGGCGGCCTGACCGCCATTGTGTTGTGCCTGTTGCTGCCTGAACCCAAGGCCACCGCGGATGCCGCAAACCGGGCCCCGGAAAGCGACACTCTGGAACCACTTTGAGGGTTTTATCGTATCGGGACTTGTCTGGGGCTTGAGGGTGGGTTATCTGTGCACACGTCGTATTCATCGATCTGCACGGAAACCTCCATGAGCCTCGAAGTTCCTGCCCACAGCAACCACGCCGGAAAACCTGCAAGCCGCATTCGGCAAAAGAACGAACAAGCGATTTTGCAGGCCGCCGAAGACGAGTTCGCCCGTCATGGCTACAAAGGCACCAGCATGAACACCATCGCGGCGAGTGCCGGGTTGCCGAAAGCCAACTTGCATTACTACTTCACCAACAAGCTGGGCCTGTACATTGCCGTACTCAGCAACATCCTCGAACTGTGGGACAGCACCTTCAACACCCTGACCGCCGAGGATGACCCGGCCGCAGCGCTGACCCGCTATATCCGCACCAAGATGGAATTTTCCCGGCGCCAGCCGCAAGCCTCGCGGATCTTCGCGATGGAAATCATCAGCGGCGGTGAATGCCTGACCGAATATTTCAGCCAGGACTACCGCGCCTGGTTCAGCGGCCGTGCGGCGGTGTTCCAGGCCTGGATCGACGCCGGCAAAATGGACCCCATCGACCCCGTACACCTGATCTTTTTACTGTGGGGCAGCACCCAGCATTACGCTGACTTCGCCACACAGATCTGCCGCGTGACCGGCCGCACCAAGCTGACCAAGCAGGACATGGAAGACGCCGGCACCAACCTTATCCACATCATTCTCAAAGGCTGCGGCATCAAGCCCGCCCTCTAAACGAAGTTACCCATGCCTTTCACGCTTACCGGCCTTTGCGAGTTTCGCGAAGAAATTCGCAAAAGCCGCTTCATTACCCTCGCCGCCCCCATCGCCAGCCCCCAGGACGCCCAGGCCTTTATTGACCAGCACAGCGACCTGAACGCCACGCACAACTGCTGGGCCTGGAAACTTGGCGATCAATACCGCAGCAATGATGACGGCGAGCCCGGCGGCACGGCCGGGCGACCGATCCTGGCCGCGATCGAAGCGCAGGATTGCGATCAGGTCGTGGTGCTGGTGATCCGCTGGTACGGTGGCATTCAACTGGGCACCGGCGGCCTGGCGCGCGCTTATGGCGGCGGCGCCAACAAATGCCTGCAAGCTGCCGAACGCGTCGAGCTGATCAAACGCGTGCCGCTGAGTTGCTCCTGTGGTTTTGCCGAGTTGCAGTTGGTGAAACTGCGAGTGGCCGAACTGGGCGGATTGGTGATGGAAGAAACCTTCACCGCCAATGGCGTCGACCTGCAACTGGCCCTCGGCGAAGCCTGTATCGACACCCTGCAAACCCAGCTCGCCGACCTGAGCCGCGGGCGTATCCTGCTGCAGCGTTGAAACTGCCCACATCTACTGTGCACCTGCCTGTGGATAACCTGAGCACACTCGCCTGTAACCCTTCTGTCACAAGGGTTCGAGGCGGTTGTTCAGTTTTTGTTCAGCTCGCCACACTAAAGTATTGATCCAGCTCAAAAACAGTCAGTCAGGCGGGTTATGTCCTTTAGAACAAAGGGCCACAGCGCTTATACCCACCGATTGCGCTTGCGCACAATTACTGTGGAGCAACCTGTGGATAACCCGTGCAAGAGTGAGCCGGCGGCAGAGCCCGCAACGCCCGGGCGCAACTGAGCGTTTTTTGATCAACTAGCTGCCCGGCGCACCGGCATCAACTGCGCCACCGCCCACAGCACCTCAAACACCACCACAATCACCAATACCGTACTGGCGCCGTGGGCCAGCGCGTAAATCTGCCAGGTGGCAAACAGCACTCGGCCGGCGGCGTCATAGCGACCAAAGATCGCTTGAGGATCGCGGATTCGCAGCACCGACCACACACAAACGATCGAGCCCATCAGGTTGGCCATCAACATATGCACAGGTGCGAACGACGGCAGTTCGCCGGGCAGATTCAACGCCACCAAGGCGTTATGCAGCAGAACAAAGGTCCAGGGGGTGACCAGCGCCGCGGTGACGATCAAATCGTACCAACCGCTGGCCCGAACCAGTTGACGGTATTGGTGTGCAGTCCACATGGCAGCAAGCTCCTTCAATTCAAGAAGCCAGCAACGTAAAGCCTGGAGTATGCTCCAAGGTCAAGCCCCTTCGAGCCCTCTGCATGCGTATCGGCGAATTAGCCCAGGCCAGCCAGGTCAGCCGCGACACCCTGCGCTTCTACGAGCAACGCGGGTTGATTGCCGCGCAACGCAGTGCCAACGGTTACCGCGACTACCCCGACGACATGGTGCAGTTGGTGCTGTACATCAAGACCGCCCAGCGCCTGGGCTTCAGCCTGGGTGAAATTGGCAACAGCGTCGGCGCATTATGGCAAGCGCCAGACCCCGACACCGCCGTCACTCAACTGTTGCAAGACAAGCTCAACCTGATCGAAACCCGCATCGCCGAACTCGATCAACTGCGCCAGGAGTTGCAGCAAAGGCTCGGCCAGCGTTGTCCACTGAACCCGTGAACCTCCATCGTCAAAGGAAGCCATTCATGTCCACTTCAAAAACCGCACTGATTATCGGCGCCTCCCGGGGCTTGGGCCTTGGCCTGGCCAAGCAACTGCTGGCGGACGGCTGGGAGGTGACCGCCACCGTGCGCGACCCACAAAAGGCCGATGCCTTGAAGGCCCTGGGCCCGGTGCAGATCGAAAAGCTCGACATGGATGACCAACAGGCCGTGATCGCCCTGAGCCAGCGGCTCAAGGAAAAAACCTTCGACCTGCTGTTCGTCAACGCCGGTGTCAAAGGCCCCGCCAACCAGGAACCCGGCCACGCCACGCTGGCTGAAGTCGGCCAACTGTTTTTCACCAACGCCGTGGCGCCCATCAATTTGGCCCAGCGTTTTGTCGGGCAGATCCGCCCGGACACCGGCGTGCTGGCCTTCATGAGCTCGATCCTGGGCAGCGTCACCATCCCCGACGGCTCGGACCTGGCCTTGTACAAAGCCAGCAAGGCCGCCCTCAACTCCATGACCAACAGTTTCGTCACTCAACTGGGCGACCAGAAACTGACCGTGCTGTCGTTGCACCCGGGCTGGGTAAAAACCGACATGGGCGGCGAAAACGCGCAAATCGACGTGCCCACCAGCGTCCGCGGCCTGGTCGACCAAGTGAATGCCTACAGTGGTAAGGGCGGCCATCACTTTGTGGACTACAAGGGCGAGACCATCGCCTGGTAAAAAACCGCGATCGTTATCGGCCGATTGCCGTCGATAACGATCCACCCGTACACTGCGCACCTCGCCCTCCCCGGCGACCCTGGATCAGCAGACAGGGCAACACTGAGCTGGCAAACCTGAACCCATCATTCAGAGGAGCCGGCCAATGCCTGCGACCCGTATCTGGTTAAAAAACCCCCTCGCGATTTTCACTGCCAATGGCCTCGACGCCCGTGGTGGCCTGGTGCTGCAAGACGGTGTGATCACCGAAGTGCTGGGCTGGGGCCGAGAACCTGCCGTGCCCTGCGCAAATATTTTCGATGCGCGCCAGCATGTGGTGCTTCCGGGGCTGATCAACACCCACCATCACTTCTATCAAACCCTGACCCGCGCCTGGGCGCCGGTGGTTAACCAGCCGTTATTCCCGTGGCTCAAGACCCTGTACCCGGTCTGGGCGCGACTGACCCCGGAAAAACTCGCCCTCGCGTCTAAAGTCGCCCTCGCGGAATTGCTGCTCTCAGGCTGCACCACCGCAGCGGATCACCACTACCTGTTCCCGGAAGGCCTTGAAAACGCGATCGACATACAAGTCGACAGCGTGCGCGAACTGGGCATGCGCGCCATGCTAACCCGCGGCTCCATGAGCCTGGGCGAGGCCGACGGCGGGCTGCCACCGCAGCAAACCGTGCAACAAGGCGAAGTAATTCTGGAAGACAGCCGCCGCCTGATCCGCCAGTACCACGAGCGCGGCGACGGCGCGCAAATCCAGATCGCCCTGGCGCCGTGCTCACCGTTTTCCGTGACCCCGGAAATCATGGAAGCCAGCGCCGAACTGGCCAACCACCTCGACGTGCGCCTGCATACCCATCTGGCAGAAACCCTCGACGAAGAAGACTTCTGCCTGCAACGCTTCGGCCTGCGCACCGTGGATTACCTCGACAGCGTCGGCTGGCTCGGCCCGCGCACGTGGCTGGCCCATGGCATTCACTTCAACCCGGAAGAAATCACACGCCTCGGCGCCGCCGGCACCGGAGTCTGCCATTGCCCGAGCTCCAACATGCGCCTGGCTTCCGGGATATGCCCAACGCTGGACCTGCTCGCCGCCGGTGCACCGATTGGCCTGGGCGTGGACGGTTCGGCGTCCAATGATGCCTCGAACATGATCCTGGAAACGCGCCAGGCCCTGTACATCCAGCGCCTGCGGTACGGGGCAGAGAAGATCACCCCGGAACGGGTGCTGGGTTGGGCTACCAAAGGTTCGGCGCAGTTACTGGGCCGCAGCGATATCGGCGAACTGGCCGTAGGTAAACAGGCCGACCTGGCGCTGTTCAAGCTTGATGAGCTGCGCTTCTCCGGCAGCCACGACCCGATCTCGGCACTGCTGCTGTGCGGCGCCGACCGGGCCGACCGGGTAATGGTCGGTGGCAAATGGCGGGTGATCGACGGGCAGGTCGAAGGCCTGGATCTGAAAGGCTTGATCGCCGATCACAGCCAGGCGGCACGTGCGCTGATAAGCGGGATTTAAGCCAAGCCCAGATCAAATGTGGGAGCCGGGCTTGCCCGCGATGCAGGCGCCTCGGTCTTTCAGTCGCGCCGAGGTGATGCTATCGCAGGCAAGCCAGCTCCCACATTTGATCAGCGGTGTACCCAAAATTGGTTACAGTCCAAGCAGCGACAGCATGATAAATGTCGCAAACAACACAAAATGGGTCATTCCTTCGATGGCGTTGGTTTCGCCATCGTTGAGGTTGATCGCGCTGACAATCAACGTGATAAACACCATCACGGTTTGCACCGGCGTCATCGCCATCTGAAACGGTTGGCCGGTGTACAAGGCCATGGCTTCCATCACCGGCACCGTCAGAATCACCGT
The DNA here is from genome assembly GCF_055409485.1 of Pseudomonas sp. A125. Taxonomy (NCBI): domain Bacteria; kingdom Pseudomonadati; phylum Pseudomonadota; class Gammaproteobacteria; order Pseudomonadales; family Pseudomonadaceae; genus Pseudomonas; species Pseudomonas sp. A125. Next base: position 10,814 of record NZ_JBUZVP010000012.1, read on the forward strand.
CGACAGCGACGCACCCAGCGCAATGTTCACCACTGACTGCATGCGGTTGGCCAGCGCCGCGCGCAACGCGGTCAAAATCTCCGGGGCGGCGGAAATCGCGGCCACGATGATCGCGGTGATCACCGGCGGAGCGCCGGTGCCTTCCAGGCCGAGGTCGAGGGTCTTGGACATCACCTCGGCCAACGCGCCAATCACAACCACACCAAACACCAGGGTGGCGATGGAGAACGCCAGGTTGATCGGCGGCGATTCTTCTTCTGGCTGTTTCTTGCGACGTTTTTCCGGGTAGCTATAGCTGAAGAAATAACTGTGGGGCCCAACCTGCATCCGCAGGAACAGGGTGTAGAGCACCACCATCGCGCCGATGGTGAAGGCCGAGTAAATTTTCCAGTCGGCTTCGGGGATAAATTCCGGCACCACCATCGACACACCCATGGCGGTAAGGATCATCACGCTGTAGGTCCTTGCCGAATCATCGTTGTAGGACTGCTCGCCATGCTTGATCCCGCCCATCAGCGCAGCCAGGCCGAGGATGCCGTTGATGTCGAGCATTACCGCAGAGTAAATGGTGTCGCGCACCAGGGTCGGTGACGGTTCGTTACTCATCATGATCGCCAGAATCACCACCTCCACCAGCACCGCGGCGAGGGTCAGGATCATGGTGCCGTAGGGGTCGCCGACCTTTTCCGCCAATTGCTCGGCATGGTGCGCCACGCGCATCGAGGCCACGACGATAAAGCCGATCAGCGCAATGCCGCCCAGCAGCGCCACCATCTGCCCGCTGTGCAGCATCCAGTGCTCCAGCGGGTAGGCGGCGATGGCGGCAATCAGCGCCAACAGCATGAATTTTTCTTGCTTGATAGAGGTGAGCATTGCAGGCCTTTTATACGCGGCAAATCAGTCATTGATGGGGTACAGACTGCACCGCGCAGCTAACGTTTCGTTACACCTTAGTTCACGTACCGCTTGCACGACGCCTGCGGATACTCACCGCTTGGTCAGGTTTTGCCGATTATTTCGGCGTGCGCCTGTAGAATGCCGCCATTGCACCTGATGAGAATTTATAAATGTACGATTGGCTCAACGCCCTGCCCAAGGCTGAATTGCACCTGCACCTGGAAGGCTCGCTGGAGCCTGAACTGCTGTTCGCCCTGGCCGAACGCAACAAAATCGCGCTGCCCTGGAACGACGTCGAAACCCTGCGCAAGGCTTACGCCTTCAACAACCTGCAAGAGTTTCTCGACCTCTACTACAAGGGCGCCGATGTACTGCGCACCTCACAGGACTTCTACGACCTGACCTGGGCCTACCTGCTGCGCTGCAAGGCGCAGAACGTGATCCACACCGAACCGTTCTTCGACCCGCAAACCCACACCGACCGTGGCGTGCCGTTCGAAGTAGTGCTCAATGGCATCGCTGCCGCCTTGAAAGACGGCGAGCAGCAACTGGGCATCACCAGCGGTTTGATCCTGAGCTTCCTGCGCCACCTGAGCCAGGAGGAAGCCGAGAAAACCCTCGACCAGGCGCTGCCGTTCCGTGACGCGTTTGTTGCCGTGGGGCTGGACAGTTCGGAGATGGGCCACCCGCCGAGCAAGTTCCAGCGCGTGTTCGATCGTGCCCGTCATGAAGGCTTCCTGACCGTCGCCCACGCCGGCGAAGAAGGCCCACCGGAGTACATCTGGGAAGCCATCGACCTGCTGAAGATCCAGCGTATCGACCATGGCGTGCGTGCCATTGAAGACGAACGCCTGATGCAACGGATCATCGACGAGCAGATCCCACTGACAGTGTGCCCGCTGTCCAACACCAAGCTGTGCGTGTTCGACGACATGTCCCAGCACAACATCCTAGACATGCTTGAGCGTGGCGTTAAGGTGACGGTGAACTCGGATGACCCGGCGTACTTCGGCGGCTATGTCACCGAGAACTTCCATGCGCTGTACACCTCCCTGGGCATGACCCAGGACCAGGCCAAACGCCTGGCGCAAAACAGCCTGGACGCACGGTTGGTCAAGCCTTAATCACCGGTTGCAGCAAGCCGGGCAATTTCCAGTTGCCCGGTTTCACTGACCTGCAACGCCTGGGACTCATTGATCACACTGACCCAGCTCGACTGCATGCACAGCTGCAACAGCGCGGCCCCCAACGCACCGCCCAGGTGCGGCTGCTGTTCGCTCCAGTCAAAACAATCGCACACGATCGGCCGAGCCAGTGCCTGGGTGAAGATCCCCAGCCCTGCGAATTTGCGCGCACCAAAGGGCGTCACTTCCGTGCGTTGCTCCGGGCGCTCCAACCACCCGGCCGCCATCATCCGTTGATATAACCCCGCCGCCAGTTCGCCACCTAAATGCCCATGACAAAGCCTGGCCCGCCGTAATGCGGCAGGCGCAATCAATGACTGGGAATGGGTAGGCGTGCTGCGGGCGACGCTGGCCATGGTGGTGCAGGCCAGGGCATCCACGGCGGCCGCTACGTCGGCGGCGGCCACCCGAAAGAAGCGTTTGCCGCTACGGGCTTCGACGCGCAGCAGGCCACCGGCCGTCAATCGCGTCAGATGAGCATTCGCCGAGGCCGCTGACAACCCGGCAAGTGCTGCCAGTTCATTGGAAGGTTTGGCCGAGCCGTCCATCAACGCCCACACCATCGCGGTACGTTTCGGGTCGGCCAGCAAGGTGGCGATCTGGCTGATACAAGGTGCCTGTTCCATGTGCTCATTCACTCCCTGTTGAATCATTCGTCTGCTGCGGTTGGCGCAAAAGTATAAGCGTGAAAACGCCCGGTTCCGTGCCGTCTTACAGCGCAACCAAGGACAGGGGCTGAAGGAAATTTCCCGATATTCCCGGGGTTATGGTGTAGAGGTTGATCGCTCCGGCAACTGCGCAGTCAATGTCGCACAACGGGCGACGAGCATTTCCCGCAGCAGATTGATCGGTTTGCTCAACTGCGCGCGATGAGCGCACAACAGGTTGAGCGGCGTACGCTCGCCCCGCAGCTCCGGCAGAATCAGACGCAGGCGGCCCGCCAGCACATCGGAGCTGACATCCAGCCAGGACTTGTAGGCAATACCCACCCCGGCCACCGCCCAGCGTCGCACCACATCGGCGTCGTCACTGAAGCGGTCGCCGGTCACTGTCAGGCTGACGTCACGTTTGCCGTCGTTGAAGCCCCAATGGTCGTGCACCCGGCTGCCGAGCATGTACAGCAGGCAATTGTGCTGGGTCAGTTGCTCCAGATGACGAGGTTCGCCATGCCGCGCCAGGTAGCTGGGAGCGGCGCAGAGCACGCGGTAGTTGTCCGGGGCGATGGGCAGCGCGATCAGGCTGGAGTCTTCGGGTTCGCCATAGCGCAGGGCGATGTCCACCGGCTGGCGGAACAGGTCGGCAATCCGGTCGCCCAACAGCAGGCGCACGCTCAGGCCGGGGTAGTCACGCTGAAACTCATCCAGCCAGGGCAGCAACTGGTTGCGGCCAAAGTCCGACGGTGCCGACAGTTGCAACACCCCGCTGACCTGATCCTGGCCACTGGCCAATAACCGCCGGCCTTCATCCAGGCTGCTCAAGGCGGCCCGCGCGTACTCCAGGAAGCCTTCACCCTCGGCCGTCAGGCGCAGGCTGCGGGTGGAGCGCGCCAACAGCCGCGCGCCCAGTTGCTGCTCGATGCGCTTCAACGCCGCGCTGGCCACCGCCGCCGACATGTCCATGACCCGCGCCGCCGCCGATAGGCTGCCCAGGTCTGCCGCACGCACAAACAACTGCAAGTCATCAAAGCGCAGCACGCTGACCGCCTATTATCAAAAAAATATTGAAAGAGACTGCTCTTTTAGCGGGTTTTATCTTGCAGAGAAATAGCCAATCATCTGTCCATCCCGTTCATCACGTGTCTGGAGTCGAATATGTCCGCTGCCTTTAACGTCATCGCCACACTGATCGCCAAGCCCGGCCAACAAGCCACCCTGGAAACCCTGCTGCGCGAGCTGCTGGAACCGACTCGCGTCGAAGCCGGCTGCCAGCAGTACGACCTGCACCAGGACCTGCAACACCCCGAGACCTTCTACATGCTCGAACGCTGGAGTGACGACGATGCCCTGGCCGACCACGACCAGAGCGCCCACATCCAGAATTTCCGCGCCAAGGCTGCCGACGTGATCGAGCATTTCGACCTCAAGCGCCTGAAGTTTCTTGCCTGACCCCTGAACCCTTTTTGGAAACCATCATGAAAGCCATCGCCTACTACGCTGCATTGCCCATCAACGATCCAAAATCCCTGCAAGATATCGAACTGCCAGAAGCGGTCGCCGGGCCCCGCGACCTGCTGGTAGAAGTCAAAGCCATCTCGGTGAACCCGGTCGACACCAAGGTGCGCCAGAACGTCGCCCCGGAAAACGGTGCAGCCAAAGTGCTGGGCTGGGATGTGGCCGGTGTGGTCAAGGCCGTGGGCAGCGAAGTCAGCCTGTTCAAGGTCGGCGACAAGGTATTTTACGCCGGCTCCCTGATACGCCCCGGTGGCAACAGCGAACTGCACACCGTGGATGAGCGCATCGTCGGCCATATGCCAAAAACCCTGGGCTTCGCCGATGCTGCAGCACTGCCACTGACTGCCATCACCGCCTGGGAACTGCTGTTCGAACGCCTGCAAGTGCGCGAAGGCAAGACCGATGAAGGCCAGAGCCTGCTGATCGTCGGTGCGTCCGGCGGTGTGGGATCGATCCTGACCCAACTGGCGAAACAGCTCACCGGCCTGAAAGTAATCGGCACCGCCTCCCGCCCTGAAACCCAAGCGTGGGCCAAGGACCTGGGCGCCGACCTGGTGATCGACCACAGCAAACCGTTGAGCGATGAGTTGAAAAACGCCGGCCATCCGCAGGTGAACTATGTCGCCAGCCTGACCCAGACCGACCAGCACCTGGACCAACTGGTGGAAGCACTGATTCCCCAGGGCAAACTGGCGCTGATCGATGACCCCAAGACGCTGGACGTGAGCAAACTCAAGCGCAAGAGCCTGTCGCTGCACTGGGAGTTCATGTACACCCGCTCGATGTTCGAAACCAGCGACATGATCGAACAGCACAACCTGCTCAATCGCGTGGCCGAACTGATCGATGCCGGCACCCTGAAAACCACAGTGGGCGAGCACTTTGGCGTGATCAACGCCGCCAACCTGCGCCGTGCCCACGAGCTGCTGGAGAGCGGCAAGGCCAAGGGCAAGATCGTGCTGGAAGGGTTCTAACCAGGGGTTCTGTCAGTGTTGTCTGTTATTCGTGTAAGTAACGGACGACACCGCTAGTCAGAGACTTGATCCTTGTCATATTTGTAAGCGTATTCGGGTTTATATTGGCCGCCTTTGCCACGCAATCTTTTACGTGAGGAGGTCAGCAATGAAGATCCTGATAAAAGCGCTAGCAAGATCCGAAGGCAACAAATGGCAGGTGCGCCTGGACCACAATGCCTTTACCTTCCGCAGTGAGGCCGAAGCCCGCGCGTTTGCCGACACCCTGCAAACCCGCATCCAGGCGCCTCACCGCTTCCCCGAAAGCCAGCAGCGTTCTGCTGGCTGACCCTGATCAGTCCGCCGCTTGCAGTGCCCGTTGGCGCTGCAGGCGCCGGGTCAGCGTCGCGACCGTCACCGCCAGCACGCCACACAAGCTGATGACCATTGCCATCGGCATCGCCGTGCCATCATGCAACACGCCGACCAACGACGCCGCGCCCGCCGCAATCCCAAACTGTATGCAACCGAGCAACGCCGACGCACTGCCCGCCCGTGCACCCTGCCCACTCATGGCGCAGGCCGACGTGTTGGGCAAAATGCAGCCCAGGCTGGCGATGCAGATAAACAGCGGCACCAGCAACGGCCACAAAGCGTCAGTGCGCAGCGCAGTAATGGCCAGCAACGCCAGGCCCGCCGCCAGGTAGACCCACACCGTGCGCGACAACAAAAACGCCGGGCCGCGCGAGGCCAGCAAGCGTGCATTGACCTGTGCCACCAGGATAAAGCCGGCGGCGTTGGAGCCAAACACCCAGCCATAGTGCTCGGCAGGCACGCCGTATAGCTTGATAAACACGAACGGCGAGCCCGCGATGTAGGCAAACATGCCGGCAATCGAGATGCCGCCGGTCAGGGCATAGCCCAGGTAAACCCGGTCCGACAACAACCGGCCGTACTGGCGCAATGCACCCGACAGTGGCTGACGCGGTTGATGGGCGGGGAAACTTTCCGGCAGGCCAACCGCCACCGCGATGGCCGCCATCACACTGAAGGCCGTCAGTGCCAGGAATATCGACTGCCAACCCCATATGCCAACCATCACCCCGCCCGCCAGCGGCGCAAGGATCGGCGCCAGCCCGGTGACCAGCATCAGTTGCGAAAACACCTTGGCCGAGCCCACCGCGTCGCACTTATCGCTGACCACCGCCCGGGAGATCACCATGCCCGAGCAACCGCCCAGGGCCTGGACGAAACGTGCGCCGATCAGCCACTCCAGCGAAGGCGCGTACGCGCAGGCGAAGGAAGCGAGGGTAAACAGGGTGACGCCGCTGAGCAGCGGCCCGCGTCGCCCGAAACGGTCGGCCAGCGGCCCATAGATCAACTGGCCGATTGCAAGGCCCGTAAAGTACACGGCCAAGGTCAGCTGAATATGTTTTTCGTCGGTGCCGAATGCCACGGCCATGGCTGGGAAACCCGGCAGGTAGAAATCGATGGCCAACGGCGCGAACGCGCTCAAGGCCCCTAAAATAAGAATTATACGAAGGTTCATCAGGCACCCAGGAGAGTCGGCAGCCCGACAGTTTAGCCGGGCATGGGTGCCTTGAACATTAAGTTAGCTCGCTAACTATTCAAACACTCAGGCGAGCTTGACGCTGTAGCCTTCCTCACTGATCAAGTTGACCACCTGCGCCGGCGACAGCAGGCTGCTTTCCACGCCGACTTCCTTGGCCGCGAGGTCGACGCGCACGCTGGCCGCCGGGTCCATGGCCTGCACCGCCTGGGTCACTGCGCGAACGCAGTGGCCACAGGTCATTCCTTCAACGCTGAATACTTGCATGACATGACTCCTTTGATGAGGTTGCCCGCAGTTTTGACCTTGCCACGATGGCAAGGTCAAGTTCTGAAAACATCGGCCGGGCTGGCATTCATTCGCGGCCTCGGCCAAGCTGCAGCTATCCACGATGTGAACCTCGGAGAATTCGCCATGCGCTGGTCGTTTTTTGGCATTGTCAGCCTGATGGGCTTGTTTGCTGCTGTGCCACCGGCCAGCGCGGACCAAGATTACGCGGTGCTGATCATTTCCCGGGAGCGCCTCGAAGTACCGACCAACTGCGAGATCGGCCTGTACATCCAGGACCAGTTGGCCGGGCGGCTGTTCCAGGAGCAGGCCACCTCGTTTAATTTGCCGGCGGGGAATGTGTCATTGCGCCTGAAGTTATTGCCGGGCCAGTCCCAAGGCTGCTTGCCGGGCATGCTCGCGCCACCGGCGCAAAACATCACCTTGAAGGCCGGTGACGTGCGCAAGTTGCGCATCGCGCAAGGGCCAGACGGGATGTACCTGAAGCCGGCAGCACTGGAGTACTAAGCCCCGAAAACCTGTAGGAGCGAGCTTGCTCGCGAAAAACGTCAACGATAACGCGTTCATCCTGAATAAACGCGGCGCCCTCAAGCTTTTCGCGAGCAAGAACTAGGCGTCCCCCTCGCTCCAACAGTAAAAAGCGCCTTGACCTTCCCCACAGGTCAAGGTTGATCCTAGGGGCAATCTCTCCTGGAGTACTGCCCATGAACGGATCCACCACCTTCGACCTGTCGATCGGCGGCATGACCTGCGCCAGCTGCGCCGGGCGGGTTGAACGGGCACTGGGCAAAGTGCCCGGGGTGCAAAGCGTCAGCGTCAACCTGGCCAACGAACGCGCCCACATTGAAGTGCTCGGCCAAATGGACCCCAGCGTCCTGATCGCCGCCGTCGACAAGGCCGGCTACACCGCCACCCTGCCCCAAAGCGAAACCGCTACCCAAGCCAGCCAGGAACAACGCCTGAGCCATGAACGCTGGTCGCTTTTGCTGGCGATTCTTCTCGCCGTACCGTTGGTGCTGCCAATGCTGGTGCAACCGTTTGGCCTGCACTGGATGCTGCCGGCCTGGGTTCAGTTTGCGCTGGCCACCCCGGTGCAATTCATCTTCGGTGCGCGCTTCTATATCGCCGCCTGGAAAGCCGTGCGCGCCGGGGCCGGGAATATGGACCTGCTGGTAGCCATCGGCACCAGCGCCGGTTACGGCCTGAGTATCTATGAATGGCTTACCGCATCCGCCGGCACCCTGCCGCATCTGTACTTCGAAGCCTCGGCCGTGGTGATCGCCCTGGTGCTGCTGGGCAAATACCTGGAAAGCCGCGCCAAGCGCCAGACCGCCAGCGCCATCCGCGCCCTGGAAGCCTTGCGCCCGGAGCGGGCGATTCAAGTGATCGATGGCCGCGAGCAAGACGTTGCCATCACCGCCCTCAAGCTCAATGACCTGGTGCTGGTCAAACCCGGCGAACGCTTCCCGGTGGACGGTGAAGTGGTGGAGGGCCAAAGCCACGCCGACGAAGCGCTGATCAGCGGTGAAAGCCTGCCGGTGCCCAAACAGCCTGGCGACGCGGTCACCGGCGGCGCCATCAACGGCGAAGGCCGGCTGCTGGTACGCACCCTGGCCCTCGGCGCGGAAAGCGTATTGGCGCGGATCATCCGTTTGGTGGAAGACGCCCAGGCCGCCAAAGCCCCGATCCAGAAACTGGTGGATAAAGTCAGCCAGGTGTTCGTGCCGGTGGTGCTGGTGTTGGCCTTGGCCACGCTGGTGGGCTGGTGGTTGTATGGCGCACCGCTGGAAGTCGCGCTGATCAACGCCGTCACCGTATTGGTGATCGCCTGCCCTTGCGCCCTTGGCCTGGCCACACCCACCGCCATCATGGCCGGCACCGGCGTCGCCGCCCGCCACGGGATTTTGATCAAGGATGCCGAAGCCCTGGAACGCGCCCATGAAGTCAGCGCCGTGGTGTTCGACAAGACCGGCACCCTGACCTCCGGCGCGCCGAAAATCGCACACCTGGCGGCTGTCGATGGCAACGAAGCGGCCCTGCTGCAACAGGCCGGTGCGTTGCAACGCGGCAGTGAACACCCGCTGGCCAAGGCGGTGCTGGATGCCTGCGCCGAGCAAGGCCTGAACGTGGCCGACGTCAGCGCCAGCCAGTCCCTGACCGGGCGCGGCATAGCGGGCACGCTTGACGGTCGGCAACTGGCTTTGGGTAACCGCCGCCTGCTGGAAGAAACCGGCTTGAGCACCGGCGACCTCGCCAACTCGGCCAGCGCCTGGGAAGCCGAAGGCCGCACCTTGTCCTGGCTGATCGAACAAGCCCCGCAACCCCGTGTGCTGGGTTTGTTCGCCTTCGGTGACACACTCAAACCGGGCGCCCTGCAAGCGATACAACAACTCAAGGCCAGGCAAATCAGCAGCCACCTGCTGACCGGCGATAACCGTGGCAGTGCCCGCGTGGTAGCCGAAGCCCTGGGGATCGACGACGTGCACGCCGAGGTGCTGCCCGCCGACAAGGCCGCCACCGTCGCCGAGCTGAAAAAGACCGGCGTGGTGGCGATGGTCGGCGACGGCATCAACGACGCACCGGCCCTGGCGGCAGCCGACATTGGCATCGCCATGGGCGGCGGCACCGACGTGGCGATGCACGCGGCCGGCATCACCCTGATGCGCGGCGACCCGCGGCTAGTGCCCGCAGCCCTGGAAATCAGCCGCAAGACCTACGCTAAAATTCGACAGAACCTGTTCTGGGCCTTTGTGTATAACTTGATCGGGATTCCGCTGGCCGCGTTCGGTCTGCTTAATCCCGTGATGGCCGGCGCAGCCATGGCCCTGTCCAGCGTCAGCGTGGTAAGTAATGCGCTGCTGTTGAAAACCTGGAAGCCCAAGGACCTGGAGGACAAGCGTCCATGAACATCGGCCAAGCAGCACGCCAAAGCGGCCTGAGCGCCAAGATGATTCGTTATTACGAGTCCATCGGCTTGTTGAAAGCGGCTCATCGTACCGACAGCGGCTACCGTATTTATGGCGCCGACGACTTGCACACACTGGCGTTTATCAAGCGTTCGCGGGACTTGGGGTTTTCCCTTGAGGAAGTCGGCAAACTGCTGACCCTCTGGCAGGACCGGGGACGCGCGAGTGCCGACGTCAAGGCGCTGGCCCGCCAGCATATCAATGAGCTGAACCAGAAGATCCGCGAGCTGGGGCAATTGCGCGATACGTTGCAGGACCTGGTGGAACACTGCCAGGGTGACCATCGGCCAGACTGCCCGATTCTCAAGGAGTTGGCTTCGGGCAGTTGTTGCGCCTGACCAGACTTTACTGACTGCACAAAACAAATGTGGGAGCTGGCTTGCCTGCGATGCAGGCACCTCGGTCTGTGAGCCAAACCGAGGTGATGCTATCGCAGGCAAGCCAGCTCCCACATGGACCGGGATCCTTTCCGGTTATTGGATCACTGCATCCAGGGCGGCGGTGGAGGTTCTTCCGATGCCTTGCTCGCAGGTGCATCGTCTGCCGCACGAATCGCCTGGCGACGCTCTTCATCAAGCCGCGCCGCTTCGATTTCGCGGATAACACCGCCCACGTCAGCCAACTCTTCCGGCTCGTCGAACTCGCCAGTCAAGACGCTGGCCGGGTGCAGAGTGCCGGCTTCGTAAAGCGCCCACATCTCCTTGGCGTACTTGGTCTTCTTCAATTCCGGGGCAAAACGCCCGAAATAGGAAGCCATGTTGCCCACATCCCGTTCCAGCATGGTGAACGCGTGGTTGTTGCCCGCGGCATCCACCGCCTGAGGCAGGTCGATGATCACCGGGCCCGTCGGCGTCAGCAGCACGTTGAACTCGGAAAGGTCACCGTGCACCAGGCCGGTACACAACATCAGCACGATCTGGGTAATCAGGAAGGCGTGGTATTCGCGGGCCTGGTCCGGGTCCAGCGTCACGTCGTTGAGACGTGGCGCAGCATCACCGTATTCATCCGCCACCAGTTCCATCAGCAGCACGCCTTCAAGGAAGTCGTACGGCTTGGGCACGCGAACGCCCGCACCGGCCAGGCGAAACAGCGCCGCTACCTCGGCGTTCTGCCAGGCGTCTTCGGTTTCTTTCTTGCCGAACTTGGAGCCCTTGGCCATGGCCCGGGCCTGGCGGCTGTTGCGGACCTTGCGGCCTTCCTGGTATTCGGACGCCTGACGAAAACTTCGTTTATTCGCCTCCTTGTAGACCTTGGCGCAACGTAACTCGTTGCCGCAGCGCACCACGTAAACAGCTGCTTCTTTACCACTCATGAGTGGGCGCAGCACCTCGTCGACCAGACCGTCCTCGATCAGGGGTTCAATGCGTTTAGGAGTCTTCATCAGCTTTTATTGTGGGTCCTTTATTACCAAACACGCGTATGGCACTCGTTATACGGCAATCCTCTCGCCGCGGGGAGAGGGTACCGACCTTTGACCGCTTAAGAATGCATCCAATATGCCAAATTGACCGGCGGCCCGATCATAGCCGAGATCAGCGCTCAATAATCGCGGTGACGCCCTGGCCCCCGGCGGCGCAGATCGAGATCAGGCCCCGGCCCTTGCCCGCCGCATCCAGCAGCTTGGCCAGGTTGGCGACGATACGCCCTCCAGTGGCGGCAAACGGATGGCCGGCCGCCAATGAGCTGCCCTTGACGTTCAGCCGGCTGCGGTCGATGGAGCCCAGCGGCGCGTCCAGCCCCAGGCGGGTCTTGCAGTATTGCGGGTCTTCCCAGGCCTTCAGCGTGCACAACACTTGGGCGGCGAAGGCTTCGTGAATCTCGTAGTAATCGAAGTCCTGCAGCGTCAGGCCATTCCGGGCCAGCAAGCGCGGCACGGCGTACACCGGCGCCATCAACAGACCTTCGGCACCGTTGACGAAATCCACCGCGGCCGCCTCGCCATCGCGCAGGTACGCAAGAATCGGCAAACCGCGCTCTTTGGCCCAGGCTTCACTGCCCAGCAGCACCAACGAGGCGCCATCGGTCAGCGGCGTCGAATTGCCGGCGGTGAGGGTGCCCTTTTCGCTGCGCTCAAAGGCGGGCTTGAGGCTGGCGAGCTTTTCCAGGGTCAGGTCGGGGCGCAGGTTGTTGTCGCGGGTCAGGCCAAGGAAGGGTGTGAGCAAATCGTTATGCCAGCCTTCGGCGTAGGACGCGGCCATTTTCTGGTGGCTTTCCAGCGCCAGTTGATCCTGCTCGGCGCGGGGGATCTGCCAAGTCTGGGCCATCAATTCGCAATGCTGGCCCATGGACAAACCGGTGCGCGGTTCGCCGTTGCGTGGCAGTTCCGGCTTGAGGTGATGGGGACGAAGTTGTAACAAGACTTTTAATTTATCCGCCATGGATTTACTGCGATTGGCTTGCAGGAGGATTTTGCGCAGCCCTTCATTCACCCCGATGGGCGCGTCGGACGTGGTGTCGACGCCACCGGCAATCGCGCATTCGATCTGCCCCAAGGCAATCTTGTTCGCCACCAGCAATGCCGCTTCCAACCCCGTGCCGCAGGCCTGCTGAATGTCGTAGGCGGGGGTTTGCGGCGACAGGCGCGAGCCCAGCACGCACTCGCGGGTCAGGTTGAAGTCCCGGGAGTGCTTGAGCACCGCCCCGGCGGCCACCTCGCCCATGCGCAGGCCGTGCAGGTTGTAGCGTTCGATCAGGCCTTCCAGAGCGGCGGTCAACATCGCCTGGTTACTCGCCGTGGCGTAAGGGCCATTGGAGCGGGCGAAGGGGATGCGGTTACCGCCAATGATCGCTACACGGCGCAATTGAGTCATGGAAAGCTCCCTGAAGGTTGTGGGTGAGTCTGTGAGACTAGCCTAGGCTCAATCGAACGACTTTCACCTAACGATGGTCCACCGTTTGAACCCCAGCACTCGGAGAGCGTTCCATGTCTGACCGTTATATCGACTTCGCCAACTCCAGCCTCGGCCATCGCCTGGTCGCCGCCATTGGCCTGCCGTCACCGGTACGCCTGGAACGCTGGCAGGCCGGGCGCCTGCGTCCCGTGGAGGGCGCGCTGCTGATCGGCGGCGGCCCGCTGGCGACCAATATTCTGGCGTTCGCCAACAGGCTGACCGACGCTATCTATAGCTACGGTACCGAACCGTCGACGGCCACGCCCTGGATTCCCGGCCACGGGCCCAAGCTCAAGGCCGTGGTGTTCGATGCCAGCCAACTGCAGCACACCGATCAACTCAAGCAGCTGCGGGAATTCTTTCAGCCGCTGCTGAAAAATCTCGATCACAGCGCGCACCTGGTGATCCTTGGCCGCGCCCCGGAAAGCCTCAGCGACCCGTTTGCCGCCAGCGCCCAGCGTGCCCTTGAAGGCTTCAGCCGGTCGTTGGCAAAAGAACTGCGCAGCGGCGGCGTCCTGCAATTGCTGTATGTGGGCGAAGGTGCCGACGACCAGTTGGAAGGTGCGTTGCGCTTCTTCCTCTCGCCAAAAAGCGCGTACATCTCAGGGCAGGTGATTCGCCTGAACGCCTGTGCCACCCACGTCGAGGATTGGACCCGCCCTCTCGCCGGGCGCAAGGCGCTGGTGACCGGTGCCGCTCGCGGTATCGGCGCCTCGATCGCAGAAACCCTGGCCCGTGATGGTGCCGAGGTGATTCTGTTGGACGTGCCACCCGCCAAGGCCGACCTCGATGCCCTGGCTGCACGCTTGGGCGCTCGCAGCATTGCCCTGGATATCTGCGCCGAGGACGCCGCCGCCCAGTTGATCGAACACCTGCCGGACGGCATCGACATCGTGGTGCACAACGCCGGCATCACCCGCGACAAGACCCTGGCCAACATGACACCGGAATACTGGGACGCGGTATTGGCCGTCAACCTCAACGCGCCGCAAGTGCTGACCAAGGCCCTACTGGACAGCGGCACCCTGCACGACAATGGCCGCGTGGTGTTGCTGGCGTCCATCAGCGGCATCGCGGGCAACCGCGGGCAAACCAATTACGCCGCGAGCAAGGCCGGGCTGATCGGCCTGGCGCAGGCCTGGGCACCGTTGCTGGGGGAACGCGGGATCAGCATCAATGCGGTGGCCCCAGGCTTTATCGAAACCCAGATGACCGCGCATATTCCGTTCGCCTTGCGTGAGGCCGGCCGCCGCATGAGTTCGCTGGGCCAGGGTGGCCTGCCCCAGGACGTCGCCGAAGCGGTGGCATGGCTCGGCCAGCCGGGCTCGGGCGCCGTCAGCGGCCAAGCGTTACGGGTGTGTGGGCAAAGTCTATTGGGAGCGTAAGCATGCAGTGGCAGACATTAGGCAGCACCCCGTTTCTACCGCCGCTGTATTGGCGTGCGGCGCTCAAGCGCAAGATCACCGGCACCACATTGCCTGAGCACGGGCTGCGCTGCCGGGTCAGCGTCAACCCCAAGGAGGTGGCGGCATATCGCAAGGTCTGCGGGTTTGCCGAAAGCCCGGTGCTGCCGGCAACCTACCCACATATCCTGGCATTCGGCCTGCAGATGCAATTGCTCACCAGCAACGAATTTCCATTCCCGCTGCTGGGCTTGATCCACCTGAGCAACCGCATCCGTATCCTGCGCCCGCTGGGCGGTGTGAGTGACCTGATGGTCGGTGTCTACGCGCAAAACTTGCAGCCACACGCCAAAGGGGCAACTTTCGATATTGTGACCACGGTCGAGGACTCATTGGGGCCGCTGTGGGAAGCCGAAAGCCGAATGCTCTGTCGCGGCGTAAAACTCGAGGGGGTGGCAGTGGATAACACCCTGCAAACCCCTACGGGTGTCAGCGAGTTGGCGCGCTGGAAAGCCCCCGCCGATATTGGTCGCCGCTACGCCCGGGTGTCTGGCGACTACAACCCGATTCATTTGAGCGCGATGACCGCCAAGTTGTTTGGCTTCCCACAGGCCATCGCCCATGGCCTGTGGAACAAGGCGCACACACTGGCCGCGCTGAGTGAACATTTGCCGGCAGCCAACCTCCAGATAGACGTCGAGTTTAAAAAGCCGGTGCGTTTGCCGGGCGAAGTTATCTTATTGGCGAGTGCCGCCGGCCCCCGCGGTGAGTTGCAACTAAAAGGCGCCGCAGACATTGAACATATGACGGGGCGCTGGCAGCCTGCTTACTGATCAATTGTATATATACACCCTAAGTTATAGCGGGCTATTGATAGCCCGCTAAGTTTATCAACACCTTGATTTATAAAGCGTCAACTCTTCCACACCGCCTGCGGATATACCCTTGGTATTAGTCACTAAGCCGGCTAAACCGGCCTGTATATAAATCGTTAATACCAAGTTGAGCGTTGCGCTAAAAGGCACTCGGGTTTGTTATGGCCATAACGGACGAATGTATCGCTGCCCCTAGAAACAGCGAACTTCGATAACAACAAAGGCTGTACCAGGTGCAAGGAACTCAATCATGAAAACTCAAGTCGTGTTGTGGAAAGCAAGTACCGCGCTGGCCCTGATTCTGGCAGTAAGCCTCGGAGGCTGCAGCAGCGGTGGTGGTGGCCATCACACTAGCGTCGCGGCGTCTTCTCCGGATGCCGGCAGCGGCGCGGGTGGTGGTGCTGGCGGTGGTACCGATGGCGGCACTGGTGGAGGTACCGGCGGCGGCACAGGTGGTGGCACTGACGGAGGTACCGGTGGTGGTACAGGTGGTGGTACTGGCGGCGGTACCGGAGGTGGCACAGGTGGTGGTACTGGCGGTGGCACAGGTGGTGGTACCGGAGGCGGCACAGGTGGTGGTACTGGCGGTGGCACAGGTGGTGGTACCGGAGGCGGCACAGGTGGTGGTACTGGCGGTGGCACAGGTGGTGGTACTGGCGGTGGCACAGGTGGCGGCACGGGTTCGCCCACTCCCCTCGTCACCGGTCAGGTAGTGGGCGCCGTGGGCGGTGTAGTCGGCAATGTCGGCACCGCCGTGGGTGACTTGGGCACAACCCTGAACACCGTTCCAATTGTCGGCACTACCGCCGGCGGGCTGGTCACTGCGACGGGCACTGCCGTCACTAGTATTGGCACCGGCTTGACCAACGGCCTGGGTACCCTGGGCACCAACAGCAACGCCTTGGGCACCACCGTTGCCGGTGTAGCCGACGGCGTGGCCGACCTGGGCACCGGCGTATCCAATACCGGCAAGTCCCTGGGCACCACATTGGGCGGCATTCCCGTGGTCGGTGGCTTGACCGGTGGTGTCGGCGGCGCAGCCGGCGGCCTGGTTGATCAGGTTGGCCAGGCGGTCACCATGCTCGGCGACACCTTGAGCACTGCCAGCACTACCGGACCTTTGGGCAGCGCGACCAATACGGTAGGCAAAAGCGTATTGGTGCCAGTGGTTTCCCTGTTGGAAAACACCACCGGCAACCTCGGCAACAAGACAGGCCTGGGCAACCCGGTTGGTGGCGTACTGGATAAAGTCGGTTCCACAGTCACAGGCCTGGGTGGCCAAGTGGCCAGCGCCGGCGGCACAGGCAACCCGCTGGGGGCTGTCGTCGGTGGCGTATTGACCGGCGTCGGCACCACCCTCGACAAGTCGAGCGGCTACGTCAACCCGGCAACCACGACCCCACAATCGGGCCTGCCTGAACTCGTCGGCGGCCTCGTCGCCAACGTCGGTAACGGCCTGAATATCGGCAACACCAATGGCACCGTCAGTGCAGCGGGCATCGCAGGCGGCTCTGTGGGCAACACCGTGGCTTCCCTCGGCACGTTGATTGGCGGCAATGGCGTAGCCAACACCGGCGCCACAGCGCCAGTAGGCACCCTGGCGACCAACGTCGGTGCAGCACTCAACCCCGTCACCACGGGTGTTGCCGGCCTGACGCAAAACATCGGCACCAGCACCGGTATCGGCGGCCCCGTCAACGGTCTGGTGACTCAGGTCGGCGGGGCAGTCAGCAGCATAGGTACCACCCTGACAGCGGCGAATGCCAACCCGATCACCAATGCCCTGGGCGGTACGCTCAATACAGTCGGCGGCACCGTGGGCTCAGTGGGTGGGCTGGTTACCGGCGGTACTGCAACCGGCGGTAGCGGCGGCCTGCTCGGCGGGTTGAATCTGGGTGCCAGCGCATCTGCTGGAGGCACTGCAAACACCAACACCGGTGGCGGCCTGGGAGGCTTGCTCGGCGGGCTGACCGGCAAAAAATAGAATTGCACCTGGCCATTAGACGGCCTCCCCTACAGCGCCTACGCTTGGTTGAGACGAGAGATTCCGATGAGTCTCTCGTCTTTTTATTGGCCCCTGACAGGCCGTCTCGAACCGTGGCCCAAGACCCGGCGGGAACCCGCGAAACGCTGCTGCAGTTTGACCATGGAGTGTCCTATGCGCGCCTCGACGCCGTTGTTTTTGCTAACCCTCATTGCCGCTTGTGTCCAGGCCGAGACCCTGCCCAGCTTCCTCAATAGCAACGACACCATTCGCAACTTGCCGGTGCCCAATCTTCCCGCCGATGCCTACCGCCCGGTCACGCCCCAGACCCAGTTGCCCGAGCCGTCCGCCACCCAGGGCCAGCCGCTGTTGATGGAGACCAAGGTGACCATCCGCAAGCTGCAAATCGACGGCGGCACGATCTACCCACTCAAGGATGCGGCCCAGGTTTTCGAACCGTTGATTGGCCATGAAACCACCGTCGCGCAACTGATCGAAGCCACCCGTGGTATCACACGCCGCTACCAGCAGGACGGCTACTTGTTGTCCTACGCCTACCTGCCCGACCAGCGCTTCGAAAACGGCCTGGTACACGTGATACTCGTGGAAGGCTACATCAAGGATTACAACCTGCAGGGCGACATCGGCTCCGTCTCGGCCTACGTCGACAAACTGGCGGCCAAGCTGCTGGCCGAGCGCCCACTGACCCGCAAGACCTTCGAACGCTACACCACGCTGATGGGGCGCATACCGGGTGTGACGCTGCAGGCGCAAGTACCGCCACCAGGCACCACCGATGGCGGCACGCACATGCAGATTCAGGCCTCGCGCAAACCCTTCACCAGCAGCATGAGCATGACCGATGACAGCCGTGGCGGCCTGCAGGCCCTGATCACCGGCACCAGCAACTCCCAGACCTCCATGGGTGAGCAACTGAGCATCAGCGGCCTGTTCCCGCCGGGCGAAGACAAGGAGCACTACTACCGCCTCGGCTATAGCCAGTTCGTCAATGCCGAGGGCACCCAACTGGTGGTCAACGCCGAGCGCTATCGCGCCGACCCACGCAGCAATATTCAGTTGGACGGCGGCTTCGAACTCAAGCCCCACCAGCAAATTGACCGCTACTCCATTGGCCTCAGCCACCCGCTGATCGCCTCCCCCACCGAGTCGCTGACCCTGGGTACCCGGCTCTATGCCGTGGACCAGACCACCCGCTATCAACTGGTGGGTTTCCCCCAGCGTTTTGACCTGGAAACCAACCTGCGCGCGTTGGCGTTTGAAGGCGACTGGCGCAAGTCCGACACGCGCCAATTGCGCATACTCAGCGCCGGCCTGTACCAAGGCATCGACGGCCTGGGCGCCAAGACCCGCAGCGACCTGGAAGGTATAAAACCGGATATCGACTTCTTCCGCCTGCGCCTTTCGGGCGTGCAGAGCGACAAGTTCTTCGACAACTGGCAAGGCGTGGCATCGGCCGCGTTTTACTGGAGCAACGACACCCTGCCCGACAGCGAACGTGCAACGTTCGGTGGGCAGAATTTCGGACGTGGCTACCCCGATGACCAGGGCTCGGGCGACAAGGGCTGGGGCGTGGCGTATGAGGTCAACTACAGCTTCAACCGCAGTGGCGAATGGGTAAAAATCCTGCAACCGTACGTGGTACTGGAAAAGGCCAAGACCTGGTTCAACGCGTTGCCGGTCAAGGGCAATAACATGTCATCGGCGGCCGTGGGCCTGCGTTTTGGGGATAACAAGTACTACAACATTGCGCTGGAAGCGGCCAAGCCAATGTCGGACATCGCCCTGGACAGCTTCAATCGGCGGCCGCGGTATACGTTGAGTTTCAGCTACCAGCTTTGAACCCTACATCAGCCTGACTTTCGGCACGGGAAACAGGCTATTGAGGGTGTCGATCAAGCGCACCAGATAGATCGGCTTGCGAAACAGGTCCAGCACCTGCAAACGCAACATGTCGCTCACATCATCCATCTCGGCATGGCCAGACATGACGATCACCGGCAAGTGCTGGCGAGCGGTGTGTTCGCGCAGGCGCTTGATCAGGGAAATACCGCTTTCCTCAGGCATGCGCAGGTCGGTGATAACGAGGGCGATATCGGGGTGCAGGGTCAGCTCCTGCAACGCGAAGGTGACCGAGGTGGCGGTGAAACAGACAAAGCCCTCATTCTCCAGCGACTCGGCCAGTTCAATGAGGGCGTCCTCTTCATCGTCCACCAAAAGGATTTGTTGCCGGGGAGACAAAGAGGAGTTCATGGAGAAATGCCCGAGGCGCAATAGATCATTCAGCGGGACCTGCACGTGTTTGCGCGAGTGACACCATCAGGTATGAATGGCCGCCTGGATCGTCGTAAATACGTTTGTCACCGCAGTACGGATGGGGGTAATAAAGGCCGCCAGCGCAACAGCAACCATCGCGGCAACAAGCGCGTATTCAATACCCGACGCGCCCTCTTTGGAGTAGAAAAAAATCTGGACTTTGATGAAACCCATGCGAATAAGATCAAGGAACATAATGACTTCTCCTTTGCGCCTATGGCGCTGGTACTGCGGCATCACAAAATGATTCCGGTGTGCCACTAGAGCATTGTCAACAAACCCCATACCAACAACTGTAAGAACTGATTAATCACAAAGTATTAGTCGGCATGCTGGCGCCAAAAAAGCTGCCTTTTCACAGAATCTGGAGATATTTGTTGCCCAGTAATGGCATTTCGTCCTAGCTGGGCTACCTTCAAATAGCGAAATAGTTAGATGCCTTTAGCGCCCCAAACGCGTACGCATTAGTAGGAAAGAGCAGTGGATGCAGCAGGATAGGGAGAGCCATCATGAACAGTCGCATTAGCTTGATCCTCGCCGGGCTGCTATTGGTAGGTGCATTGATTGCTGGCTACTGGGGCCTGGTGCTTAGTCGCTCTGCTCCTGTCGCCCCCCCTGTAACTCCATCACCCGAGGTTGCGCAACCCGCAGCCGAAGACCAGACACGCCAACCCGTGGTGGTCCTGGCCCATGATGTTGCACCCTTTGTTGCCCTCACCGCCGCCGACCTGACCCTGGAAAGACTGCGCACGGTTCCCGCCGGCAGCTTGACCCGCCTCGACCAGGCCGTGGGCAAGACCCCCTGGCGGCCACTGCCTGCCGGCACATGGCTCACCGAGGAGAGCTTCAACGCCGGCGGTACCCTGGCCCGGATGATCCGCCCCAGCGAGCGCGCCCTGGCCGTCGCCGTGGATGAAGTAATCGGTGCCGGCGGGCAATTGACCCCAGGCGACTACGTAGACGTTCTGCTCTTCCTGCGCCAGGAAGCCAGCAACCCGCAGCAGTCGGCACAAGTGGTGGTGCCTGCCTTGCGCCTGCTGGGCGTCGGCGACCAATTGGGGCTGACCAACGATGGCAACCCCGCCTCTACCCCACCGGCCACCGCAGACGAAAAACTCAAGCAACAGCAAGGTCGTGCCAGCGCACGCACGGTCACCCTGGCCGTCCCCGAGCAGCTGTTGAGCCGGCTGATGCTCGCCACCCAATCGGGTGTATTGCGCCTGGCTGTACGCAGTGCCGACGAACAACTGTTGAGCCAATACTGGGCCGGCGACACGGAATCCGCGATCAACCTGGAAAACACCAAGCGCGATCTCTACCAGTTCAACCAACTGTCCTTCAGCCAGGCCCCCCTCAACAGTTTCGGTCCAACACCTGCCAACGGGGCTCCAAAACGCTCGGGGGTCGAGGTGATACGCGGCAACCAGGTGACTCAACAAACGCCCTGAAAGAGCTAAGGATGCCTTGAATGAGCAGTCGTTCCGTGTGGTTTTTTTCGCGAGTATTCTGGGCCCTTCTCACCGTGAGCCTGCCCGTCGAGGTGGCACTGGCGGCGTCGGGGAACTGCGCGGGGCTGGGCCAATTGCCGGCCGTGCTGGAGGTGGGCGAAGGTACACAACAGGCAATTCAATCGCCGGTACCGATTACGCGGCTAGCCATTGGCGACCCGAAAGTGGCCGATGTGCAGGTCAACGGTAACCAGGCATTCCTGCTCACCGGTATCGCGCCTGGCAACACCAGCCTGATGGTCTGGACAGCGTGTTCCAGCAGCCCGCGCCAGAGCATGGTGTTCGTCCAGGGCAAGGCCACGTCGGCCCTGACCAGCCTGACCCTGTCACCGTCCGATGACCCGACGCTGCCCAGCCAGGTGCAAACCGACATCCGCTTCGTGGAAGTGAGCCGCACCAAGCTCAAGGAGGCCAGTACGTCGATTTTTGGCCGGGGCGGCAACTTTTTGTTTGGCACGCCCAACAACGTCGCCAACGCGGCGGCCACAGGGTTTCGCGGGCTGCCGGTAAACAACGACACCTTCAACATCGGCTTTGGCGGCGGTCGCGTTTCGGCCATGATCAACGCGCTGGAAAGCAGCGGGTTTGCCTACACCCTGGCCCGCCCCAGCCTGGTGGCGCTCAGTGGGCAAAGCGCGACCTTCCTCGCCGGTGGTGAGGTTCCGATCCCGGTGCCCAGCAGTGGCAGCAACTCCCTCTCCATCGAATACAAGGAGTTCGGGATCCGCCTGACCCTGACCCCGACCGTTATCGACCATGGGCGTATTTCCCTGAAGGTCGCACCCGAAGTCAGCGAGCTGGACTACAGCAACGCGGTCACCATCCAGGGTATCTCGGTACCGGCGCTGACGATCCGGCGCACCGACACCAGCATCTCCCTGGCCGACGGCGAAAGCTTTGTGATCAGCGGCCTGATCAGCACCAACAACACCTCAAGCGTCAGCAAATTCCCGGGCCTGGGCGACATCCCGATTCTCGGCGCGTTCTTTCGCGACTCCAGCGTTAACCGCCAGGAAAAAGAGCTGCTGATGATCGTCACCCCGCACCTGGTACAGCCACTGGCCGCCAACGCCCAATTGCCCTCGTTGCCAGGGGAAAAACTGCGCAATTACGACCCGAACTGGTACCGCCTGTATTTCCTTGAAAACGGTAATTTCGACCGCCGCACTGGACTGTCCGAATGAGCGAGAGCCTGAGCCAGACCTTTCTGGCAATCACCCGCAACACCACAGACCTGGAATGGCTCCAGGGCGCGCTCGCGCCCCTGGGGCAGGTGGTCAGTGCCGGCGCGGGCAGCCTGGACGAGCTGTTGGCATTGGTGGACGTGACGTTCGCCAACCTGGTGTTCATCGGCCTGGACCGTGAACACGTGACCACCCAGTGCGCCCTGATCGAAGGCGCCCTGGAGGCCAAGCCCATGCTCGCCATCGTGGCCCTGGGCGATGGCATGGACAACCAGTTGGTGCTCAATGCAATGCGCGCCGGCGCGCGGGATTTCGTCGCCTACGGCTCACGCTCCAGTGAAGTTGCCGGCCTGGTTCGTCGCCTGAGTAAACGCTTGCCGGCCGTCACCCCCAATGCCCACCTGGGCGGGCTGACCGTACTCTATGGAACCCAGGGCAATGCCGACGGCGCGCTGATCGCCAGCCACCTGGCGCTGGTGGTGCAAAAAAGCGGGCAGCAAACATTGTTGCTCGACCTGGGCCTGCCGCTCGCAGACAGCCTGGCGCTGCTGGGGCTGGAAAGCTCGTTCCACTTCGGCGATGCCCTGCGCCACCTGCGCCGCCTGGACGCAACGCTGATCAACAGTGCCTTCACCTCGGCCGAAGCCGGCCTGCGCATCCTCGCCTACCACACCAACGACGAGCCGCTGGAGCGTACCAGTGCGGCCGAGCTGTACATGCTACTCAGCGCCCTGCGCCAGCACTTCCAGCACATTGTGGTGAACCTGACCGGGCAACCCGACAGTGAAGCCGTGCGCACCTTTGTCAGCCACTGCGACAAACTGCTGTGGTGCACCGACCAAAGCGTGCCGGACTGCCGCCGTAACCTTGCGATACTCAACCTGTGGCGAGAAAAAGGCATGAAACTGGAGCATGCCCGCCTGCTGGTAGACCGCTACCTCAAAGGTGCCGCCCCGGACTCGGAGGCGCTGGGCAAAAGCTTCGGGCTGGAAGTGATCGCCGTGTTGCCCTGGAGCCCGGAAGTTCGCCTGAGTGCCAAGAACCAGGCCCAGACCCTGTTCTCCCTGGCGCCGCGGGAAACCCTGACGCAAGCGTTGCGCAACTTGGGCGAGCGCCTGGCAAAACGCTCCGAAGGCCTGGCAAAACCCTCAACCAACTGGCTTAACCGCCTGCTGAGGACCAAATGAGCGGCGAGAAACTGTTTGGTGTTCCCGCACGCGGCAGCGTCGGCAATACCGATCACGACGGCCTGAAACTGGTGCTGCATCGCTACATCATCGATGCCATCGAGGAGTCGGGGAAAAACCTGCTGGAAGGCACCCGCCAGTCCCTGGCGCAGTTTGTGATCGACAAGGTGGCCGAGTACATCACCCGCATGCACCTGGCAATTTCCCGTTATGAGATGGAACGCCTGGCCGAAGAGATCGTCGATGAGCTGACCGGTTTCGGCCCGCTGGAAGTGCTGCTGCGCGACCCCACCGTCACAGAAATTCTGGTCAATGGCCCGCACCGGGTATTCGTCGAGCGCGACGGCCTGCTGCAACAGAGTGATCTGCGCTTCATTGACGACCACCATGTCGAGCGGGTCATGCAGCGGATCCTCGCGCCGCTGGGGCGCCGGCTGGATGAATCTTCGCCAATGGTCGATGCGCGCCTGCCCGATGGCAGCCGGGTCAATGCGATCATTCCGCCGATTGCCCTGGACGGGCCTTGCCTGTCGATTCGTAAGTTTCGCAAAGACATGCTTAAAAGCAGCGACCTGGTGGCTATGCAAACCATCGACCAGGCCATTTTCGAGTTCTTCCAGGACGCCGTCGGCAAGCGCTGCAACATCCTGATCAGCGGCGGTACCGGCACCGGCAAAACCACGCTGCTGAACATTCTCAGCCAGTTGATCAACCCCCGCGAACGCCTGGTCACCATTGAAGACGTGGCCGAACTGCAACTGGGCCATCCCCACGTCGTGCGCCTGGAAACCCGCCCGCCCAATGCCGAGGGCCATGGCGAGGTAAAAGCCAGCGACCTGATCCGCAACGCCCTGCGGATGCGGCCCGACCGGATCATCCTCGGCGAGATTCGCGGTGTCGAAGTCATCGATGTGTTGACCGCCATGAACACCGGCCACGACGGTTCGATGAGCACCGTGCATGCCAACAACGCCCAGGACGCCTTGCTGCGCCTGGAAACCCTGGTGGGCCTCACCGGGCGGGTGGTGGCGGAAAAAACCCTGCGGCAAATGATCTGCGCGGCCCTCGACGTGGTGATCCAGTTGACCCGCCTGCCCGATGGTCGCCGTTGCGTCAGCGAAGTGGTAGAGGTGGTGGGCATCCGCGAGGACGTGTACGTCATCAACACCCTGTTTCGCCATGACAAGCGCACCGGCTTTGGCTTCGTGCGGGAGGCTGTCAACCCGGCGGGTGACAAGTTGCGCCACGAAGGCCACCTGCCGGTGTAGGAGGCAACCCAATGATCGGTCCGATTCTGCTCGCCCTGCTCGCCGTGGCCCTGCTGGTACTGGGGATAGGCTTGCTGCGCAACGGTTTACGCAAGGCCCAGACCGACCGGGTACTGGAGCGCCTGGCCGAAGGGCAACCACAGTCCATAAAAGACAGCGCGGTAGCCACCAGCCTGGAACGCACCTTTATCCGTGCAGGCCTTGGCAGGCCTACCGAGCGCCTGGGCCTATGGTTGACCTTGTGGGCATTGGGCGCCCTGTTGGGAGGCCTCGTGGGCCAGTGGGTCGGCCTGGGGGTGATGGTGCTCGGGCCGCCCTTGGCACTGCGCCTGTACATCGCCGTACGCTACCGGCGGCGGCTGCGCCGAATGGTCGAACAACTGCCGCAACTGCTCGACCATGCCGTACGCAGCCTCAAGTCCGGACGCACCCTGGCGGATGCGATCCTGAGCGGCATCGAGGCCAGCGACGACCCGTTGAAAAAATCCATGGGCCGCATCAAGCGCAATGTGCAACTGGGTGTGAGCCTGCCAGAGGCGGCTCAAGACTATGCCGAGTTTTATGAACAGGATGAACTGCGCCTGTTTGCCTTGGGCCTCAAGGTCAACCACCGTTACGGAGGCAACGCCAGCGAGTTGCTGGAAAACCTGATCAAAATGATTCGCGAGCGTGACCAGGGTACCCGGCAATTACGCGCCATGACGGGTGAGACCCGGGTCACCGCAATGGTGCTCGCAGTGCTGCCGGTGAGTGTGGCGGGCTACTTCCTGATCGTTAATCCGACGTACCTGATGGCCATGTGGGATGACCCCAGCGGCCAACGCCTGATGCTCGGTGCGTTCGCCTTGCAAATCATCGGCTGCGTGGCGCTGTGGCGCATGTTGCGGAGCATCTGAGATGGCGATTTTGATCAGTGTCCTGTTGTTTCTTGCCGCGCTGTCGCTCCTGTTGGCCAATGTGTTGAGCAGTCGTCGCCAGCAACGCCTGGTCACCCAACGCTTGCAAGGCGAGCCAGGTCGTAACGAAAAAATGAGTGAGTGGCTGCACCAGCTGGGCAGCACCCGGATCGGCCAGCGCACCGTCAGCCTCGATAACGAAACCCAAACCCTGTTGAGCCGCATGGGCTGGAGAAAGGCCAGCCAACGCTCAATGTTCGCCGCGTGCCAGATCGGCTCGCCGATCCTCATGTTGGGCCTGACGGCGCTGGCACTGGAGCTGTTTTTTCCCGGCACCGAGCATGGCTCGGTGATCGCCCTGCTGGGCCTGATCATTGGGTATCTGCTGCCCAAGCGGGTCCTGGTTTCACTCGCCAAAAAGCGCCAGCAGCAAATCGCCCGTGAAGTGGCGACCTTCATCCCTTTGG
Organism: Pseudomonas sp. A125; assembly: GCF_055409485.1. NCBI lineage: Bacteria > Pseudomonadati > Pseudomonadota > Gammaproteobacteria > Pseudomonadales > Pseudomonadaceae > Pseudomonas > Pseudomonas sp. A125. Next base: position 36,840 of record NZ_JBUZVP010000012.1, read on the forward strand.
TACGCATTCTGTTTGAGTCCGGCATGGCCGTAGAGCAGGCGCTTCGAGTCATGGCCTACGACGCGCAGAAACTGCTGCCGGTGCTGACCACCGAACTGCGCCTGGTGTTGGCACGCGTCGATTCCGGACTGGAGCTGGGTGAGGAATTGAACAAGGCCAGCCAGATACTGGACGTCGATGAACTGACCGATACCTGCCTGATCCTCCAACAGCTCCTGCATCAGGGCGGTGGTGCGATGAAGTCACTGCAGTCGCTCAAACAACTGCTGGATGACCGGCGCCTCACCCGCCTGCAGGAATACATTTCCAAGATGTCGGCAAAAATGTCCGTCGTGATGATGCTGTTCCTGTTTCCCGCATTACTGATCGTATTGGCCGGCCCTGGCTTTATCGCCATCGCCAAAGCCTTCACTTTTTGAGAGGACACGCCATGAAGAAAGTAATGATCGCCTGCAGCCTGCTGTTGCTGGGTGGTTGCGCCAGTAACGGACAACTGCCGTGGGCGGGTTTTAGCGCACAGGGCAGTTGTGCCAAGCCCAACTCCAACCAGGAGTTGTCGCTGAACCTGGCCGACGATATGGCCAACGAGGGCAAGCTCCACGCCAGCCTGGCCAACCTGCAAAACCTGCCAGACAACCTGCCCCAAGTGCGCCAGCGCCAGGCCAAGGTGTATCGCCTGCTGGGCCGCAGTGAAGCCGAGCCGTTGTACCGCAGCCTGCTTGGCACCTGCATGGCTGCCGAAGGCGAGCACGGGCTCGGCCAACTGGCCGCCGCCCGGGGCGACAACGGCCAAGCCATGGCGCATTTGCAACGCGCCGCCAAAATGTCGCCCACCGATGAAAAAATCCGCAACGACCTGGGTGTCGTGTACCTCAACCAACGGCGTATGGAAGACGCGCGCTTCGAATTCCTCACCGCCATGGAGCTCAAGCAAAGTGACCAACTGGCAGCGGTCAACCTGGTGACACTGATGATCTACCAGGACAACTGGGAACAGGCGGCGCAAGTGGTCAGCCGCATGGGCCTGAGCCCCGAACAAGTGACACAGGCCCAGGCCCGGGCACAGCAACTCAAGGCGCCCGCCTCGACGGTGACGCCGGCAAAGGATCAGGTCGCCGCCGTCAGCGACGTGCTGCAAGCGCCGCCTGTCAAATAGGCTTCTGAAGGGAGTACTCAAGATGAAACTCACACTGCTCGCCGCTGTGCTGCTAACCAGCCTGCCGCTGACGGCGCTGGCGATAGAACCCGGGCCTTCTTCGCCCCAACAAAAACAGACCGAGGGCTGGCTGCAACTGCAGGTCAGCGGTGAACAGGCCTCCTCCCACGTGCAAAAGGCCACGCCCGCTGAACGCGACCAAGCCCTGCAACGTTTGCTGGACAGCTACAAATACTCTATTCCGCAGTACTACGACCAGAAACAGGGCGGCAGCACCCCCGGGGGCGACAGCAACTAGGCCTGTACCGAATGGTGTGGCAGGACGGGAATACGAGCTGTCAGTGATTAATGCCGCAAGTTCGCCGTTAAAAGCAGGGCGCTTTCCAATCGAATGGTGTCGTCTACAAACTATCGATATGCCGACACTACACTGTCGCCAGTGGGAGCTTGTGCTTCGGCGCCCCGAATACTCGGTAGCCCTAGTGGGCAGTGACGCGCTGGCGTGCCGATGAATGGTTCGGCGACAACGCCAGCGCCAACTGGGTGCGGTTGTGCATATGGGTCAGGCGCAGCACTTGGGACACGTAGAGTTTCACCGTGTTTTCAGTGATGCCCAGCTCACAGGCAATTTGATAGTTGGTCTGGCCCTTGCCAACCAGCCTTGCAACATCTAGCTGGCGCGGGGACAACTGATTGAAGATCGCCGGTATTTCATCAGGGTCAGTTTCGTTGGCTTCGCCGTCGGTTTCAGTCGACGGGCTCGATTGCGGGCTGCTGCGCACTTTGTCGAGGTCGTGATACAGGTCGTCAATGGACGCCGAGAGGAACTGCAACTTCTGGTTCAGGTGCCCCAGGTCGACGTTTTTCTGCCGGTCTTTCAGTGCCACGACCTGGCGCTGAATACCTTCGAGCAGTTCGTCCAAATTGATCGGCTTCTGGTAGTAATCGGCAATCCCTGCGCGCAGAGCCTTGATCACGTCCTGCTTGTCGGCACGCCCGGTCAGCATGATGGCCTCAAACGCCCGTTGCTTGCCAGCCAGGCGCTGCAGGGCCTGGACCAGCTCGATGCCATCCATGTCTGGCATGTGCAGATCGCACAGCACCAAGCCAATCTCGGCGTCATCGCGAAAACGCTCGACCGCCTGCTGGCTGGAGTTGCAAGGGACGCAACGGTAACCGCTGCTCTCAAGAAACTCGCAAAGCTCTTCCACAATCAGGGGCTGATCGTCGACCACGAGCACTTTCACTTCAGAGGTAAGCTTGTTCACGCGCTACTCCATGCCTGGGCAAGCCAAAGACCGACCGATCCATTCCGACCACTTTCCTGTACGACCTACTCATAAACGTAGACGTACTTTCCTACTATGTACATAGCGATACCCTATGTGGCGACTAATGGGATCCAAAGCCAGGCCAGGCAAAATCCGACCAGTAAAAACGGCACGAATGGCTGCCTGGCCGACTGTTCCGGACCAAAGTACTGCAAGGTATTCCTAAGCCCTTGATTCATCAGCGGCCACAGCCTGGGCGCCAGTAACAGCCAGGCCGCGCTGGCAAGGCCTGCGCCGATAAACGTGCCCAGTACATAAAGGGTGTTGGTCGCCAGCCCCAATGCCACGATCAACTTCACGTCACCGGCGCCAAGCCGCCCCATTGCGTAGCCGGGCACCGTGAACAACAGCGCCACACCAAACGCCAGGCCACCCTCGACAGCCGGCGCGCCGAGCCAGGTGGTGCCACTAAAGAGCAGGTAAACCAGCGCCAGCAGGCAGGCACCGAGGGTCAAGCGGTTGGAGACCTGACGTAGACGAACATCCTGCACGGCGCACAGCACCAGCCAAACGAATAGGACGAGGCTTTGAATCACGTAAAAAAAATCCCTTTTTGCTGAATGATTCTATGCTGATATCAGGTAGTGGTAGTCAGGGTAGACGAGTCATGAAAAAAGGCCTCCCCGGGAAGCAAAAAGGTGCCGCCGCGCTGGAGTTCGCGTTGGTCTTCATGATTTTTTTTGGCGTGTTTTATGGTTTGGTGAGCTACAGCCTGCCGTTACTGCTGATGCAGTCCTTTACCCAGGCCGCCACCGAAGGGGTAAGACGTAGTGTGGCCCTGGACCCCGCCACGGCCGGTTACCCAACGGCATTGCCCCAACAGGCCATCACGGCGGCGCAGACGCAACTGTCGTGGATCCCTCCCCAATTCAAATTTCTTCCCGGCTACGTCACGGCAACCTACAGCCCGACGGGCCTGTTGACGGTGTACATCAACTACCCCACGTCCAGCCTCCAGAATGTGTTGCCGTTCCTGGTGCTGCCTGGCTTGGGTACCGTCCCCGCGCTGCCCCCCACGCTTTCCGCCCAGTCGAGCATGCAGTTTTGACCTCAGGGGATAAACTGTTCGGCCGCCTGCTCGGACGCGGCAACCACCTGCCTGCAGAAGCGTCGCCGGGAATGCCCGCCACCGCTGCGTTGTTGTTCTACCTGGACGCCCAAGGGCGAGTTGTAGACGTCCAGGGCCCGCTTCGCCATCGGCTGGAACAGCCCGCCGGGCAACTGCCCACCTCGCTGCTCGATTACCTCACCCCCATGAGCAGCCTGGTGATCGAAGGCGCGCCCGGCGAATGGCAAGGGCAAAGCCTGGACCTGGACTTCAAGGGGCTTGCCGGGCAAACCCTGCATACCCGCGGCTGGGTTCAACCCGAGGCCAAGGGCTGGCTGCTGCACCTGCTGGACATTGGCGACCTGATTGCCCATCGCCAACTCACCCAGCAACGCGACCTCAACCAGCGCGTCAGCGATCAGATCCACGAGCAACTACGGGTGTGCAGCCTGACGCGCCTGCCCGAGGTGTTGCTGGACACGCTGCAGACCATTTCCCAGCACTGGCACATCCCCTGCGTTGGTGTTGCCTTGCTCGATGAGCAGGGCCAGGAATGGTGTATCCAGGGCTGTTACAGCGCCCACGATGCACCGGCCCTGTGGCATAACGGGCAAGCCTTGGGCGCCAGTCTCGATAGCTTGGGCGGTACGGCGCCGGTCAGCCTTGGGGTCAACCGTGGCCACAGCGACCACCCACGCCTGCAAGGGCTGTTTGGCAATGCCGATGGTTTTCTGGTGCCTTACCGGGATGGCCAGGGCGTAGGAGCCTGGCTGCTGTGCGGTTTTTATAGCCGCCAGGAACAGACCAGCGACCGTGACTGGTTGCAACTGACCACCGCTCTCGCCGCACCGCTGCTCGGTCGCCTGCGCGAGCAGCGCCATCAACAGCAGCTGGACCGCCTTGAAGCGCTGCAAGGACTGCTCGGCACCGGCTGGTGGGAACTGCCTCCCCACACTGACGACATTGAGCTTGCGCCGCTGTTGCTGCGCACCCTGAGCCAAGGCGAGGCCACCACACGGCTCTCGTTGCCAATGTGGCTGAAGCTGATTCACCCTGCCGACCGAGAAGAACTCGCCAGCCGCCTGCAAGACCTCAAAAACCTGGGCAAGCCGCTGTCCAGCAGTGTTCGCCTGCTGCGTGCCGACCCGGCGCAAAACCCCATCTGGTACCGCGTGCAGGGGCAAGCGCTGGGCTCGGGCGCGCACCGTCGACTGGTGGGCTTCATGCTCGACATCAGCGATATAAAAAACCAGCAACAACAGGCCGCCGCCGCCCACGCCCGCCTGGACAACCTGATCGCCAGTTCCCCGGCCGTGATCTACGTACAGCGCTACGTGGAGGGCACGCTGCAACCGGTGTTTTTCAGCGACAGCCTGCTGCCGCTGCTGGGCCGCACCCTGGCCGACTTCACCCCGGCGGCGCTGAACCAATGGGTCCACCCCGACGACCGCGACCTCTACTTTGACCGTACCCGCCGCCTGTTGCGCGAAGGCCACGTAAGCTGCCGCTACCGGGTGCTCGACAAACAGGGCGCGTACCACTGGCTGCTGGACGAAGCCCGCCTGTTGCGCGACGACCTCGGGTTGCCCGTAGAAGCCGTGGGCCTGTGGCTGGATGTCACCGAATCGACCCTGGCGGCAGAACGGGTCAAGGCGAGTGAGGAGCGCTATCGGATCCTGGTGGAAGACTCCCCCGCGATGATCTGCCGTTATCGTCCGGACCTGACCCTGACCTTCGGCAATACGCCCCTGGCCACCTACATGGAGTGCCTGCCCGCGCAACTGCCGGGCATGAACCTCAGCCAGTGGCTGTCCGAAGAACAACGCGAGGCGTTTGTGCAGCGCATTGGGCAGTTGACCCCGGAGTTCCCCGTGAGTACCGCCGAAATCAGCCTGCAACTGCCGGGGCGTACACATGCCTGGTGGGTGTGGTCGGACCGGGGGGTGTTCGACCAACAGGGCCAGCTACAGGAAGTGCAGGCGGTGGGCCGCGACAACACCGAAGTGCGCCGCTCCCAACAGCAACTGACCCAAAGCGCAAAAATGGCCACCCTCGGTGAAATGGCCACCGGCCTCGCCCACGAGATCAACCAGCCGCTGAACGTGATGCGCATGGCCATCGTCAACGTGCTCAAGCGCTTGAGCAACGGCGATGCGCAAATCGACTACCTGACGGAAAAACTCCAGCGCATCGACGCCCAGGTCCAGCGGGCAGCGCGCGTGGTGGACCATATGCGCGTGTTCGGGCGCCGCTCGGAAGTCGAACAACAACCCTTCAACCCGGCGCAGGCGGTGGAAGGCACCCTGTCGTTGCTCAGTGAAGGCCTGCGCGGCAAGGGTGTGGAGCTGCGCGTGGCGCAGCCGGACGTTACGGTGCAAGTCAAAGGCTATGTCGACCAGTTGGAGCAGGTGCTGATCAACCTTATCGTCAATGCCCGCGACGCCCTGCTGAGTAAGCGCGAACACAACCGCGACCTGCAGCCGTGGATCTCGGTACACATCGAGCACGACAGCCGTCACGTACGCATCTGGGTGGAGGACAACGGCGGCGGGATTGACCCGCGCCTGCTGGAGCGGATTTTCGAACCGTTCTTCACCACCAAACCGATTGGCGTGGGCACCGGCCTGGGGCTGTCGGTGAGCTATGGCATTGTCGAAAACATGGGCGGCCGGCTGAGTGTCGCCAACAGCGAACAGGGCGCGAAGTTTTGTGTGGAGCTGCCGCTGGTTGAACCCTAGTTCACCAACGCCGCTTGCCCGTGAGGCCGGCAACTGAGGTTGGCCCCTACTTCCACCGCATTCAGGTTAACCCCAAGGCTCGACAGCAGGCTGTTCACCAACGGGTCCAGGATCGGGCTGAGTACCCCGCCGATCACCGTGCCCAAGGTGCTGTTGAGTCCGTTGAGCAGCGTCGCTGTCGTTGTCAGTAACCCTCCAAGCAGATTGAACCCGGTCGGTTTATAGACCTGCAATTGAATCCCCGATAACGCGTTGCTGATCGCACTGAGAAGACTGGCAGTCGATGAGGCGTAGTACTGCGGTGGCAGGCTGATTTCCGGCGGTTGCAGGTACGTGTGGGCGGGCAAGGCACTCGTCGCCGCCCCCACCGAACTATTGACGCTGAGGCCAATGCCGCCCCCGTAAAACGCCTTGCGCGTCGCGGGGTCGCACGTCGTCGGGCCTAGCCCCAGCAAAGGTTTGAAACAGGTAATGGCGCCGATATCCACCACTGGTAAAGGAGGAATCGGATTGAGCGTGGTGTTGCTGTTAAACGCGTTGATCAACTGCGGGCTCTGGCCAATTTGTACAGTAACAATCGAGGCATTGGTTTGAGTGGTCAGGGTCTTGGTGGCGTCGCTGGCGCAAGTAAACCCGGTGACATAGCTTTCCGCCCTGGCCAGTTGAACGACCACATCGATCCTGGCCGCCGGCGGATTTGAGGACGACGACAGCACTTGCAGATTGGTCATCTGGCAATAGCCACCCAACAGGCACAGCACCGAATTGATGGTGCCCCCCAGGTTCAAGCTCAACAGGTTGTTCAACACGTCCGAAAGCGGCCCGACCAAGCCGTTCAAGGCGCCGTCCACCAAGGGATTGTCCAGTACCGGCAGCCCCAGGGTCAGGCCGAGGCTTAACTGGGCGGTCTTCACATAAATGCGCGTCGCAGAGGTACCGTCCTTGGCGTAGGTAGGGTCGCCGATTGCCGACAACTGCGGCGGCTGGATCACCTTCAACTGCACCCCGCCGTTCAGCAGGCCCGGAATACTCACCGGGATGGTCGCAACCACCCCGTTCTTGGTATTGGCCAACTGCACAAAGGCTTCGGCCAGTTGGAACACGTTCAACGTGGTGTTCAGTCCCGCCGACACCGCCCCGGTTTGCAGTTGCAACAGGCTGCCCAGGGTGACATCCAGGTTACCAACAATAGCCTTGATACTGGTAAGGCCGCTGACCGCCACGCTGGCCGTACTGCCTCCGGCACTGAGCACCGTGATTGCCGCATCGAGCAGTTGGCTGATCTTGACGTTCTGGGTCAACAATTGGTCGTAGGCTCCCGCCGTCACTCCCACGTTCAACGCCAGTTGGTTGAGGTAACTGAGCAGATTGATGTTGGTGTCCACCAGCCCTTGCCAGCCTGCCACGCTCAGATTCAACGAGCCGCCCAACAACTGGCCGAACAACAGGTTCAATGCTGCCGACTTGCTCGAGTCCACGGTGACCAACGTAGATTTGATCGTCAGTTGCGCCTGGGGGGGCAAAATCTTCGGCGCCGCCACCGCAACCGCAGACAGCTGGGTGTTCACGTTGTATGCACTGCCACTGGCCATTGCCCAGATACCGCCGGCAACGCTGGTCATGACCGGGCGCGAGGCGATCACCTGGATGGCATCGGTCTTGGTCGAGTCTGCGGAGAACACCCGCTGGTTAGTGGCCCCGGTTGCCAGCACCCCACAGGTCACCACCAGGGCACTGCCCGGCGGGATGACATACCCGTTGCGCACCGCGCTGGCACCGGCATACGTGGGCGCAGTGTTGGTCGCCGGCAGGCAGTCGCCCTTGCGTTGCACAGCCTCCAGCGCCGCTATGTCGGCGATCGACTGCAACTTGCGCTTTTCCACGTACAGGCGGCTGCTGTCGATGACCAGCAACAGGAACACCAGGGCGATGCCCAAGGTCAGGGCCGCCATCAAGCCAATTGCACCGCGCTGCCTTGCATACCCGGCGAGGTTGCCGGAACGAAGTCGAAGAGACATCGAGCACTCCTTTGCCGGCACACTGCCGAGCGCTTACTCTCCTGTGTGCTTGGGAGTGTAGACAACAGCGGCAGGGGCTGCAGGCCAGTCGCCGTAAATCAACTGGCGACCGGCGCGGGGCAATTCAAAGCGTCAATGCGGCGGGTAGTTGGAAAGCACTTTGGTGACTGTTGCGCGAATCGCTGCGCTGCGGTCCTGCGGTTCCGGAGAGCTGGCGAGCATTTGCTCATCGCTGCCGCGCCACACCAGTTTGCCGTCCTTGCCGTCCAGCAGGTCGATCTGGATGGTCGCCACTTTGTAGGTGATGTTGCGGGTTTCGTTGTACATCGGTGCGCCCCAGTAACCATTCCACGGGCCGCCCCAGGCGCCGCCATAGTTGGTGGTGACTTGTTGCTGGCGGTCTTCGACGATCAGGTATGCCTGCACATTCAGGTCAGCCTTGGTGCCCGGCGCTGCAGGGCGCAGGCCACGCTGGTCGAGTTGCTCGCCCACGGCCTGGCGAATGCGCTGTTCGGTGAGGTCGCTCTTGATCCGCGGGTCATCCGGGCGGTACTGCAACGCCGGTTCTTTCCAGCCCCAACTGCGGTAGGCACCGAAGTCCCGGCTGGCGTCGAAATCATGGTTGACCTGGCTGCTCTGGCAGCCGCCCAGCAACACAACAACAGCAAGTGCAGCGATACGACGAAGCATGGTTTTTCTCCAAAAGACGAACTGAGCCTGAGATGAGAATAGCTGCTAACTGGGTGGGTAGGCGGTCATTGCTTTCTGCATCGCTTCCCGCAAGGCATCGGCACGTTCGCTGAGGCTGCCCTGGCTTGCGGTTTCGGCGCTGGTGCTCCATACCGGCTGGCGGGTGCGGGCGTCGAACAGGCTGATGCGCGCCACGGCCACCGTCACCTCATAGGTGCGTACCACCGGCACACTGTTGTACATGCCGTAGCCGTTGCCATAGCGGTTATACCCACCGCCATAACCGTAGCCATAGTCGTCCTGGACCTGGCGCAGGCGTTTTTCCAGGCGCACGTCGGCGCTCACAAACAGGTCGGGGGCGCGGTTGTCGTGCAGGGGGCGCAGGCCGCGCTGGTCGAGGGCGCCGCTGACCGCCTCGGCAATCTGCGCCGAATCGGCCCAGGCCGAGCCCGCCGGCAGTTGGTTGTTAAGCCAGGCCCAACTGCGGTAGGCGCCGTAGTCGCGCACCGGCGCCGGGTAGGCGCTGGCATCAAAGGTGTTGGCCGCCTGGGCAGGCGCCGGCGGCATCGGGGCAGACGCCGCCACATACGGGTTGTTGCTCTGGCAACCCGCCAGGCCCAGGCCCAGCAGGATCAGTCCAAGACAGCGCTTCATTTCGACCTCCGCAGACTGGGCCGCTTAAACCGGACGGCAAATCCAGTGCAAATAACGCCCAAGTCCGGCAAAGCTTGGGTGACGACGGTGAGCGAGCTCCATCTCCAACACGTCCTGCAACTCGGCGCGGGCCTGGAATTCCACCGGCATATAGTCGTGGAACACCCGCACGCCACTCTGGGTTTCGACCTGCCACAGGCCTTCTAGTTGCGTCGCCAACTCCCGTGGGTCCAGGGGTTGTTGCGGCGTGAGGCTCTGCTTCTCGCCGGCCATGTCGTTCTTGCGCATTTTGCGAAAGTGGCCTTTGAGCAGGTTGCGGTAAATCAAGGCATCGCGATTGTAGAACGCCAAGGACAACCAGCCACCGGGCGCGGTCAATTGGTGCAGCACCGGCAGGATCGCGTGAGGTTCGGCCAGCCATTCCAGCACGGCGTGGCACAACACCAGGTCGTAGGGTTCGGTGAGTTGGCCGAGCAAGTCCTGCCAGGGCGCTTGAATGAAGGTTGCCGTCTGCCCGGCGTCGGCGAAACGCTGGCGGGCGCCTTCGAGCATCGGCTCGGCGGGTTCGGCCAGCGTCACGTCGTGGCCGCGCTCGGCCAGCCATAGCGACATGTGCCCCAGCCCCGCGCCGATATCCAGCACCCGCAGCGGGCGATCCGGCAACGCCTCGATCAAATCAGCCTGGAGCACCGCCAGGCGAATTGCGCCCTTGGCGCCGCCGTAGATCTTCTCGGCGAAGCGGGTGGCCAACTGGTCGAAATGACGGTCGCTCATTTGGCAAACCGCCGTTCGCTGTCGGCCAGCTTGGCCTGTACCACTTGATCCATGTCTAACCCCAACTCACTGCACAACAGCAGCAGATACAACACGATGTCACCCACTTCCTGGCCTGCATGGGCGAGTTTGTCGGCGGGCAACTGGCGCGACTGGTCTTCGCTCAACCACTGGAATATCTCCACCAGCTCGGCCATTTCAACGCTGGCGGCCATCGCCAGGTTCTTGGGGCTGTGAAATTGCTTCCAGTCGTTGGTATCGCGGATGCGGTGCAAGCGTTCGGTGAGGTGTTCGAGATTCATGGGGGGCTCCTGAAGGTGCATAGCTTCGGGCGGATGCCGGGCGAAGGCAAGTGAATCCCTGCGGCCCGTAAACCTCTATGCTAGAAGGGAACTAGCTTGGACCAACAACGACCAAAGGCTCAGGTTCGGCAGCTACGCCCACCGTCTTATCAGGACACACACATGCAAACAGACTTTTTCGGATGGCTGGGTCTCAAGATCGGCCAGATCATCCACTTTATCGTCGAGCTGTTCGGCGGGCTGTTCAACACGCTGTCCCACGCGGGCGGCGACTTTGTCGACGGGCTGGCCAGATCCTTAGGGATGGACACCTCGATCATCAGCATCCTCATGCTGATTATCGGGTTGATGCTGCTGTACTCGGCGGTGCGCGCGTTTATGCGAGCGTCGATCATCATGGGGATTATCTGGTTGATGCTCGGGCTGTGGGTGCTCAGTTGGGTGGTGCATTAATAAAGGGCCAGCAGGGTAAATCCCTTTAATTTGCGGGACGTTTCCGAGACAATCTTTCGGCCTTGTGCCTGTTGGGATGGGTGGCTAGTCTTCGGCCCTTCACTGCATATCAGTGATCGGGTTTAGTCGCCCGGAATTAGTGAGCGCAAGTTGTCGCCATGCTTCATGGCGGCTGTGCGCAGGGCACCTTCGGGTGCGCCGGGTTCCACTAGCCGGTCGACTAACCTGCGTACAGCCGCCACCCTCGTTTAGTCGCGCGGGTGTCAGCTCCTTACCTTCTAGTGGAGTTACACCATGCATAAGCTCGTCCCCGATCCACCCAGCGACCTCCTCAACGACCGCGCCGCCTTCAATCGCGCCCTCGAACACTACCTGCCGTCTCAGGGCTTCCACACCATCAACGAAGACCTGAGCTTCGAAGATTCCCTGCTGTACACCGCCAGCCTGCTGAACAGCTCCTCGGCGACTGCGCTTGATTGTGGCGAGCTGCTGGATAGCCCGCAGCGAGCGAAGATTTTGGCCGTGTGGCACTTACTGGAAATTGCCAAGACCACCGTCGACCGCTCCATCGAATGCCTGCACCCGCGTAAGACTTAAGCCTTCATTGCCTGGCCGTCAGCTATCGCAGGCAAGCCAGCTCCCACAGGGGAATGCATTCCAAGTGTGGGAGCCGGGCTTGCCCGCGATAGCGATCAGCCAGGCAACAGATGAGCGTGCAGCCAGTTGCAGCCCAAAACCAAAGTTCAATACCCAGCTCTGGTTTATGGATGAAATGGGTATTTTCGCTATTTTCGAATAGCGGTTTCATTGATCCTGTGTGAAGTAGACCATCGCCGAATAACTCTTCATAAGTGCAACCCAGCCCTCTTACCAAACGAGCAATTGTTGCTATATCCATCTTAGTACCACCCCTGGTCTTCGTTGACCGTATGCATTTGAGTACGTGCCGCCTCAAGGCCAGGCTCGAAAAAAACCGCAACCAGCAGGTAGGTCTCTATTACATAAAAATTTCTCTCTACAAGAAAAGAGGGCACGCATTCATTTTAATTAAATGTCGCCCCCCCATTTTCTCATCAGTTCTGGACAGATCAGTCGTGGCCTTTATTAATTAAAGAAAACACCAACGTATTTACCGCCTCCATTGCAGTGTAATGAAAAACAGCCTTTTTATTCGTATGAGTTATAGGATTTAACAAGTAGGCGTCCCAACCGCCAGTTAGCCCCATGGGCTGCGGCATCTTTGCAGGCCCTTTCGAGGCCATCGGCTCACCAAAGTGAACGCGAACATCTGACTGCCTCGTTACTGTCGAAAAGGGCTTCGGCAGCTCACCTTGGTATGCTGCGGTCGAAGGCGTAGTTTTGAGCAGGGTAATGAATAGCGTCTCAAACCGCTTAGTCTCGGCCCAGAAGCTCATTGAAAGGCCTGGAGCAATGATTACGTCCAGCAAGTCCCGCCCCGGATAGAGCTCCTGCAGTGGTATGCCGAGAACGACGCCTTCGCAGACCAAATCTGCAAAAGGACGCCCTAGGTTCTTTATCCAGCACTCAATGGTTACCACGTCCATTTGGAAGCTCAATAGTGACCCGGCTTGAGCAAGGAAAAGCCGATGTTGTTCACAGCAAGGCTTTCGAGATAGCCGAATGTCACTTTGGCACTTAGATTCGACCCAGTGGACAAGCGATACGCATCCCAGCCTCCACGCATACCTAACCCACCCGGAAGCTTGGCAGGACCTTTGGTCTCCATTGGCTCTCCCAGCACGCTACGTACCCAGCGCTGGTTCATGTTCAGAGTGAACGGAGCGGGTAAATCTGCGGTGTACACTGGCTGGCCCACGGTTGAAATCAGAGTAATCAGCACTTGTTCCAAATAATTGGTCTCGTCCTTGAATACCAGCTCCACACCGGCGACCGGGTGCATCGTTGGCCAGTTACTTTGCCCAAACGGCTTTATAAGCGGTTGGTTGGGAATCGTCCCTTTGGCTACCAGTTCGGCGAATCCAAGACCCAAGCTGTTTATCCATAACTGAATAGTCTGAGAGTCCATCAGTACCACCCCTGTTCTTGATTGATCTTATGCATCTTGGCCCGTGCCGCCTCAAGATACATTCGATAACGCCCAGGCTTTTGCAGGTTGGGCAGGCAACTCTGTCACCTTCCCGGGCAATCAGCTTCCCTTCGATTTCTGCACCATCAAGGCCGGCCTTCACCACCCCGTGTGCCGTGGTTTTCGCCCCGTCTGTGATGTTGTAGCGCCTCACACCTGGCTCTCTATCCAGTAGCCGGGCTGTAAAAGCCCCGCAATACTATCGCCGTCTGCGTATTCAACAGTTTCTGCATTTTCCATGCTGTTTCCCTTTTCTCGCGCCCAAGCGCGTCTGAGCACCACAAGGGTGTTGATTGATCAGTGACGGAATAGCGCCGGTATGGCGTGAAAAGGATGTTGCTGAACAGCCCGAGACCAAACAACTGACCGTTCGGCTAGGTTCTTGAATAAACCGAATCGCCTCACGCCCATCGAGGCGTCTCGTGTAGGAATACCGCTCTTCACATTGGATCTGCGTCGCCGCTAACGGCCAGTTACAATGCCGCTCCCCAAAGGAGCCCGCATGACTTCCCTGCTAACCGACTGGCGCGACCGCCCCACCCACCGCCGCGTGTGGGCGCTGGCTGCGCCGATGATCCTGTCGAACATCTCCGTGCCGCTGGTAGCGCTGGTAGACAGCATGGTCATCGGCCATCTGCCCCACGCCCACCAGCTGGGCGCCGTGGCCGTGGGCGCCAGCCTTTACACCTTCCTCGCCTGGGCCATGGGCTTCCTGCGCATGGGCTCCACCGGCTTCGCCGCCCAGGCTGCCGGGCGCGGTGACGGCGCGGCGCTGAGGCAGATTTTGTTGCAAGGGCTGTTACTGGCGCTGGGCCTGGCGATGTTGCTCGGCAGCATCGGTATTCCGTTAAGCGGCCTGGTACTGGACTGGATGCAGCCCTCGCCCGAGCTGAACCAACTGACCCGCGAATTTTTCCACACCCGCCTCTTCGGCCTGCCCGCCGCCCTGGCCAGCTACGCGCTGGTGGGCTGGTTCCTCGGCACCCAGAACGCCCGCGCACCACTGGCGATTCTGCTCACCACCAACCTCGTGAATATCGCCCTCAACCTGTGGTTCGTCCTGGGTTTGGACTGGGGCGTAGTCGGCTCGGCCCGCGCCTCGGTAATCGCCGAATGGACCGGTGCCCTCCTTGGCCTCGCCCTCACCCAAAAAGCCTTGCGCGCCTACCCCGGCCATATCGCCTGGGCCGCACTCAAGCTGTGGCAAAGCTGGCGCCCGCTGCTGGCGGTGAACCGCGACATTTTTATCCGCAGCCTGGCCCTGCAATCAGTGTTTTTCATGATCACCGTGCAAGGTGCTCGCTTGGGTGATGCGACGGTGGCGGCCAATGCGCTGCTGCTGAACGGATTACTGCTCACAGCTCATGCCCTGGACGGACTGGCCCATGCCGTGGAAGCCTTGTGCGGCCACGCCATCGGCGCCCACGACCGCCAGGCCTTGCGCCGATCACTGGTGGTGGCCAGTGGTTGGTCGCTGCTGGCCAGCATCGGTTTCGCGATCCTGTTCGCCGTGTTCGGCCACCTGTTCATCGCCATGCAAACCGATATCCCAAGCGTGCGCGAAACCGCCGACATCTACCTGCCCTATCTCGCCGTGCTGCCGTTGATCGCGGTGTGGAGCTACCTGCTGGACGGCCTGTTCATCGGCGCCACCCGCGCCCGGGAAATGCGCAACGGCATGCTGCTGACGGTGGTCATTTTGCTGCCGTTCGCCTGGCTGTTGCAGGGCCTGGGCAACCACGGGCTGTGGATAACCTTCCTGCTGTTCATGGGCTTGCGCAGCCTCACGCTGTGGGCGATTGCCTGGCGCCTGAACAAACAGGACCGCTGGCTTACTGGCCCGGCGTGAACTTGATAAACGCCGTGACCCGGTCCAACACCGGCGCCAGCCAGCGCAGCGGCCGGGACATGGACGCCACCAACGTGGCGTGGCTGGTTTTGGTGAAGTAGAACTCCTCCACCGGCACACCCGCTGCCCGCAGCTTATTCGCCAAGCCGCCGGTATTGCGCTTGGGGTTGACCAGGTTGTCGTCCACCGAGGCAATCAACAGGCTCGGCGGCGCGCTTTGGCTGACGTGGTTGATGGGTTGGGAATCGGGCGGCGAATCCGGATAGAAGAACACCGGGCGCACATCGCGGTTTTCAATCGGCAGGAAGTCATACGGCCCCGCGAGGCCGATCCAGCCTTTGAAGATTGACGGAGACAGACCAACCCCAGCCAGCCACTGTGGGTCCAGCGCCAGCATCGCCGCGTTGTAGGCGCCGGAGCTGTGGCCCATCACATACAGCGTGCGGGGATCGCCACCGTACTCGGCACTGTGCTGATACGCCCAGGCGACCGCTTGCGCGCCGTCCTGTAGAAACAGCGGGTAACGCACTTGCGGGTAAAGCCGGTAGTCGGCAATCACCACCACGATGCCGCGTGAGGCCAGGGCTTCGCCGACAAAACCGTAGTCATTCTTCGAGCCGCTGTTCCAGCTGCCGCCATAGAAAAACACCACCACCGGCGCATTGGGCAAAGCGGTGACGGGGCGGTAGATATCGAGTGTCTGGCGGGGGTCATCACCGTAGGCAATGGAGGATGTCTTGGTGAAGGTGCTGGAGGGTGTGAGTGCGTTGAGCACGTTGATGGGGGAGCAGGCTGCGAGCAGCGCGACCATTGCCAGGGTGAACACTTGCAGGAGTTTACTCGACATCGCCTAGCCCCTCTTTGCGTAAACCCTGGCCTTTGTGGTGAGCGGGCTTGCCCCGCGCGAGGCAAGCTCGCTCACCACAAAAAAAGCTGCGCTGTACCCCGTATCAGGAGGACAGGTACGACGAACGCGTCAACCCAAGACGCAACGCGTCCAGGAACTGAGTCCGCTCCGCCGCCGTGATCTTCGCGCTGGCGCACTTGTCACGGTAGTGAGTCATCAACTCCTCCGGCGACAAGTGCACGTAGCGCAGCATGTCTTCGATGGTGTCGTGGGTCTCAATGCCGGCGCTGTACACCGAACCGTCTTCACGCTGGTAGATGTTCACCGAATCGGTGTCACCGAACAGGTTGTGCATGTCGCCCAGGATTTCCTGGTAGGCGCCCACCAGAAAGATCCCCAGCAGGTAGTCCTCACCTTCGTTCACCGCGTGCACCGGCAAGCTGGTCTCGATGCTTTGCTCGTCGACGTACTGCTTGATCTTGCCGTCGGAGTCGCACGTCAAATCCTGCAGCACGGCACGGCGCAGCGGCTCTTCGTCCAGGCGGTGCAACGGCAGGATCGGCAGCACCTGACCGATGGCCCAGGTGTCCGGCAGGCTCTGGAACACCGAGAAGTTGCAAATGTACTTGTCGGCCAGCTTGTCGTTGAGTTCGTCCAGCACCTGGCGATGCGAGCGCTGGCGAGCTTTCAACGAGTTATACAGGCGGCGGCACACGGCGAAGTAGCACTGTTCGGCCAGGGCTTTTTCGGCCAGGGTCAGCTTGCCGTCGGCGTACTGGGTAGCCACGTCGCTCATGTAGTGAGTGGCGCGCCAGTAGGTTTCGGTGACCATTTCAATGTCGGTCGGGCCCAGCAGGTCCACCAGCCATTGCACGGTTTCCGGCAGGCTTTCCTTGTTCTCGATTTCCGGCACGTCGTCGTTGTGCTTCTCGACGTCGGTCACTTGCACCACCAGCATGGCGTGATGCGCGGTCAGCGAACGGCCGCTTTCGGAGAAGATGTTCGGGTGCGGCAGGCTCTGCGCGTCGCAGAATTCCTTGAGCATGCCCACGACCACGCCGGCGTAGTCGTCCATGTCGTAGTTGATGGAGCTGGCGTTACGCGAGTGGGTACCGTCGTAGTCCACGCCCAGGCCGCCGCCGACGTCGATGTGGTCGACTGGCAGGCCGAGGTTGCGCAGTTCGCCGTAGTAACGAATGGCTTCCTTGAACCCGTGCTGATAGTCGGCCAGGTTGGCGATTTGCGAGCCCATGTGAAAGTGCAGCAGGCGGATGCCCTGGTCCAGGCCCGCCGCGCGGAAGCGCTCGACCACCGACAGCAGTTGCGCCGCCGACAAGCCGAACTTGGATTTTTCGCCGCCGGTGTCTGCCCACTTGCTCGACGCCAGGGACGACAGGCGCACCCGCAGGCCCACCTGAGGCTTGACCTTGAGGTTGGCGGCCTCTTCGATCACCAGGCCCACTTCGGATTCTTTCTCGATCACGATGAAGACGTTGTGGCCCAGCTTCTGGCCCATCAGCGCGAGGCGGATGAACTCACGGTCTTTGTAACCGTTGCAGACGATGGTGCCGCCTTTCGGGGCCAGGGCCAGCACAGCCAGCAGCTCGGGCTTGGAGCCGGCTTCCAGGCCGATGGACACGTCCTGGGTGGCGATGATGTTTTCGATCACCGCTTCCTGCTGGTTCACCTTGATCGGGTACAGCGCGGTGTATTTGCTCTGGTATTCCAGGCGCTCGATGTTCGCGTCGAAGGCACCGGTCAATTGGCGCACGCGGTCTTGCAGGATGTCGGGGAAGCGCACCAGCAACGGCAAGGACAGGCCGCTTTTGCGCAGCTCGTCCACTTGCTCGTACAGGTCGACGGGCGTGCTGTTCGGGCCGTTCGGACGGACTTCAACGCGACCGGCATCATTGATCGCGAAATACCCGGCCCCCCAATGGCGAATCCCGTAAACACTGCGGCTGTCCGCAACGGTCCATTGGCTGCCATCGTCTTTGCGTGTGCGTCGTACGGACATCGAAGTCCCCTATAAATGAAGTCGAAGTGCACCGGCCTGATCGGAGGCTGGCGCAGTCTAAAGAATGAAAATGACGATTTGCCTGTGAGAGGGGTAGACCCCACTTGCAGTGCAGAGTTTAGACACCGGTCAGGAACAGGCTCTGTGAAAACCATGGAGATGACAGTTCGCGTTCAGCAAGCGGTCATCGGGGTGGGTTTCACAGAGGCTGCTAGCCGCCGGATTTCTTCGCCTTGTAACCCAGCTTGATCAGCTCGGCCAACAGCAACTCGACGTGGTCGCCCTGGATCTCGATGATGCCGTCTTTCAAGGCACCACCGGTGCCACAACGCTTTTTCAGCGTGGTGGCCAACTCCTTCAGGGCGTCTTCAGCCAGGGGCACACCGGTGATGGTGGTCACCGTCTTGCCGCCACGGCCCTTGCTCTCGCGACGTACGCGGGCAATACCATCGCCTTCGGGAATCAGGGTTGTTTTGCAGGTACAGGCATCCACGGGCTGGCGACAGTCCGGGCAATGTCGACCTGCGTCGGTGGAAAATACCAGGCCACCAAGGGCGGCGAAGGATGCGGCTTTTTTGGCCACCGGCAATCCTCTTGGGAGGACAAAGACTGATCGATGGGGTCATCGACCGCGAAGCCCCACTCAGGCAGGGGCAGCGCACTGCACCGCCTGGGCGGCGCAGCTTGAAAAGTCGCGCAGTGTAACGGCAAAAACGCCCCTTGCTAAGGGCCAAATGGCGCCAATTTATGCAACTTTAGCGACGTAGGGCCAAATAACGACGCAACCCTTCCTGCGCGTCCGGGCAATAGGGCTTTTGCTCGGCTTCCTGCAACACGGTTGCCAGTGGCACAAAGCGCGCCTCCATGACTTCTTCCGGCTGGATGTGCAGCGGCCCGTCCCACACGGCCGAGAACGAGGTGCACCAAAGCCGGCTGTCACCGTCTTCGAAGTAGAAATGATCGTGGGCAGTCAGTTCGACGCCACTCACCCCCAATTCCTCCTCCAGCTCCCGGGCCGCCGACTCGGCGTAGGTCTCGTGGGCCGCCACCATCCCGCCCGCCGCCGTGTCCCAGAATCCCGGGTACATGGCTTTGCTCAGGGTGCGCCGGTGCACGCACAGTTCACCGGCAGAGTTGAACAGGAAAATAAAGGTGCAGCGCCCGATCAGCCCGCGCCCGCGCAAATCGGAACGCACCAGGCTGCCGAGCAGGTTGTCCTGCTCGTCGACCCAGGCAATCAATTCAGCGTCGGAGGCGGCACGGTGCGCAGCCTCCCGGGTGGAAGCATCCATCATCAACCCTGGTTCAGGAGCTGACGCAGGTCGATCACTGCAGCGTTGGCCCTGGAAATATAGTTGGCCATGACCAGCGAATGGTTGGCCAATATGCCAAAACCACTGCCATTAAGGATCATCGGGCTCCACACCGGCTCCTGCGAGGCTTCCAGCTCACGAATGATCTGGCGCACGCTCACGGTGGCGTTCTTTTTAGCCAGCACGTCGGCGAAGTCGACTTCAATGGCGCGCAGCAGGTGCGACAGCGCCCAGGCCTGGCCGCGGGCTTCGTAGAACACGTTGTCGATCTGCATCCATGGGGTTTCCACCACTTCTTCGTCGACCTGCGGCACTTCACCCGGCGCCAGCGCTTCGGTTTTCAACGCGGTGTTGAGCTTGACCCGGCCCACACTGGCCGACAGCCGTTGCGACAGCGAACCCAGGCGGGTCGCCACATCACCCAGCCAGTTGTTCAGGTTGTCGGCACGCGCATAGAACAGCGCGCCGCGCTGATTCGGGTCAGACAACCGTGCTTCGTAACGGCTCAGGGAGTTGATGCCTTCCTGGTATTCCGACTCGCTGGACGGCAGCACCCAGCTCTTGTTGTCGAAGTTGAAGCGCGGCTCGGCCTTGGCAAGATCCGCGTCTTCCGCCGACTGCGACTGGGAACGGGCGAAATCCTTGCGCAGGGCGCGGGTCAGGTCACGCACCTGTACCAGCACGCCGTATTCCCAGCTCGGCATGTTGTCCATCCACAGGCCCGGCGGGAACCGGTCGTTGGAAATATAGCCGCCCGGCTTGTTCAACAGGGTGCCGACCACGGTCTTGAGGGTTTCGACGGTGGTGAAGCCCACCACCATCTGCTTGCCTTCCTTCTCGGCGGCAATTTGCGCGTTCTGCTGAACCGGGAACAACGCGGGCTCTTCGCTCCAGTACCAACCCAGGGCACCGGTGACCAACAGGTACAACGCAATCAGCGAGAGCAACGCACGGCTCATCAGCAGGTTACGGAAATAGCTGCGGGGGGCCGACTTGGTCTCGGGGGCCGGGCCCTTTGCACTGCCTGCGCGGTTTTTCCAGTCCAGCATGGCGATATCCTTTCAATCACTTGAGTTCAATAGCTACGACCACAACCCTACCCCATCGTGCCGAGCCGTGCGGCGCTTTTAGTCGGGGTGGCGCGTGCACGCGGCTCGACTATAAAGGATGCACGCTTTTTAAGCCCGCATGACCGGTGGGTCGACAAATGAATAACCAGGACCTCGCAGTTAATTGACGTATGACACTCGTGCAACGGAAAAGAGGTGCTAGCATAGAGCCATCAGTTCGACCTCAGCATGCAGCCTAACTAGTAGTCAGGATATGACCGAGCCAGAAGACCCCAGCCGTGAGCGTCTCAAGCACCATTTTGCCCAGCGGGTAATTCATCAGGCACGTCAAATTCTTGAGATCTGGCAGCGCCTGCAACGCAGCGAATGGTCCACCGCTGACTTGTCCGAGCTCAGTGAGGCCAACCTGCGCCTGCTGCGTTTTGCCGAGCGCTTCGAGCAGCCGGAGCACGGCCAACTGGCGCACCTGATCAGCGCTTCGCTCAAGGCGGTGGACGACAACCGCGGCCGCCTGAGCAGCCACCTGATCACCGAACTCAACCGCTTGATGCAGCGCCTGTCGCGCACCGGCCTGCGCCAGGGCGACCAGTTGGAACAAACCTTCCTGCCGCCGATGCGCAAGCCCATCTACGTGATGCTGGCCGATCATGACCGCGCCGAGCGCCTGGCCAAGCAACTGGAGTTTTTTGGCTTGAGCGCCCAGTCCCTCGACAGCGTGGCGGCGTTTCGCGCATCGATGGCCGAGCGGTTGCCGGCGGCCATCGTGATGGATGTGGATTTCTGCGGCACCGGCCTGGGCCTCAAGCTCGCCGCCGAAGCCCAGGAAGGCCTGGAGCAAAAGCTGCCGCTGCTGTTTTTCAGCCTGCACGAAACCGACACGCCTACCCGCCTGGCGGCCGTGCGCGCCGGCGGCCAGGAGTTCCTCACCGGCACCCTGGAAGCGTCGAGCCTGCTGGAAAAAATCGAAGTGCTGACCTGCGTCGCCCAGTACGAACCCTATAAAGTGCTGATTATCGACGACTCGCGGGCCCAGGCGATGCACACCGAGCGCCTGCTCAACAGCGCCGGCATCGTCACCCGCACCCTGATCGAACCGATCCAGGCCATGGCCGAGCTGGCAGACTTCCAGCCCGACCTGATCATCCTCGACATGTATATGCCAGCCTGCACCGGTACCGAACTGGCCAAGGTGATCCGCCACAACGACCGCTACGTCAGCGTGCCGATCATCTACCTCTCGGCCGAAGACGACCTGGACAAGCAACTGGACGCGATGAGCGAAGGCGGCGACGACTTCCTCACCAAGCCGATCAAGCCACGGCACCTGATCACCACCGTGCGTAACCGTGCAGCCAGGGCGCGCAACCTCAAGGCGCGGATGGTGCGCGACAGCCTCACCGGGCTGTACAACCACACGCACATCCTGCAATTGCTCGAAGACTGCAGCTTCCGCGCACGCCGCGAGGCCAAGCCATTGAGCTTTGCGATGCTCGACATCGACCATTTCAAGCGGGTCAACGACAGCCACGGCCACCCCATGGGCGACCGGGTGATCAAGAGCCTGGCGCTGTTTCTCAAGCAGCGCCTGCGCAAGACCGACTATATAGGCCGCTACGGCGGCGAAGAATTTGCCATCGTGATGCCCGACACCGATCTCGACGCGGCCTGCAAAGTGCTGGACGAAATCCGCGGGCGCTTTGCCGAGATCCACTACCCCGCCCAACCGCAGGATTTGTGGTGCACCTTCAGTGCCGGCGTGGTGCAACTGTGCGACGGCTCCGACAGCCTGATGATGGCGGCCCAGGCTGACGAGGCGCTGTACCGTGCCAAGGACGCCGGGCGTAACCGGGTGATGGCGGCCCGTACACCAAAGCAAAGTGCCACCTTTTCACCGGAATCCACCGAATCCGTCATAACTCTGTAATAGAAACGCAATAACTTCAGGCACTTACTTCTGCTGTCGGTTGAAACCACGCATGCGCCTGAAGCTGCTGACGAATCTGAACACACTCTTGCTGGTCGCCGTTTGCCTGGCCCTGGGCGCGACACTCTGGTGGTCGCAACGCGCCCTGGAACGGCCCTATCTGTTGATGGAGCGCTACCTCGGCCTGTCGCAGACGTTCCAGAACCAGGCCGCGCGCAATATCGATGATTACCTGGCCAGCGGCGACGCCCTGCGCCTGAGTAGCGCCAGCCAGAGCCTGGAAAACCTGTTGCAGCAGCTGGATGAACTGCCGGCAGACCTGGCGCAAAACCTGCGCCCCAGCCTTGTGGACCTGGACACCTTCAGCAAGACCGACCTGCTGGCCGCCGGCAAGCTGGCCGGCGACCCGCAAGCCCTGTTGCTGCAAGCCGAACGCGAACTCGGTGCCAACCTGGAGCAACTGAACCAGTACGCCAGCGGCGTCAGTACGCCCGAGGCGGCGCGCTATCTGCCGCCGTTGTTCGCCGCCTCCCAGCACCTGGCCAAACTTTCCCTGGCCCGCGACAAACTGGTGAGCAGCGGGCGCAGCGAACTGGCCGACGATGTAGAGCGCGAAGTCAGCAACATCCGCAGCCAGGCTGACGTGCTGGGGCTATTGCCATTGCTGGGAGTGACCGCCAGCAGCGAATCCAATACCGACGACTTCTCGGCCATGATGGGCCTGGAAAACACCGAAAAAACCGTGGCCCAGGACACCGGCGTCGACCTCAAGCGCGAGCTCAACAGCCTGCTGACCCGCTACCCCGCCGAACTGAAACGCACCCGCGAGCAAATCCAGCAACGCACCGAACTGGCCACCAGCACCCACCTGAAAATCAACGCCGTGCAGCACGCCATCGCCGGGCTGGAGCCGGTGGTGCGGGCCCAGCATGCCCAGATCCAGGGCGAAGTGCGGCTGATGCAAGGCGTGATGATTGGCCTGATTTTGCTGATTGCGCTGCTGATCGACACCTTGCAGCGGCGCCTGGCGCGGGTGCTGACCAACCTGGCGCCGGCCTTGTCGACGTGGGCCGAAGGCGATTTCAGCCGGCCCATTGCCTTGGGCAAGACCAACCGCGAACTGCACGCTATCGAAGAGTCCCTGAACCGCCTGCGCGCTTATCTGGTGGACCTGGTAGGCACCATCAGAGGCAACGCCGAGCAAGTGGCCGGCAGCAGCAGCGCGCTGGCCGAACTGAGCAGCGGCATGCACGATGGCGCCGAGCGCCAGGCCGGTGACACAGCGCAGATTCGCGATTCCCTGGGCGAACTGGAAGCGACTATCCAGCAGGTGGCCGGCGACGCCAGCCAGGCTGCCGAAGCCAGCCGCAGCGCGGGCCAGGCGGTGGAACAGGGCCAGCGGGTGATCGGCCTGAGCCTGACCGGGTTGCACGCATTGGTCGGCGAAGTGCAGATAAATGCGCAGATGATCGAGAAACTCGCCGAAGAGTCCGCAACCATCGGTGGCGTACTGACGGTGATCCGCTCGATTGCCGACCAGACCAACCTGCTGGCGCTGAACGCCGCCATCGAAGCCGCCCGAGCCGGTGAAGCCGGTCGCGGGTTCGCCGTGGTGGCCGATGAAGTGCGCTCCCTGGCCCAGCGCACCGCTGGCGCCACTGCCGAGATCCAGCACCTGATCGCCGGCCTGCAAACCGCGGCCCGCCAATCGGTAGAGGGCATGCGCGCCCAGGTCGAACACGCCGAAGCCACCGCCGAGCAAGCACAGGCAGCCGACGGCGCGCTGGATGAAATCGTCGGCGCGATCCAGACCATTTCCGACACGGCGGTGCGGATTGCCGATGTCACCGCGCAACAAAGTAGCGCCGTCAGTGAAATCCGCGATAACAGCGAGCGAATCCACCAACTGGGCGAGGAAAACCTGCTACGAATTGGCCAGGGACGCAGCCAGGGCGAGCACTTGCTGGTACTTGGCGGGCAACTCAATACCGCCGTGCAAGCCTTCCGCGTCTGACACACGCCCTGTAGGAGCCGGCTTGCCGGCGATGAGGCCCGCACATTCATCGCCCTACTCACAGACGCCATCGCCGGCAAGCCGGCTCCTACAAATGACCGAATTTGACACCCCGGTCACATATTTTGCGCAATCCTCGCTAATCGTGCTGCCTACTGCATAGAACTGGACAGTCACAAAGCCTTTGCGGCATAGTCGCCGGGTTCTACCGTGCCCACATCAATAACAAGGAACAGCCGATGGCGACCTTACTGGTTCTTCACGGACCCAACCTGAACCTGCTCGGCACCCGCGAACCGGGCGTCTACGGGGCAGTGACCCTCGAACAGATCAACCTCGATCTGGAGCGACGGGCACGTGATGCCGGCCACCATCTGCTTTACCTGCAAAGCAATGCCGAGTACGAATTGATTGATCGCATCCATGCCGCGCGCAGCGAAGGCGTGGATTTTATCCTGATCAATCCCGCCGCTTTTACGCACACAAGCGTTGCATTACGTGACGCGCTGCTGGCGGTGAGCATCCCATTCATCGAAGTGCATTTATCGAACGTGCACAAACGCGAACCTTTCCGCCATCACTCTTACTTCTCCGACGTTGCGGTAGGAGTGATCTGCGGCCTTGGCGCCAGCGGTTACCGACTGGCCCTGGAGGCCGCCCTGGAACAGCTTGAAGACACGGCCAAGCGCCCCTGACCGACCCTTTGGGAGTTGATGATTCATGGATATCCGTAAAGTTAAGAAATTGATCGAACTGCTGGAAGAATCCGGTATCGACGAGCTGGAGATCAAGGAAGGCGAGGAATCCGTACGGATCAGCCGTCACAGCAAGACCCCGGCCCAACAGTTCTACGCACCACAGATGCAAGCGCCGGCGCCTGCGCCAGTGGCTGCCGCTCCGGTTGCAACCGTTGCCGAAGCCCCTGCTGCTCCGAAACTGAACGGTTTTGTGGTCAAGTCGCCAATGGTCGGTACCTTCTACCGCACCCCGGCACCGACTTCGCCAGCTTTTGTTGAAATCGGCCAGACCGTCAAAGTGGGCGACACCATCTGCATCGTTGAAGCGATGAAGATGATGAACCACATCCAGGCTGAAAAAGCCGGTGTGATCGAATCCATCCTGGTAGAAAACGGTCAGCCGGTTGAATTCGACCAACCGCTGTTCACCATCGTTTGAACCGCGGAGAGCCAACGATGTTGAAACCTGCGAAGCTGGAAAAAGTCCTGATCGCCAACCGCGGCGAAATCGCCTTGCGAATCCTGCGTGCTTGCAAGGAAATGGGCATCAAGACCGTCGCGGTGTACTCGACTGCCGACAAAGAGCTGATGCACTTGGGTCTGGCTGACGAGACAGTTTGCATCGGCCCGGCGCCTGCCAACCTGTCTTACCTGCACATCCCGGCGATCATCGCGGCCGCTGAAGTGACTGGCGCTACCGCCATTCACCCAGGCTACGGTTTCCTCGCGGAAAACGCCGATTTCGCCGAACAGGTGGAAAAATCCGGTTTTGCCTTCATCGGCCCGAAAGCCGACACCATTCGCCTGATGGGCGACAAGGTATCGGCCAAGCACGCCATGATCGCAGCCGGCGTGCCAACCGTTCCCGGCTCCGACGGCCCATTGCCTGAAGACCCGGAAACCGCTCTGCGCATTGGTCGCGAAGTCGGTTACCCGGTGATCATCAAGGCCGCTGGCGGCGGCGGTGGTCGCGGCATGCGCGTTGTGCACAAGGAAGAAGACCTGATCGAGGCGGCCAAGCAGACTCGCGAAGAAGCGGGCGCCTGGTTCAGCAACCCGATGGTCTACCTCGAAAAATACCTGACCAACCCACGCCACGTGGAAGTCCAGGTACTTTCCGATGGCCAGGGTCACGCGATTCACCTGGGCGACCGTGACTGCTCGCTGCAGCGTCGCCACCAGAAGGTGCTTGAAGAAGCACCGGCACCGGGCCTGGATGAAACCGCCCGTGCTGAAGTTCTGGCGCGTTGCGTCAAGGCCTGCATCGACATCAACTACCGTGGCGCGGGCACTTTCGAGTTCCTGTACGAGAACGGCCGCTTCTACTTCATCGAGATGAACACTCGTGTGCAGGTAGAGCATCCGGTCTCGGAAATGGTCACCGGTATCGACATCGTCAAGGAGATGTTGAGCATCGCCGCTGGCAACAAGCTGTCGTTTACCCAGGATGATGTGAAGATCCACGGCCACTCGCTCGAGTGCCGGATCAACGCCGAAGACCCGAAAACCTTTATCCCAAGCCCTGGCATGGTCAAGCACTTCCATGCACCCGGCGGCAACGGCGTTCGCGTCGATTCCCACCTGTACAGCGGCTACAAGGTTCCGTCGAACTACGACTCCCTGATCGGCAAGCTGATCACCTGGGGCTCGACCCGCGATGAAGCCATGGCACGCATGCGCAATGCCCTGGACGAAATCGTGGTAGACGGCATCAAGACCAACATCCCGTTGCATCGGGACCTGGTTCGCGATGAAGGCTTCTGCGAAGGTGGTGTGAACATTCACTACCTGGAACACAAGCTGGCTAATCAGTAAGCGAAGTGATCCACCCAACAAAGCCGCCTTCGGGCGGCTTTGTTGTTTCTGGGATACAAAAAACACCACAAAACCTTGTGGGAGCTGGCTTGCCTGCGATGGCGGTGGACCAGTGAGGTAATGCTCCGCTGACACTCCGCTATCGCAGGCAAGCCAGCTCCCACATTTAGCCTGCGTTCAGTCAGTGGTGTCGTCTTCTGCCCGCCGCTCGCGTAAACTTGCGCGCTTTCGCAGCCCCACCCCGCTGCACACTCATTTTTTTCAAAGGTGCCCGCCATGCCTTGGCTGCAAGTCCGTCTCGCCATCAGCCCAGAACAAGCCGAAACCTACGAAGACGCGTTCCTCGAAGTGGGCGCCGTGTCGGTGACCTTCATGGACGCCGAAGACCAGCCGATCTTCGAACCCGAGCTCAACACCACCCCGCTGTGGTCCCACACCCACTTGCTGGCCTTGTTCGAAGACGGCACCGATGCCGCCAGCGTCCTGGCCCATATGGAACTGCTCACCGGCGGCCCGCTGCCGGAGCACCACAGCGAAATCATCGAAGACCAGGACTGGGAACGCAGCTGGATGGACAACTTCCAGCCGATGCGTTTTGGCCAGCGCCTGTGGATCGTGCCGAGCTGGCACGCCGCCCCCGAGCCTGACGCCGTGAACCTGCTGCTGGACCCGGGCCTGGCGTTCGGCACCGGCACTCACCCCACCACCGCCCTGTGCCTGGAATGGCTCGACGGCCAGGACCTGCAAGACTGCAACGTGCTGGACTTCGGCTGCGGCTCGGGGATTCTGGCAATCGCCGCCCTGCTGCTGGGCGCCAAGGAAGCGGTCGGTACCGATATCGACGTGCAAGCCCTGGAAGCCTCCCGCGATAACGCCGGGCGCAATAACATCGCTGAAGAGAAATTCCCGCTGTACCTGCCGGAGCAATTGCCCCAGGTGCAAGCCGACGTGCTGGTGGCCAACATTCTCGCCGGGCCGCTGGTGGCCCTGGCACCGCAGCTGTCGAGCCTGGTCAAACCGGGCGGGCGCCTGGCGCTGTCGGGTATCCTCGCCGAACAGGGTGACGACGTTGCCGCCGCCTACGCCCAGGATTTTGAGCTGGACCCGATCGCCAACCGCGATGGCTGGGTACGCATCAGTGGTCGTCGGCGCTAGAATGATCGCCTGCATGAATCGGATGGCCGCATGACCGACAGTTTCGTCACCCAGTGCCCACACTGCCAAGCACGCTTTCGCGTCAGCCACGCTCAATTGAGTGTGGCCCGTGGCGTGGTGCGCTGCGGCTCATGCCTGCAAGTGTTCAACGCCGCGCGCCAACTGCTGGAGCAACGCGCCAGTGCGCCCGCGCCCCAGCCACCGGCAGCGGTAGAACCGCCACCCGAGGCGCCACGGGCCATCAGCCAAAAGCAATGGACCGCCGAAGAGCTGGACCTGGACAATTTGGACCTGGACGAAGAACTGGCCAAGCTGGAACGTCGCGAGATCCAGCACACACAGCCCGTGGGTGCAGACCGTCGCCAACACGGCGCCGACCGCCGTCAAAAAGAAGACGCCCTCAGCGCCAGCCGTGATACGGCCAAGGCCGAGGAAGAGCAATGGGCCGCCAGCCTGTTCAGTGAGCCGCGCGATGAACGGGCGCAAGCCCCGCAACCACCCGACGGCGAACCGCAACCCGCCAAGGCAGCACCCGGCAAACCCAAGCGCACCGAGCCCTCGATGTCGTTTGAAGCCGTTGAGCCGGACGACGAGCCGCCGCTGCACGCAAGCACCGCCGATGACGAACTCGACCCACCGGTAACCGCCGAAACAGTCGAGCCCGAACCCGAACAACCCGAACGCCCGCAGCCCAAACGCAAGCGCCCTCGCCCCGAGGCCAGCGCCCACGACGACATGCTGCAAGACCTGGAAGACGACCCGCTGCACCTGTACTCCCAGAAGCGCTCCTCCGGCTGGGGTCGCCGCCTGTTGTGGGGCCTGCTGGTGCTGCTGGCCGCCGCCGGCCTGGCGGGACAATACATCGCCTACCAATTCGACGACCTGGCACGCCAGGACGCTTACCGTCCGTGGTTCCAGGAACTGTGCCCAAAACTGGGCTGCACCGTGCCATCACGCGTCGATATCGCCCACATCAAGAGCAGCAACCTGGTGGTGCGCAGCCACCCGGAGTTTGCCGGCGCCCTGGTGGTGGACGCGATCATCTATAACCGCGCGACATTCTCCCAACCGTTCCCGCTGCTGGAGCTACGCTTTGCCGACATGAACGGGAGCATGATCGCCAGTCGTCGCTTCAAGCCCGCCGAGTACCTCAGCGGCGAGTTGGCAGGCCAGACCGAGATGCCCTCGCAGACGCCGATCCACATTGCCCTGGACATCCTCGACCCGGGCAACAAAGCGGTGAATTACAGCCTGAGCTTCCACTCTCCCGAGTGAAACGGTTCACCGGCCGGGGTTTGACGGCAGATTATTGACTGCGCCGCCCTGGACCAAACCGGCGGCGATAAGAAAATAACTGTTCAGATTTTATCCAATTCAGCCTTTATCCAGTCATCGAGAGCGGGTATCATGCCAACCCTTTTTCGAACTCTAATGATCCGGCCCCACAACAGGGAAGTCCTATGTCGGCGGTACGCATCGGCCCATACACATTGCACAACGGCTTGATCCTCGCCCCGATGGCGGGCGTCACCGACCAGCCCTTTCGTCAGCTTTGCAAGCGTTTGGGCGCAGGGCTTGTAGTCTCGGAAATGGTCACCAGCGACATGAGCTTGTGGAACACCCGCAAATCGCGGATGCGCATGATCCACGAAGGTGATCCCGAGCCCCGCTCGGTACAGATCGCCGGTGGTGATGCGCAGATGCTGGCGGACGCGGCCCGGGCCAACGTGGAGTTGGGCGCGCAGATTATTGATATCAACATGGGGTGCCCGGCCAAGAAGGTCTGTAACAAGGCCGCAGGCTCTGCGCTGTTGAAGGATGAGCAGTTGGTGAGCGAGATCCTGCATGCCGTTGTCGCTGCAGTGGATGTGCCGGTCACCCTGAAGATCCGCACCGGCTGGGACCGGGACAACAAAAATGGCCTGACGGTGGCGAAGATCGCCGAGCAGGCGGGCATTACAGCGCTGGCGGTGCATGGCCGCACCCGCGCCGACCTTTACACCGGTGAAGCCGAGTACGACACCATTGCCGCGATCAAGCAGGCGGTGTCGATTCCCGTCTTTGCCAACGGCGACATCGATTCAGCCGAGAAAGCCCGGCGCGTGCTGCACGCGACCGGCGCCGATGGCCTGTTGATTGGCCGGGCTGCCCAGGGGCGGCCGTGGATTTTCCGTGAGATCGAGCATTTTCTGCGTACCGGCGAAGTATTGCCGGCACCGGAGCTGATCGAGGTGGAACGTATTCTGCTAGAGCATCTGGCCGCCCTGCACGCCTTCTACGGAGACGTG
Organism: Pseudomonas sp. A125; assembly: GCF_055409485.1. Classification (NCBI taxonomy): domain Bacteria; kingdom Pseudomonadati; phylum Pseudomonadota; class Gammaproteobacteria; order Pseudomonadales; family Pseudomonadaceae; genus Pseudomonas; species Pseudomonas sp. A125. The sequence continues at coordinate 67,140 of NZ_JBUZVP010000012.1, forward strand.
ATGGGAGTACGCATTGCTCGCAAGCATGTGGGCTGGTATCTCGCAACCTTGCCGGGCGCCAGGGAGTTTCGCGCCCACTTCAATCGTTTGGATGATACGGAAGCACAGTGCGCCAACGTTCGTGAATTCTTTTGCGAGCGTTACAAGAGCCTGGTGACAGGGGACGGAGAAGGGGTGGCCGCATGACGATGATGACCGAGACTTTAGTGAGTGGAACAACACCCGTGAGCGACAACGTCAATTTGAAACAGCACCTCAACACGCCGAGCGAAGAAGGCCAGACCCTTCGCGGGAGTGTCGAGAAGGCGCTGCACAATTATTTCGCCCACCTTGAGGGCGCTGCCGTCACGGACGTGTACAACCTGGTGCTCTCCGAAGTCGAAGCGCCGTTGCTCGAAAGCGTGATGAACTACGTCAAGGGCAACCAGACCAAGGCCAGTGAGCTGCTGGGCCTTAACCGTGGCACGCTGCGCAAGAAACTCAAGCAGTACGATTTGCTGTAAGCATTCAATCAAACCAGAAAGGCGCCCGCGTAAAAACGGACGCCTTTTTTGCTGACTCCTTTGCTTTTGATGGAAATTGAAATGACCGACCAGACTACCCGCCTGCCGATCCGCCGCGCCTTGATCAGTGTCTCCGACAAGACCGGGATCCTCGAATTTGCCCGGGAGCTGGAAGCCCTGGGCGTGGAGATTCTTTCCACCGGCGGGACCTTCAAACTGCTGCAGGACAACGGCGTGGCCGCAGTGGAAGTGGCGGACTACACCGGTTTCGCAGAAATGATGGACGGTCGGGTCAAGACCCTGCACCCGAAAATCCACGGCGGGATCCTCGGTCGTCGCGGTATCGACGACGCCATCATGACCGAACACGGCATCAAGCCGATCGACCTGGTGGCCGTTAACCTGTACCCGTTCCAAGCCACCATCGACAAGCCAGGCTGCGACCTGCCGACCGCCATCGAAAACATCGACATCGGCGGCCCGACCATGGTTCGCTCGGCAGCCAAGAACCACAAAGACGTGGCCATCGTGGTGAACGCCAGCGACTACGCCAACGTGCTGGAAAGCCTGAAAGCCGGCGGCCTGACCTACGCCCAGCGCTTCGACCTGATGCTCAAGGCCTTCGAACACACCGCCGCCTACGACGGCATGATCGCCAACTACATGGGCACCGTGAACCAGGCGGCTGAAACCCTCAGCACAGAAGGCCGCAGCCAGTTCCCGCGCACCTTCAACAGCCAGTTCATCAAGGCTCAGGAAATGCGCTACGGCGAGAACCCGCACCAGAGCGCGGCGTTCTACGTTGAAGCCAAACCGGCCGAAGTCGGGATCGCCACCGCGACCCAACTGCAAGGCAAAGAGCTGTCCTATAACAACGTGGCCGACACCGACGCCGCGCTGGAATGTGTGAAGAGCTTCGTCAAGCCAGCCTGCGTAATCGTCAAGCACGCTAACCCGTGCGGCGTGGCCGTAAGCCCGGACGCCGAAGGCGGTATCCGCCAGGCGTACGAACTGGCCTACGCCACCGACACCGAGTCGGCCTTCGGCGGCATCATCGCGTTCAACCGTGAACTGGACGCCGAGACCGCCAAGGCAATCGTCGAGCGTCAGTTCGTTGAAGTGATCATTGCCCCGTCCGTCAGCGAAGAGGCCCGCGCCATCGTCGCAGCCAAGGCCAATGTGCGCCTGCTGGCCTGCGGCGAATGGTCGGCTGACCGTGCCGCAGCCTGGGACTACAAGCGCGTCAACGGCGGCTTGCTGGTACAGAGCCGCGACATCGGCATGATCGGCAGCGAAGACCTGAAGGTGGTGACCAAGCGCGCCCCGACCGAACAGGAAATCAACGACCTGATCTTCGCCTGGAAAGTCGCCAAGTACGTTAAATCCAACGCCATTGTCTACGCCAAGAACCGCCAGACCATCGGTGTCGGCGCCGGCCAGATGAGCCGTGTCAACTCGGCACGTATCGCTGCGATCAAGGCCGAGCACGCCGGCCTGCAGGTGCAGGGTTCGGTGATGGCATCGGATGCATTCTTCCCGTTCCGTGATGGCCTGGACAACGCCGCGAAAGCCGGTGTGACCGCCGTGATCCAACCGGGCGGCTCGATGCGTGATGCAGAAGTGATTGCAGCGGCGGATGAAGCCGGCATCGCCATGGTCTTCACTGGCATGCGTCACTTCCGCCACTGATCCAATTGACTGGTGGGCACCAGCTCCCACAGAAAAGCCCCCCACTGTGGTCTTCAGAATTCAGCGTCATCCGAGGTTTTTGAAATGAATGTTTTGATCATTGGCAGCGGTGGCCGTGAACACGCCCTGGCCTGGAAAGTTGCCCAGGACCCGCGCGTCCAGAAAGTTTTCGTCGCACCCGGCAATGCCGGCACCGCCATTGAAGCCAAGTGCGAAAACGTCGCCATCGACGTATTGGCCCTTGAGCAGTTGGCAGATTTCGCAGAGAAAAACGTGTCCCTGACCATCGTCGGTCCGGAAGTACCCTTGGTTGCCGGCGTGGTGGACCTGTTCCGCAGCCGTAACCTGGACTGCTTCGGCCCAACCGCCGGCGCGGCCCAGCTGGAAGGTTCGAAAGCGTTCACCAAGGATTTCCTGGCGCGCCACAAGATCCCGACTGCCGACTACCAGAACTTCACCGAGATCGAGCCAGCCCTGGCTTACCTGCGCGAAGTCGGTGCACCGATCGTGATCAAGGCCGACGGCCTTGCCGCCGGTAAAGGCGTGATCGTGGCCATGACCCTGGCCGAAGCCGAAGACGCCGTGCGCGACATGCTCGCCGGCAACGCGTTTGGCGAAGCCGGTTCGCGCGTAGTAATCGAAGAGTTCCTCGACGGCGAAGAAGCCAGTTTCATCGTGATGGTCGACGGCAAGAACGTGTTGCCGATGGCCACCAGCCAGGACCACAAACGTGTGGGCGACGGCGACAGCGGCCCGAACACCGGCGGCATGGGTGCTTACTCTCCCGCCCCGGTAGTTACCGCGCAAGTGCACAAACGTGTGATGGACCTGGTGATCTGGCCAACCGTGCGCGGCATGGCGGATGAAGGCAATGTGTACACCGGTTTCCTGTACGCCGGCTTGATGATCGACAAGGCCGGCAACCCGAAAGTCATCGAGTTCAACTGCCGCTTCGGCGATCCGGAAACTCAACCGATCATGCTGCGCCTGCAATCGAGCCTGGTGCTGTTGGTGGAAGCAGCATTGGCCCAGGCCCTGGACAAGGTCGAAGCCCAGTGGGACCCACGCCCAAGCGTCGGCATCGTGCTGGCCGCCGGCGGCTACCCGGCCGACTACGCCAAGGGCGATGTGATTGAAGGTCTGGATGCGGCTGCTACGCTGGAAGGCAAGGTGTTCCATGCGGGCACCGCGCTCAAGGATGGCAAGGTGGTCACCGCCGGTGGTCGCGTGTTGTGCGCAACCGCCATGGGCAGCAGTGTAGATACTGCCCAGCAACAGGCTTACAGACTGGCGGCGAAGATCGACTGGAAGGGCTGCTTCTACCGCACCGACATTGGCTACCGTGCCATTGCCCGCGAGCGTGGCGAGAGTCAGTAAACAGCTATCCGTTCGGTTAGGCAGGGGCCCTTGGCCCTTGCCCTACGCTTGTGGCCCCGCGCATAGTTATACCCATGCATCAACCTACGAAGGGATTTCGCCGTGCGCTGGCTCAGGATCGCCATAGGTTTCACTGTCAGTCTGCTGACCTTGCTCTGCTTGCTACCGGCCCAGGCCGCCGCACAAGGCAGTGGCTGGGCGGTATTGCTTGATGAACAGGCCGATCTGCAACTGAGCGATATCCGCTCGCCCCGCTACATCAATCAATTCAGCCCCATCGAACTCGACCGGATTACCGCCGCGCAACCGGACGGCGCGCTGTGGGTACGCTTCAGGCTGCAACCTGGCAAGCACGAGCAAGTGCTGCGGGTATTCGCCCCTGACCTGTCACACCTGAACCTGTACGTGCTCGACGGCGACACCCTGGTGGAGCAACAAGCCACCGGCACCCGCCAACCCCAGGCCGAGCGCCCGCTGCCCAGCAGCGACTTCATGCTGCCGATGCCGCAAAGCCAGAAGCCGCTGGATGTGTACCTGCGCATGGTCTCGGAACACGAGCTGCGCCCGTACATCACCCTGGAGCCCGCGGTGCTGGCCGCGGCCAACCAGAACCAGACGCTGATCTACGGGCTGCTGTTCGGCTGCCTGGTGATGCTGATCCTGCACAACCTGACCCGCTACGCCTACCATCGCTCCCGCAGCAGCCTGTGGCTTGCCGCCTGCGAGCTACTGTTACTGCTCAGTTTGGCGCTATTGCTCAATGTGGTGGGGCCGTGGCTGCCGAACTGGCACGCGATACAAACCCCCGGCGCCTACCTCGCCCTGCTGCTGACGGCGCCGTGCGGGCTGATGTTTGCCTACCGCTTCTTTGCGCCCCTGGGCCCGCATCCGCTGAACAAACTGTTGATGGCCGACATCCTGCTGATCGTCCTGACCGGCCTGTTGCTGCTGTTCGTCAACACCCTGCCCCTGAACATCATCACCTACGCCCTGGTGGCGCTGGCCGGGTTGAGCATGCTGTTTGTCTCGGCCTATCATTGGCAAAAAGGTTATCGCCCGGCGCGGCTGTTCATGCTGGCGATGGTGATCTTCAACATCGGCACGCTGATTATCCTGCCGGCGTTGCTGGGCCTGACGTTGGTGGCGCCGCAAGGCTTGATCGTCACCCTGCTCGGTTTTATCTGCCTCAGCGGCCTGTTGATGAGCCTGGCCCTGGGCGAACGCCAGCGCGCCATCACCGAAGACAACTTCAGCCTCAGCCGCGACCTGGCCGCCAGCAATGCCGAGATCGCCGCCAAGGCCGAGTTCCTGGCCAAGATCAGCCACGAAATCCGCACGCCCATGAACGGCGTGCTGGGCATGACCGAATTGCTGTTGGGCACGCCGCTGTCGGTCAAGCAGCGCGACTACGTGCAAACCATCCACAGCGCCGGCAATGAACTGCTCACGCTGATCAACGAGATTCTCGACATCTCCAAGCTCGAATCCGGGCAGATCGAGCTGGACGACGTGCAGTTCGACCTCAACGCGCTGATCGAAGACTGCCTGAGTATTTTCCGCGCCAAGGCCGAGCAGCAGAACGTCGAGCTGATCAGCTTTATCCAGCCACAAGTGCCACGGGTGATCAGCGGCGACCCGACACGCCTGCGCCAGGCGCTGTTGAGCCTGCTGGAAAACGCCCTGCAAAAAACCGATGAAGGCGAAGTGCTGATCGTCGTGGCGCTGGATGAGCGCAGCAGCAAACCGCGCCTGCGCATTGCCGTGCAAGACAGCGGCCTGCCGATGGAGGCCGCCGAGCGCGACGCGCTGTTGCACAGCGAATTGCACAGCAAGAACTTCCTGTCTGCCACCCGCTTGAGTGGCCATCTGGGCCTGGTAATCGCCCGCCAGTTGATCCTGTTGATGAACGGCGAGTTCGGCATCAAGAGTGGCAGCCAACAGGGCAGCACCCTGTGGCTGACCTTGCCGCTGGACCCGGAACGCCTGGAACACCCGACCTCCGACCTCGACGGCCCGCTCAAGGGCGCGCGCGTGCTGGTGGTGGACGACAACGACACCTGCCGCAAAGTGCTGGTGCAGCAATGCACTGCCTGGGGCCTGAACGTGAGTGCCGTGCCTTCGGGCAAGGAAGCGCTGGCGCTGCTGCGCACCAAGGCACACCTGCGGGACTACTTCGACGTGGTGCTGCTGGACCAGAACATGCCCGGCATGACCGGCATGCAACTGGCAGCGAAGATCAAGGAAGACCCGAGCCTGAACCACGACATATTGCTGATCATGCTCACCGGCATCAGCAATGCGCCGAGCAAGATCATCGCGCGCAACTGCGGGATCAAGCGCATCCTCGCCAAACCCGTGGCCGGCTACACCCTCAAGACCACCCTGGCCGACGAGCTGACTCAACGCAGCAAGGGCTCGGTGCAGCCTCGCCAGCCAGCGATCAGCGCACCGGCGCCCGTGACGGTGCCGAGTGATTTCCGGATTCTGGTGGCGGAAGACAACAGCATCTCCACCAAGGTGATTCGCGGCATGCTTGGCAAGCTCAACCTGCAGCCCGACACCGCCAGCAACGGCGAAGAAGCCTTGCAGGCGATGAAGGCCCAGCGCTACGACCTGGTGTTGATGGACTGTGAAATGCCGATCCTCGATGGCTTCTCTGCCACCCAGCAACTGCGGGCGTGGGAAGTCGGCAACCAGCGCATTCGTACGCCGATCGTGGCACTGACAGCGCACATTCTGTCGGAACATAAAGAGCGTGCACGCCAGGCCGGGATGGATGGGCATATGGCCAAGCCGGTGGAGCTGTCGCAGTTGCGCGAGCTGGTGGAGTATTGGGTTGCGCAGCGCCAACAGCGGCCAGAGCACGCACCTACCTGACCCGAAACAGGATCTCCCTGTGGTAGCTGGCTTGCCTGCGATGGCGGTGTATCAGTCACACACATGGGTGCCTGACACACCGCCATCGCAGGCAAGCCAGCTCCCACATTTGTTCCGTGGCGCCTGATAGACTCCCCTCACGTCCCCGCCGCGAGCCGCGCCCATGCTCCATGTGCTATTCAGCGTTTATTTGAAGATGCTGGTGCTCTACAGCCCCTTCTTCGTGCTCTCCTGCTTTATCAGCCTGACCCGCGGCTACTCCAGCAAGGAACGTCGACGCCTGGCCTGGAAAGTGGCCCTCGCTACCCTGGTCTCGAGCGTGTTGCTGTACCTGTTCGGCCGGGTGATTTTCAGTGTGTTCGGCATCACCGTCGACGCCTTCCGCATCGGCGCCGGCAGTGTGCTGTTTATCTCGGCGCTGGGCATGGCCCAAGGCAAGTCGGCGGTGCAGACCGACAACGTGCAGCAGGACGTGACCATCGTGCCGCTGACCATTCCCCTGACCGTCGGCCCCGGCACCATCGGTGCACTGCTGGTGATGGGCGTCAGCCAGCCGCATTGGGACGACAAGATCACCGCCATCCTCAGCATTGCCCTGGCCAGCCTTACGGTGGGCGTGGTGCTGTACCTGTCCAACCGTATCGAACGTATCCTCGGCGACCAGGGCTTGCAGATTGTCAGCCGCTTGATGGGGTTGTTTGTGTGTGCCCTGGCCGCGCAAATCATCTTCACCGGGGTACGCGGCTACCTGGTGCCGTAGATCAAATCCTGTATTTGGCGATGGCCAGGCGGACCTTGTCCCCTGCGCTGTCACGCAGCAGTTGAATCGTGGCCTCGTTGACCACTGAGCTGTTCAGCACCAGGCACGTGCGGCCGCTGAAGGCTTCGATTGACGCACTGTCCCACTCCAGAAACGGCACGCCCAACTGCTTGCTGACGCCGTGGGAGCTGTAGGTCACCAGCACCATCGAGATCTCCCCCGCGGTTTCCGAGCAGGACGCCAGGCCGAAATCGCCGCCGTCACGCACGGTGGTATTTCGTTTGAATAACTCAAACGAGTCCGGGAGTTGCTTCAAGGCTTCAACCGCATCCCCCACCAACTTGGGCAGCGCACTGATCAACGGCCCCGACAGGAACGTCGAGGCCACGGTGGCCGCCACCAGGTTCAGGGCCGCCAACTGCACCGACAGCCCTTTGCGGGTGGTATACACCCGCTCGAAACTGCTCCGGACCGGCATCCAGCCCAGGCTGCTCATGACCTTGATGAATTCGTTGTACCAGGCTTCTGTTCCGCGGGCGATCCGCAACACGTCGCTGACGTAGCTGCTCGCCAGCAAATAGCTTTTGCGGGTGTATTCCTTGTTAAGGCTGGTCATGCCGTCCACGAACGACATGACGCTGTTGTTCACTACCGCCGCATTCAACTCATCATCCCCCTCAGGTGTCACCAACGGGCTCAACCCCGGTGATGGTTTGGACGCGCCTGGAAGCCGATAAGCGGCAATCAGCTTCCTCCTTTTTGCGCTGTTGATTCGTCTGTCATTTCGCTCCATAGCCATTTCTCCATAACCCCCAACATGGGGCTTAACGCCAACACTAGTCGAGTTGCCAGGGATTTTTAGCAGCTGCAAATTGACGAACGAACGCGCTGCACTGCGCAGGAAAAATCACCGTGAGCCGCAACGCTCAGTAAATGCTGGGGATGAACCTGACGTTTGGCCAGACGCTGTAATTTTCTTCAGCGAGTAGAGAAAGGTACGACTCGACACGACGCAAAAAGCGCTCGGCAAGCAGACCTTTCTTCCAGCACCGAATGACTTTTTGAAGGTGGCCCCATTGCGGGGCCAGCGTTTTTCAGGAGGCGGGCTTCTCGCCATACCACCGTGGCGTGTACACCCACTCGCCGCCATCGGCGCGGGGGAACACGCAAGTGGTGGACGAACCGATCAGCACCATGGTGCGCATGTCCACCTGCTCCGGCGTCAGTTGCCCCAGCGTCGTGACGCGCAGGGTCTGGCCCGGGCGGCCAATATCGCGGCCCAGCACCACTGGCGTTTCGGCCGTGCGATGCTGCGCGACGATTTCCAGGGCGCGCCCCAACTGCCAGGGCCGCGCACGGGAAATCGGATTGTAGAACGCCAGCGCCAGGTCGGCCTGGGAGGCCAGGTCCAAGCGCTTCTCAATGATTGCCCACGGTTTGAGGTTGTCCGACAGCGACATCACACAGAAGTCATGCCCCAGCGGTGCACCCGCCTGCGCAGCGGTGGCGAGTGAGGCCGACACCCCCGGCAAGATCTCCAGGTCGACCTGATGCCAGGCCGGGTCGCTGGAGTCGTGCAAGGCCTCGATCACCGCAGCCGCCATGGCAAACACCCCCGGGTCACCCGAGGACACCACCACCACCGAACGCCCCTGCGCCGCCAACTCAAAGGCGTGACGGGCGCGCTGCATCTCTTCGCGGTTATCGGTGCAATGCTGGACCTGGTCCGGGCGGAACGGCCCGGCCATACGTACATAGGTTTCGTAACCCAGCACATCGGTGCAGCGGGCCAGTTCGGCCTTGACCGCCGGCACCATCAGTTCGGCAGCGCCGGGGCCCAGACCGATGACCGCCAGGCGCCCACGGGGGCGACCGATCAAGGACAGGTCCAGGGGTGCATCGGCCACCGTAATGGCGATGTCCGCCTGGGTCGCCAAACCGGCGAAGCGCAACGGCACGCCCAACTCGATTGAAGCCTCCTGCAACGACGAATCGGCCATCTCGGTTTCAGCCGCCAGCAAACACGCCAGGGACTGCACCGCGAGCCCTGCGTCCTGCAACGCCGCACGAATGCGCGCGGACAATTGCGGCCCCGGCTGGCAGGTGACCAGCACATTCTTTGGATAAATCAGCAGCTCGTTCGGCGCAGGCGTGCGCTCGGCGCTGCCGACGTGAATCGCCAGGCGCGCCAACTGATCCTGCGGCAAGTTGGCCTGATCCAGCCACGGCGCGGCGCCTTCGATACGCACCGATTCACCCGCCAGCAAGTCGGAAACGAAACGCTTGCCCAACTCCAGATCACCCAGTTGATAACCGCTGGGCGGGTTGAGCAGGCAGGTGCCGAAACGCAGCTCGCCGCTGGTAGTGATCGCCGCGGCAACGCCCAAGGCGGCGGCAATTTCCCGCGCCAGCACGTTCACGCCACCGAGGCCACCAAGCAACGGCACGACCGCGCTGCCGTCTTCGGCGACCGCCAGCACGGCAGGCTCGACGCCTTTCTCCAACAACAGCGGCGCCAGGGTGCGGATCACAATCCCGGCGGCGCACAACGCGATAATCGGCGTGCCCTGTTGATACAGCTGGCGCACGGTGGCGCCGAATTCCTTATAGGCCTGATCTGCGCCCTCGACCCGTCCGGCCAGGCCGTGGATCAACGCGTCGGGGTACAGCTGCTGGATAGCCCGGGCAGTGGCGAGGCTGCCCTGCCCCAGGATGACAATCGCGGGAGCCGTCATCAGCCTTGCCACCTTTCGCCGGGAACGATGATCAGCGAGAAGTACGGCGAGGACGTTGGATCGACGTCGCTCAGGGCAACGATTTTCTGATTGGCCATGGTCGCGCGCTCGACGTACAACGCCCGGTTCGCCAACCCCAACTCTTCCAATACCTGGCGTACCTTGGTGAAGTTGCGCCCCAGCTTCATGATCACCGCCGCATCGGCATCCGCCAGGCGACGCTTGAGCTCGTCATGGGGCAACACGCCGGAGAGCACCGACAGGCTCTGGTTGCGATACACCAACGGCGCACCCAGTACCGACGCACCACCAAGCATCGAGCACACGCCCGGGATCACCTGGGCTTCGTAGTGCTCGGCCAGGCGGTCATGCAAATACATGTAGGAGCCGTAGAAGAACGGGTCGCCTTCGCAAATCACCGCCACATCGCGCCCGGCGTCCAGGTGCGCGGCAACATCGACACTGGCGGTGTCGTAGAAATCGCTGATCACCTGCTCGTAGGACAGCGGCGCCGGCAGAACTTCAGTGGTCACCGGGTACACCAGCGGCATCAGGGTTTGCTGTGGCACCAAATGGTCTTCGATGATGCCGAAGGCGTTGCCCTTTTTGCCCTTGGCCACGAAGTACGCCACCACCGGCGATTCACGCAGCAGGCGCAGGGCCTTGAGGGTAATAAGTTCCGGGTCACCGGGGCCTACGCCCAGGCCAATCAAACGTCCGCGTGCCGGCATTATTCGACCTCCGTGGCCAAGGCGTTGACCGCAGCGGCCGCCATCGCACTGCCGCCCAGGCGGCCCTGCATGATCACGAACGGTACGCCACGGCTGTCTGCGGCAAGCATAGCCTTGGATTCGGCGGCGCCAACAAACCCCACCGGGAACCCGAGGATCAGTGCAGGTTTTGGCGCGCCGGCGTCGAGCATTTCCAGCAGGTAGAACAAGGCAGTCGGCGCATTGCCGATCACCACCACACTGCCTTCCAGGTGCGGGCGCCACAATTCCAGGGCGGCGGCGGAGCGGGTGTTGCCCAGCTCACGCGCCAGCTCCGGCACGCTGTCATCGCGCAGGGTGCAGATCACCGGGTTGTTGGCAGGCAGGCGGGTGCGGGTCACGCCTTCGCAAACCATCCGCGCATCACACAGGATCGGCGCACCAGCCGCCAGCGCTTCACGACCGGCCTTGCCGGCACCTTCGGAAAATTGCAGGCCGTCGATGGCATCGACCATGCCGCAGGCATGAATTACCCGCACGGCGAGTTTTTCCAGGTCGGCAGGAATGCGATCCAACTTGGCTTCTGCGCGAATGATCGCGAAGGAGTTGCGATAGATCTCCTGACCGTCGCGGATGTAATCAATCATCGGTGTTGCTCCGTGGGTGGGCGCGCAACAAGGCGCCCGCCGCTTCAATAGAAAGAGAGCGCGCGTGCAGGCGACCGAAACCGGGTTGGCCTGCATCGCGAAAATAGAGGTCGTAATGGCCGGGGCTCACGGCCAGCAACGTGACCGGCGCGGTGTGCGCAGCGGCGCAGGACCGTGAACAGCCGGACAGGTGCACGCTGTGGCCGGGCGCAAGCGTCGCCAGTTGCAGCGCGTCGGCCTTGGTGTTTGCCAGGCCTTTGGCGCAACCGCTTGCACCGGTGCAGGCGATCAGGCGCGCCAGGGGGTGGTCCACTGAACACAGAAAACCAAGCTGTTCCAGGCGCTCGGTGACAGCCGCCGCCTCCCGGACATTGGGCAGCAGCAGGCCTTGCCATGGTGTGAAACGCAGGGTGGCGTCGCCATGCTCGACCGCCAGTTGCGCGGCGCCCCTGAGCATCGCCGAATCCAGGCGGCCCAAGGGCGCAACGGCGGCGACGTAGACCTGATTTTTTTGGCGCTGTGGATAACTTCCCAGGTACAGCGGCGCGGGGTTGGTGCGCCGTGAAAAGCCGTCAACTGCCTGCAATGGCAGGTTTAGCCGCCCGAGAAAGTTATCCACAGGTGTTTCGGCCAGCAGGTGCCGCATACGGGTTTGATCCGGCCGGGCCAGTTCAAGGAACAGCTCCAGCACCGCCACCACCAATGCATGGCCTTGCGCTAAAGGCACTGCGGCCAATGGCGCATCCTGCGCCGGGCAGCCTGCCAGGCCGAACGCCAACAGCGTCTCGCCATGGGTGTCGAACGCCGACAGCCACAGGTCGTGATGATGTTCGAGCATGGCCAGCGCTTCACCACCGTCCAGTTGCACCGCGAACTTGGCCGACAACGCATGGAAACGCGGGTGGGTTTCCAGGGTGGCGAGGATCTGGTCCGCCAACAGCCGGGTATCGAACAGCATGTCGCGGTCGATGCCGGCGCTGGGACTGAGCATCAGGTTGCGCACATCGTCCCCGGCGGCGCTCTTGGGGCCCAGGTCAGCGGCAAGCAGGGCAGCGATCAGCGCGTCTTGCCCGGCGCCTATCCCGCGAATTTGCAGGTTGGCGCGGTTGGTCGCCTCGATCACCCCGCCGGCATGGGCCTGGGCCGCTTCTGCGACGGCAAATGCCTGCTTGGCGCTGATCGAACCACCAGCCAGTTTGATCCGGCAAATCCCGCCATCCAACGCCTGGACAATACGCAGCAACCCCGGACAGGCCGAGGGGCGCAAGGTAGTGGACAGTGGTGTTGGTTTCACAGGGCTACCGGTTCACGGGTAAAGGCGCGGTATTATGCCTGCTTTGTCCGGCGGCATGAAAAGCCTGCCCGTCGGATGTCGTTCAAGGAATTCATATGTCGCCCTGGCTGACGGTAGTAGGCATCGGTGAAGACGGCTTCAAGGGCTTGGGCAGAAACGCCCGGCACGCCCTGTTGCGCGCCTCGGTAATTGTAGGCGGCCAACGTCAGTTGGACCTGTTGCCGGTGTGTATCCGTGGCGAACGCCAATTGTGGCCCAGCCCGTTTTCCCTGGACCCTGTGTTGGCCAAACGCGGCGAAGCGGTGTGTGTGCTGGCCAGCGGCGACCCGATGTTCTATGGCGTGGGCGCGAGCCTGGCGCGACACATTCCTGCCGATGAGCTGCTGATTCTGCCCGCGCCCTCCTCCGTGTCCCTGGCGGCGGCGCGGTTGGGCTGGCCGTTGCAGGACGTGGTGACGCTGTCGGTGGTTGCGCGGCCGTTGGCGGCGCTGAATGTGCATCTGGCCAGCGGCGTGCGTGTGCTGGTGTTGAGCAATGACGGCCAGAGCCCGGCGGCGATGGCTGCGCAGTTGGCCGAGCGTGGGTTTGGCGCAAGTCGCCTGAGCGTGTTTGAGCATCTGGGCGGCCCGGATGAGCGCCGCATCGACGGCATCGCCCGGGATTGGCCAGGCGAACCGATTGCCGCATTGAACCTGGTGGCCATCGACTGCGTGGCAGACGCCAACACACCACGCCTGTCCCGCCTGGCCGGGCTGCCGGACTCGGCGTTCAAGCACGACGGCCAACTGACCAAGCGCGACGTGCGCGCCATGACGCTCGCCCGCCTCGCGCCAATGCCCGGTGAACTGCTGTGGGACGTGGGCGCGGGCAGCGGCTCCATCGGGATCGAATGGATGCGTGCCCATCCCAGTTGCCGCGCGCTGGCCATCGAGGCCGACGACGGGCGGCAACGGTTGATCGAACACAACCGTGATGCCCTTGGCGTACCCGGCCTGCAGTTGATTCGCGGCACCGCGCCCCACGCACTCGCAGGCCTGGAAGCGCCCGACGCGATCTTCATCGGCGGCGGCGTGACCCGCGACGGCGTGCTCGACACCTGCTGGCACCACCTGCGCCCCGGCGGCCGGCTGGTGGCCAACGCCGTGACCCTGCAAAGCGAAATGACCCTGATGGCCTGGCGCGAACAACACGGCGGCGAACTCACCCGCATTCATGTGGCCCAGGCCCAGCCACTGGGGGACTTTGATACCTGGCGCCAGGCGCTGCCGATCACCTTGCTGGAAGTGATCAAGCCGTTATGAAACGCATCCTGCTGTTAGGCGGTGTGACGGAAGCCCTGGCCATCGCCCGCACACTGGGGCCCGAGCATATCTACAGCCTGGCGGGCGTCGGGCGCGTTCCGAGCGACCTTACGTGCCAGGTGCGCGTCGGCGGCTATGGCGGCGCTGAAGGCCTGGCGCAATTTATTCGTGAAGAAGGCATTGAGCTGGTGCTGGACGCCACTCATCCGTATGCCGCGCAGATCAGCGCCAACGCGGCCCATGCCGCGGGTATGTGCGGTATTCCATGCTGGGCCCTGCGCCGCCCGGCGTGGCAGCCACAGGCCGGTGATGACTGGCGCGAAGTCAGTGACTGGGCGGAGTTGATCGAAGCGCTCAAGCCATTCAAGCGACCGCTGTTCACGTTGGGCCGCGAACCGTTGCAACACCTCGACGAAATCCCCGCCGACCAGTTCTGGACGTTGCGCGCACTGGATGTGTACCCCGGCAATGAACGCTGCGAAGTGATCGGCGCCCGTGGGCCGTTTTTGATCGAGGATGAGCGGGCGTTGTTCGAGCGGCGGCAGATTGATGTGCTGATCAGCAAGAACAGCGGCAGCAGCGCCACGGAGCCGAAGTTGGAAGTGGCAAGGGAGCGTGGGGTGCCGGTGTTGGTGTTGAAGCGGCCGGTGTTGGCGCAGGTGGATCGGGAGTTCACGACCGTCAACTCGGTACTGGAAGCATTCCAGTCTGTATGACGCAACACGAAACAAATGTGGGAGCTGGCTTGCCTGCGATACAGACGACGCAGTCGTTCAGATACACCGCAGCGATGCCATCGCAGGCAAGCCAGCTCCCACACTAATCTGCGTCGGTCAGTTAGCTCCTCGCGGCGGCCGTCTGTCCGGCTGCATCGTGCACCCGATCAGCCAGCAACTCCGCCAGTTCGATCAACTGAGCGACACCCAACAACTCCTCTCGCTTCGATCCTTCCAGGCTAAACGCCAAGTCGCAACTCAGCGCGTTGGCCGAGGCAAGTGTTTCAATGAGGTTGACCAACAGGTCTTCGGTGCTGATTCCATCGGCTACGGTGAACAGCCGAAAGGGGGGATTGGGGGTAGGTTTAATCATTGTGAAGCTCCGGAGAAGTACAAAGGAGCTACCACTGATCGCCGCGATGCGATGGGGTGGTAGCTGTACGCGGGTTCGCGGACCGGCTCTCCAGAACACCGGCATACCCGAAGGTATCCCGCGCACAGCCACCATAGTGCCGCACAGTAGACGATAAAAAAGCGCCAACTGAAAGGACACGATGACGCTTTTGCGTCTGAAGAAATCCGGGCCGCGACGCCCGACCGCTGAGTTTGCAGCGGTGTACGGAGACTAGAGATTGCGTTTCCTAGGGACAACCTCAAATCACTGTCGGAAATTTCTGTGGAGGGCCTCCACATTCGAATCGGAAACAATCCAAACTGTGGGAGCTGGCTTGCCTGCGATAGCATCACCTCGATCCAGCAGGAAGACCGAGTCGCCTGTATCGCAGGCAAGCCAGCTCCCACAGCGTTCAGCTGTCGCACTGAACATCGCGGCCCATTTGAAAAGAATGGAAATCCTTGATTCCCGTCTATCCTGAACCCCAGCACTGCGACACCAAACCACACCGTCCCTTTTTACTTATCCCCCCCGATCAGGCTAAATACGCACCTGATCGATTAACCCTACGGATCGTCCGCCATGGCCCGTCAACGCTTTGCATTTGCCTGGATCGCCTGCTTTGCAGTGCTGTTCAATGCGTTTGCCATGCCGGTGGCCGGGGCGATGCAGCGTTCGAACAATTCCCTCGACCAGCTGTTGTGGGGCAGTTTCTGTTCTTCCAACGGTACAAAGCTGACGGCGATTGCCCTGGGCAAGCTGGACATTCCGGCGCCGCAGCAGGACGATCACTCCACCATGCAGCATTGCTGGTGCTGCTCGGGCTCGGCGCCATTAGTGGCATTGCCGGGGCACTCACCAACACTGTATTTCGCAAGATTCGACGCGGTGCAAGACCTGCCACCGCCGTCGCTGCAATCCCCCACCCCGCGCCAGCAATGGCCGAGCCTTAACCCCCGCGCCTCCCCAACGGTCTGATTTCTTCGCAAGTGAACTGCGTTTAGAACCGTTCTGGAGAACTGCCATGCTCAAATCTTCCCTGCTTCTGGCTGCGTTGTTGCTGCCGGTGTGTGCTGCTGCCAATGCCGAAGACTTCAAGGTCGGCGAACTGGTGGTCAGCGAACCCTGGTCCCAGGAACTGCCGCCCAACGCGCCAACCGTCGCGGCATATTTCGTGATTCATAACCAGGGCGAGAATGCGGATCGCCTGCTCAGCGTCGACACGCCCGTGGCCGCCAAGGCCGAGCTGCATGAGCATGTGATGCAGGGCGATTTGATGAAGATGCAGCAGGTGACCAGCGTCGCGGTGCCGGCCAAAGGTGACCTGACGTTCGCGCCCATGGCCTACCACGTGATGCTGCTGGGCCTGAAGGACCGCAGCGTATTGCGCGACGGCCAGCATTTCCCGCTGACCCTGAATTTCGAGAAAGCCGGGCCGGTGAAGGTGGAAGTGTCGGTGCAGAAGCAACCGCCCATGGCCGGCCATGAGCACATGCACGCCCAGTAGATAATCCTTCATGGGCGCCACTCGCGCCAGGTTGTCCCCGCCCCGCCGTAAGCCAATGAGCCTGCTGCGCGGCAGCTGGATCAGCCTGTTCGCCATGCTGATGATCTTTATCGGTCCGCTGATTTCCCAAGCGATGCCGATGGATCATCACGCCGGCATGTCCATGGAAATGTCCATGGACGCCCCGAGCTGCCATGGCGACGTAAAGCCTGCGACCGACCACAACAAGGCCCCCGACGAACACCACGTGCTCTGGGAAAAGTGCGGCTATTGCAGCCTGCTCTTCAGTTGCCCGGCGCTGCCTGGCAGCGTGTCGTTTGTCACCCTCGCCAGCCCGCCGCCTGCCAATGCCATAACCCCCGCGCCACGCCTGGGCCATGCCCGGCAAACCGTGTTCCCCGGCGCCCGTAGTCGCGCCCCACCCATCATCGCGTAAGCCCTTCAAACCGTTACTTCACCCCGGCCGACTTTAGACAGACAGCCGCAGGCTGCTGGCCGTGTTGTTTACGAATGAATGATGGAATTTTTCATGTCCAGGTTTTCTGCTGACACCCGCTTGGGATGTACTCCCGTGTTCGCCGTTCTGTGTGGCGCGCTGCTGGTTCCACAGGCCCACGCCGACCAGCCCGACAACGAACTGAGCCCCACGGTGATCACGGCGATCGCCCCCAGCTCGCCGCTGACGATCGTCACCAACCCCAAGGACCCGCGCCAACCGGTGCCCGCCAGCGATGGCGGCGATTACCTCAAGACCATCCCCGGCTTCGCCCTGGTGCGCAACGGTGGCACCAACGGCGACCCGGTGCTGCGCGGCATGTTCGGCTCACGCCTGAACATCCTCACCAACGGCAGCATGATGCTCGGCGCGTGCCCGGGCCGGATGGACGCGCCCACTTCCTATATCTCACCGGAAACCTACGACAAGCTGACCGTGATCAAGGGCCCACAAACCGTACTCTGGGGCCCGGGCGCCTCGGCGGGCACGATCCTGTTCGAACGTGAGCCCGAGCAGTTCGGCGAGCTGGGCACGCGGGTCAACGCCAGCATCCTGGCCGGCTCCAACGGGCGCTTCGACAAGATTGTCGACGCCGCAGCCGGCGGGCCATTGGGTTACGTGCGAGTGATCGGCAACCAGGCCCACGCCGATGACTACAAGGACGGCAACAACGACACTGTCGGCTCACGCTACGACAAGTGGAACGGCGACGTAGCCGTGGGCTGGACCCCGGACGCCGACACCCTGCTGGAACTTACCGCCGGCCGGGGCGATGGCGAAGCCCGTTACGCCGGGCGCGGCATGGACGGCTCGCAGTTCTTGCGCGAGAGCCTCGGGCTGCGGTTCGAGAAGTCCAACATCGGCGAGGTGCTGGACAAGGTCGAGGCGCAGGTCTACTACAACTACGCCGACCACGTGATGGATAACTACAGCCTGCGCGTGCCGTCGGGCACCGGGATGATGGCCGGCCCCATGGCCTCCAACGTCGATCGCCGCACCCTCGGCGCCCGCATCAAGGCGACCTGGCGCTGGGCCGATGTGCAGTTGATCAGCGGCCTCGATGCGCAAACCAACGAGCACCGCGAACGCAGTGCCATGGGCGTCGACACCTACAAGGACCTACCCCGCAGCAAGGACGCCAACTTCCATAACTACGGGGTGTTCGGCGAGCTGACCTGGTACGCCGCCGACCGCGACCGGGTGATCACCGGTGCCCGTGTCGACCGCGCCTCGGCCAAGGACTTCCGGCAAACCCTCGACACCGGGATGATGAGCAGCCCCAATCCCACCGCCGACAAAACCCGCGCCGATACACTGCCGTCGGGCTTTGTGCGCTATGAGCACGACCTGGAGCACAGCCCCACCACCGTGTACGCGGGGCTTGGGCATTCGGAACGTTTCCCGGATTACTGGGAGCTGTTTTCACCCAACACCGGCGCGGTCGGTTCGGTGAATGCGTTCGATGGCGTGAAGCCCGAAAAAACCACCCAGCTGGATTTCGGCCTGCAATACAAATCCGCAAACCTGGACGCCTGGGCCTCGGGCTACGTCGGCCAGGTGCGTGACTTCATCCTGTTCGACTACCAGCCGGGAATGATGGGCACCACCTCCCAGGCGCGCAATGTGGATGCGCGGATCATGGGCGCAGAATTGGGCGCGGCGTACAAGCTGACCGCCAACTGGAAGGCCGACGCCACCTTCGCCTACGCCTGGGGCAAGAACAGCAGCGACGGCAAACCGCTGCCGCAGATCCCGCCCCTGGATGCGCGCTTCGGACTGACCTACAGCCAGGACGACTGGAGCGCTGGCGCCTTGTGGCGAGTAGTCGCGGCGCAAAACCGCATCGACCAGAACAAGGGCAACGTGGTGGGTAAGGACTTCGACAAGAGTGCGGGGTTTGGCGTGTTCTCGCTGAACGCGGCGTATCGCATCAACAAGAATTTCAAGGTCAGTACCGGCGTCGACAACCTGTTCGGCAAGGCGTACGCCGAGCACCTGAACCTGGCCGGTAACGCCGGGTTCGGCTACCCGGCCAATGACCCGCAAGCCATCAAGGAACCGGGGCGCACGCTCTGGACCAAGGTGGACATGAGCTTCTAAGCGCATCGCAGGCAAGCCAGCTCCCACAGTTGCAATGCATTCCCCCTGTGGGAGTGGGCTTGCCCGCGATGGCGTCCTCGATAACACAAAAAATCCAAGCCTTTGCGGAGCACACCCTGATGAACCCACCGAAGATTTCCTTCTACAACATGGCCTGGCGCTGGCATTTCTACGCCGGGCTGTTTGTTGCGCCGTTCATGGTGTTGCTGGCCCTGACCGGCATCATCTACCTGTTCAAGCCTCAGCTCGACCCGCTGATGTACGGCAACCTGCTGACGGTGCAAAGCGCCGAACACGCAATGAGCGCCGACGAGCTACTGCAACGCGCCCAGGCCGCCTACCCACAAGGCAAAATCAGTAAGTACCTGCCCCCCGCCGACGCCACCAGCAGCGCGCAGTTCGTGATGCACAACGACGGCCGCGAAGTGACTGTATTCGTCGACCCGTATCGCGGCGCCGTGCTCGGTGAACAGGACGCCAAGTACAACCTGCAAGCCATTGCCCGCGCGCTGCATGGCGAGTTGATGATCGGCACCGTCGGTGATCGCCTGGTGGAACTGGCCGCCGGCTGGGGCGTGATGCTGGTGATCTCGGGCGTGTATTTGTGGTGGCCGCGGGGTCAATCGGCAGCCGGTATTTTGTGGCCACGCCTGGGCAGTCGCGGCCGCCTGTTCTGGCGGGACCTGCATGCGGTGGTCGGCTTCTGGGGCGCGGCGTTCCTGCTGGTGATGCTATTCAGCGGCATGACCTGGACTGGTTTCTGGGGCAAGCAATACGCCGAGCTGTGGAATAAATTTCCGGCGGCGATGTGGAACAACGTGCCTCAGTCTGACCAGCAGGCCCGCAGCCTCAACACGGCAACGCAGCAGACCGTGCCATGGGCTATGGAAAACACCCCGATGCCGATGTCTGGCGAGCATGCCGAACACATGCAGCATGGCGGCATGACCCAAGGCCCGGCCGCGCCCACCGTCAGCCTGCAACAGGTGGTCGACCTCGCCAACTCACGCAAGGTCGAGCCCGGCTACAGCATCACCTTCCCCACCACCGCCGAAGGCGTTTTCACCATCGCAGTGTTCGCCAACGACCCGCGCAACGACGCCACCCTGCATGTCGACCAATACACCGGCAAGGTCCTGGCCGATGTGCGCTGGGAGCACTACAACAGCGTGGCGCGGGTTACCGAATCCGGCGTGATGCTGCACGAGGGCAAGATGTTTGGCGTAATCAACCAGATCATCGTGCTGCTGATTTGCCTGATGATCCTGCTCAGTGCCGTCAGCGGCCTGGTGATCTGGTGGAAGCGCCGGCCGCAGGGTAGCCTCGGGGTTCCGCCGTTGCGCCACGACCTGCCGAAATGGAAAACCGCGATGGCGATCATGCTTGGGCTGGCGATTGTCTTTCCGCTGGTGGGCGCCTCGTTGATCGTGGTCTGGGCACTGGATCGACTGGTGCTTTCGCGGCTTATTGGCCAAGGTGAATCTGCCTCAGGTTCAGCGTGAACCAGACGAGATGCCCTGCCTGGAGGCGTTATGTAGTCTTGGGCGGGCTTTCGCTCACGCCGCACAAAGTGTTACATTATAACACTTGATGCATCCCCTACTCGCCGCGCGCTGCGGCGAGTACCGCCTCGAAGAAGCGATTTATCGTCCGATGAACAACTACCTTGCGTCCGGCTTGTGCCTGCTCGCGCTGCAAAACAGTGCCCAGGCCCTGACTCTTCCCGCCAGTGCCGTCTCTGCCCCGGCCGTCAATGAGGAGTACGTCGACCTGAAAACCCCGACCACGGCAGGTTCGCGCCTGAACCTCACGGCCCTGCAAACCCCGGGCAGTGTTGAAAGCCAGACGGGCGAGCAGATACGCGCGCGGGGCGATGCCACGGTGCAGGACGCCATTTCCCGGGCCACCGGCATCAACCGCACCGGCTCGCCGGGCGACGGCGGCACCTCGTTGTCGGCGCGCGGGTTTACCGGCCAGAGTTCGGTGCTGCAACTGTACGACGGTGCCCGCATGTTTGATGGCGCGGGCACTTCCACCTTCCCGGTCGACACTTGGTCGGTAGAGCGGGTAGACGTACTGCGCGGCCCGGCCTCGGTAATGTACGGCCAGGGCGCCACCGGCGCGGTGATCAATACCCTGCCGAAGAAACCCTTCGAAGGCGAGATCGAAAACCACGTCCGCCTGGGCTACGGCTCTTATGATCGCCAGCAACAAGCCCTCGACAGCGGCGGCTCGCTGACCGACACCCTGAGCTACCGCCTGAACATCAACCGCCTGCGCAGCAACGGTTTCATCGACCGCGGCGAGTCCTCCAGCGACTTTGTCAGCGCTGCCCTGCGCTGGCAGGCGGCGGATGACCTGAGCTTCACGCTCTCCACCGACTACGGCGACCAGACCCCGCAAAACTATTACGGCACACCGCTGATCAACGGCCAGTTGCACAAGGGCCTGCGCGACAAGAACTACAACGTCAGCAACGACACCCAGCATTACAACGACCAGTGGACACGCCTGGCCAGCGAGTGGCAGATCAACGACAACGTCAGCGCCAGCAACGAACTGTCGTACCTGAAAAACCAGCGCCGCTGGCAGAACGCCGAGAGCTACAACTACGTCAACGCCAGCCTGGTGCGTGCAGACTACCTGGGCATCAAGCACAACCAGGAACAGGTCGGCGACCGCCAGACCTTCACCTTCAAACACATGCTGTTCGGCCTCGACAGCCAGACCGTGACGGGCGTTGAATACAACCGCATTCGCTTCCGCCTGGCCAGTAACGCGCCATTTAATGATCTGACGGATGGCCAGCCAGTCGACATCCTGCATCCGGTGCCACAGCCGTTTGAAAGCGCCGACGCGTTCAAGCCGCAGTCCGTCAGCACCACCAAACAGCTCGCTGCTTTCGCCGAAAACCGCCTGCAACTGACCGACAAACTGTCGTTGGTCACGGGCGTGCGCCGCGACTACGTCCACATCGACCGCCAATCCCTGATGGATGGCAGCGACGCCGACAAAACCTTTACCGGTAACAACTGGAAGGCCGGCCTGGTCTACGCGATCACCCCGGACACCTCGGTGTATGGCCAGTACGCCACCAGCACCGACGGCGTCGGCAGCCTGATCACCTTGGACGCCAACCAGCAGCAGTTCGGCCTGTCCACGGCCAGGCAAACCGAAATCGGCATCAAGCAGGCGTTCTGGGATGCGCGTGGCGAATGGACCCTGGCGGCCTACCACATCGTCAAAAAGAAACTACTGACCGATGTGCCAGGCACCGACCTCAAGGAACAAGTCGGCCAACAGTCTTCCAACGGCCTGGAAGCCAGCCTCGACCTGCAACTGCCGAACGCCTGGCAACTGCAAGCCAACGCGGCCATCGTGCGGGCGCAGTACGACGACTTTTCCGAAGAGGTCAATGGCCAACAAGTGTCCCGCGACGGCAACCGCCCAACCGACGTACCGCATCGCACCGCCAACCTGTGGTTGAGCAAAGCCCTCACTGACGACGTGCGCGCCGGTGCCGGTGTGCGCTACGTGGACGCGCGGTATGCCGACACCGCCAACACCAGCGAGGTGCCGAGCTACACCGTGGTGGACGCCACCGTGTCATGGAAAGCCATGCACAACACGACATTGGGCCTGCAATTGAATAACCTGTTCGACCGCACCTACGCCGTCAGCCAATACAATAACGGCCAGCAATGGATCCTGGGTGAACCCAGGTCGTTGTTTGTGACGGCCGACTACACCTTTTAATTGAATGCGACACTGTCCAATGTGTTGGACCCGAGAGTATTGATGACTTCACTCAACCTCACCGACCTCGCCTGGACCCCACCAGGCCACGAGTACTGTCATCACCAGTTCCAACTGCGTGACGCCAGCCTGCGCGTGAGTGCCGGTGAGTTTGTGGGGCTGATCGGCCCCAACGGCAGCGGCAAGACCAGCCTGCTGCGGTGTGCCTATCGGTTCAGCAAACCGGCTGAAGGTGAGGTGCTGCTGGAACACCAGAACGTCTGGAAGCAATCCTCCAAGTGGTGCGCGCAACGTATCGCCGTAGTGCTCCAGGAGTTTCCCGACGCCTTCGGCCTGCGGGTGGATGAAGTGGTCGCCATGGGCCGCACGCCCCATAAAGGCCTGTTTGACAGCGACACTGTCGAAGACCAGGACCTGATCCGGCAAGCCCTAGAATCCGTTGGCCTGCTGGGCTTTGAAGACCACGCCTTCGCCACCCTCTCGGGCGGTGAAAAGCAGCGCGTGATCCTGGCCCGCGCCCTGGCCCAGCAACCGCAACTGCTGATCCTCGACGAGCCGACGAACCACCTCGACCCCCGCTACCAACTGCAATTGCTGCAACTGGTCAAGCGCCTGAACATCGCCACCCTGGCGAGCATTCATGACCTGAACCTGGCCGCCGCGTTCTGCGATCGCCTGTACGTGATCAACCACGGGCGCATCGTCGCCAGCGGCGCACCCCACGAAGTGCTCACCGCCGAGTTGCTGCGCGAGGTGTTCGGCGTTGAAGCATTGATCGACACTCATCCTTTGTCCGGCTACCCCCGAATTACCTGGATAACCCAACCATGATCCTGCGTTCCCTGCTGTCTTTTGCTTTACTGCTCGGCACTTCCCAGGCATTCGCCGAAGCGACTCATTACCCGCTGAACATCCAAAGCTGCAACCGTCAGGTGACCTTCGCCGAGGCGCCGAAACACGCGGTCAGCCACGACATCAACATGACCCAGATGATGCTCGCCCTGGGCCTCAAGTCGCACATGGCCGGCTACAGCGGCGTGACCGGCTGGAAGTCGGTGACACCGCAAATGGCGCAGATCCTCGACGGCCTGCCGGAACTGGCGAGTAAATACCCCTCGGTGGAAACCCTGCTCAACGCCAACGTCGATTTCTTCTTCGCCGGTTGGGACTACGGCATGCGCGTGGGCGGCGACCTCACGCCGCAAACCCTGCAACCGTTGGGCATCAACGTGTATGAGCTGACCGAGTCCTGCGCGTTCGTGATGAAGCGCCCGGCCGCCACCCTGGAAGACACCTATAACGACCTGCGCAACCTGGGCAAGATCTTCGACGTGCAGGACCGCGCCAATGCGCTGATCGCGCAGATGCAGGCCCAGGTGGCCGAGGTGCAGAAAACCCTGCCCGCCGACAAGCCGCGTGTCTTCCTCTACGACAGCGGTGAAGACCGCGCCATGACGTCCGGCCGCCTGGGCATGCCCCAAGCGCTGATCGATGCGGCCGGTGGGCGCAATATCCTGGATGATGTGGACGCCAGCTGGACCCGGGTCAACTGGGAAACCGTGGTGGAGCGCAACCCGCAAGTGATCGTCATCGTCGACTACAGCGAAATCACCGCCGAGCAGAAAGAGCAATTCCTGCTCAACAACCCGGCGCTGCAATCGGTGGACGCGATCAAGAACCAACGCTTTATTGTCATCCCCTATGTGCAGGCCACGCCCGGCATCGACAATGTGCTGGCGGTTGAAACCCTGGCCAAGGGGTTCCACGGCGAATGATCACCCCTCGCTACGCCTTGCTGCTGAGTGCCCTTGGCGCGTTGCTGCTGATCTCGTGCGTTATCTCGCTGGGGTTCGGCTCGGCGCGGGTGCCGGTGGACGTGGTGTGGCGAATTTTGCTGCACAAGGCCTTCGGTATTGGCGCAGTGGACTGGAGCAACGGCCAGGAACATATCGTGTGGCTGATCCGGGTGCCGCGCATGTTGTTGGGCGCCTTGGTGGGCGCCGGGCTGGCATTGATCGGTGCGGTATTGCAGGCCGTCACACGCAACCCGCTGGCCGACCCGCACCTGCTGGGTGTGACCTCCGGCGCCACCCTTGGCGCGGTGATCGTGGTGTTGCATGTGGGTGAAGTGATTGGCCTGTTGACCCTGCCCATTGCCGCGTTCATCGGTGCATTGTTGAGCATGATCGTGGTGCTGGCGGTGGCCAGTCGCAACGGCCGCCTGGAGAGTGACCGGTTGCTGC
Source organism: Pseudomonas sp. A125 (assembly GCF_055409485.1). NCBI lineage: Bacteria > Pseudomonadati > Pseudomonadota > Gammaproteobacteria > Pseudomonadales > Pseudomonadaceae > Pseudomonas > Pseudomonas sp. A125. Next base: position 92,245 of record NZ_JBUZVP010000012.1, read on the forward strand.
TGTGCGGGGTGGCCGTGTCGTTCGTGATGATGGCGGTGGCCAACCTGCTGCTGTTCATGGGCGACCACCGCGCGGCTTCGGCAGTGATGTTCTGGATGCTCGGCGGCCTCGGCCTCGCGCGCTGGGAATTGCTGGCAATTCCCTTTGCCACCGTGTTGCTGGGGCTGGTGTTGCTGCTGGGCATGGCGCGACCATTGAACGCATTGATGGCCGGCGAACAGACCGCCGTGACCCTGGGTTTGAACGCACGCAATGTACGGCTCAAAGTGTTTTTGATCGCCTCGCTGATGACCGGCGTGCTGGTGTCCATCAGCGGCTCCATCGGCTTTGTGGGGCTGATGGTGCCGCACATTGCGCGACGCTTGGTGGGCGCCGAGCATCGCCGGTTACTGCCGGTGTGTGTACTGTTGGGCAGTGTGTTCCTGGTGTGGGTCGACGTAGCAGCCCGCACGATGATCGCCCCCGAGGACTTGCCGATTGGCGTGGCCACGGCGGCGATTGGCGGGCTGTTTTTTATCGGTTTGATGCGCAAGCGCTAACAGCGGTTACTTGGCCGGGTCGTCTTCCTTGAGTGTTTGCAGCAGGTGGCGCGCCACCTGGCTGCGAGGCAGCCAGAAGCGGTCGACTTCCAGAATGGTCAATTTACCCGAGGTGGCCAACCGGCGGATCACCTCACTGGGCAGGACCTTCAGCGTGCCGCCGTCCTCCTCCCAGTCATCGCGCAGCAGTTGGTTTTCGTCGGCGTGGTAACTGGGCTCGAAAACAATCAAACCACCGTGCAACGGAGTGAAGTAGTAGCGGCCACCGGCAACCCCGTCCTGGCGCAGCATTTCTATGGCGCCCCGAATTTCTGACTGGGTCACGAAGTTGCGCGCCAGCGCGTCCTCGTAGCGATCCGCCAAGCGCCGGCGTTGCGCGTCGACCTTGTAAAGCTGTTGCACGCCGATGACCTTATACCCTTTGGGGTAGTGGGTTGAAGTGCTGGTGTACCGCAGGTTCATTACCCCCTCGAACAGCGCTTTGTAGGCAGGCGTATCGCGGCGCCGACCCACCGGCACGGAGGGGCCGGGGTCTTCCACAGGCTGCACGGCAATGAACGTATCGCTGTCACCATTACTCAGGATCGCGCCCTGGCGTGCCTGCCGGGCAAGTGGGGCGAAGCGCTGCCATACCAGGCGCGCCGCATCGTCGGGGTGAGCACACAACGGCCCCAGCGCAAGGCGCGGATCAAGCTCGCCCAGCGTGGGTAGAGACGCGCTTAACGAGCGTGCCCTGGCGACCCAGAACGGGCTGCTGGCCAACAGGCGCAGCTCACCGGATTGCGCCAGTTTCAACACATAGCCATCGACAGTGCCGTTGCTGTGCAGGCTTGTAAGGTAGGCCTCCTGGCGAGCCGCTGAGGTAAAGTCGCTGTCCAGCCGGGTTGCCTGGTAGCGAACCAGCGCACCGTCGGGGCACGACAGGTACAGCGGCAAGAATTGCTCGTCTGGCGCGTTCAGCACCCGCAAGAAACTCAGGGCGGCGAGCATGGCTGCAGGCGCCATCAGTTGCTCATAGCCCACGCCCTGGGGCAGCCTGGCTGAAGCATGCGTCGGCAAGCGCACATACAATCCATGCAGCGCGTAGCCGAGCGGTAAGTTGGCGCTTATAAAGACTCGGTCCAGGTTGAACTTGAGGTCGTCACCCTTGACCGGTGAACTGGCAACAAAGTGCCCATTGTCAGACGACTTGAGAATCACCCCCACACTCAGCTTACCGCGTTCGTGAGTCGCCTCGTGCCCGTGGCGGGCAGCATCATCGGCGTGTTTGAACACCGGGCTCAGTGCCCGGTCAGCCACCGCGTGCTGCACTTCATCCGGTCGCAGGTAAGCCAGGCCGGGCATCCAGCCCGGCAGCACCTTGCGTGCCGTGCCCCACAGCGGGCTGCCCTCCAGCACCGTCAGGGTGCCCACCCGTACCAGCTGGTTGACCAGTTCAGAGGGTTGCCTACGGCCCGCCCGCAGTTGCTGTTCAAGGGCATTGCCGAAAGGGTCATGGGGCGCCTGGCGATTGGCTTGCAACGATGTTTCCAGCTGCTCAAGCAACTGCGTCGTCTCGTCGCGTTGGGCGCGGGACATCAAGTCACGGTCGGGGTCTTGCAGGGTGAAACAGAGCAACGAGCCGTCGGGGCCGAACAGGTATTCATGGGTCCACAGGTGCGCAGACTTGAATAAGGTGCCCAGTACCGGGGTAGCAAACAGGTTCTGGTACACCTGGTTCTCTTGCTCCGCCAACCAGAATGGCAGCACCGCAGCCCCACGGCAGCGATAGCGCGCGACGGCCTTCCAGCCTGGCGCCAGCAGCATCTGGCTGACGTCATCATCGGGCAGGATTTCCTTGGGGTTGAAGTCTTCACCAGACACCGGCACCGCCTGCGTCGCAACAAACTTGCCGTTGCGCCCCAGGACCAGCCCGCCATGACCGGCGCTGTGAGGTTGTTGATAGGCATAGCGCACGGCGTCTGCCTGGGTGCTGAACAGCGGGCTCAATGGCCGTCGCAAAAAATCCCCATAGGCCGCCCAGGGGCTGGATTGGCTGACCTCCAGCTTGCCCGCCCGGCCCCAGCAGTCGCTGGGCACCACCACACTCAGCCAGCTTAATCGTGCGACCTGATTGATAAACGCCACGGGCGACATTTGGCCACCGGCCAGCAAGGTTTTTTCATCCTCAAAGACTCCCGACTCCTGGCGCGCCGGTTTGAACAGAGTCGATGACACCGGGGCCTGCACCCTCAACAACGCGCGGTCCAACGTCGAGATAAAGATCGGCAAGCCGGTCAGCGCGCCGGTCTCGCGCAGGCGCCTGGCCTCCAGGACGGCGCTGTCCAAATCCTCGGCAGAGAGAAAGTGGCGTGCCAGCCAGTGCTCATGGGTGGCAAGCCCTTGCGGTACCCAGTGCCGAACGTAGAACAACCCATGCAGGTGATAGTGCGACGGGTAGGCAAAACCACCCTCGCCAGCGGTTTGAAACAGCCCGCCCTGGGCGAACAAGCCGGCCTTGTCCCAGGACGGCGCCACCTCGGTGCACACAAAGGCGTCTTTGTCCCGATGCTTGAGGATGAAGGCGTAGCCCGTCTGGGTCGGCGCCTCGTAACCGGCAACTTGCCGGTGCAAGGCTTGCGCGGCGTCCTGGGCCTTGGCGAACACCGCGCCAAAGGAAACCTGCTCGGGGCGCTGGCGCTGCGAAATCGTGCGGCTCGGGCGCCAGTGTTCGGTAATCAGGCCCGACGCCCCCCATAGCGGGCTGGGCAATACCACGCGCAGACTGCCGGCAGCCGCCACCTGCCGCACCCACTCTTTGGCCGTCAAGGAACCATTGTCCAAATTACGCGCCACGGGGCTGCCCAGGGCGGAAGGCGTGACGTCCTTGAGCAGCGAAGCCTGTGCGGGCAAATCGACCATGTCATACACCAGCAAGGCGTCGCGGGCACTCGACAGGTAGCCCACCGGCACCTGGTGGCGGTTCTGAATCAAGGTGTAGATGTCGTCGGCAGAAAAAAACTGCGCTTGCAGGTAGGCATCTTCCCGTGACCAGCCCTCGCGTGCCATGCGTGCAGGCTCGATCAGCGACACGCCACGGCACGACCCATACACGGCTTTCAAGGTGTGCCCGGTGGGCAGCAACGAACGGCCCTTGGGGTCCTGGGGATAAACAACACCCAGGGCAAAACGCCCGGTGTCGTCCACATACAGCGGCTCGGTCGCCACGTAGAGGCCATCCGAGCGTTGCAGGATATAGCCGGTGTAGTCGCGCTCGCGTTGGTCTTTGAGCTGCCCATGGGCGTAGCGCGCTGCATCCTCCATCTGCAGGAACCCGCTGCTCAGGAGAGGTTCCTGCACGCTGGCGTAGGGGCGCCAGGTGTCGCCCACCAGGCCTGGGGTATCCCACAGCGTTGCGGGCTGGAGCACCGACAGCGCGCCCGCTTCGGCGACTTTAAGGATCAGGGCATGAGGCGTAAGCGTACCGGCCCGCAATTCGTCTGCCAGGCCGTTGTCTGTTACGCGGCCGTCGGGCAGCACACCAAACAGTTGGCTTTCCTGGGCCGAACCGGAAAACTGGTAACCCAATTGGGCGCCGTCGAGGGTACTGAAGTAGAGGGCCAGGTTGCTGTCGGCATGGCGACGCGCAAAGGCAATGGCCCTGGCGAAATCCAGGGTGGCGATAAACGATTCGTACAACCAGGGTTTTGCGTGAATCCCGCTGCTGTCGGGTTCACTGCGGCAGTACCAACCTTTGAGTACGAAACCCGAGGGCAGCCGTGGCACACCGTCGCTGCCCGCCGGAAACAGTCGCGACAACGCGAAAAAATCCAGATCGTCGCCCGACTGCACAGCATCCGCAGGCTCTGTGACCACGTACTCCGAGGTGCTGCGGTGCTTGAGAATACAACCGATGCGCCTGCCGCCCGGTGCTGCCTGCATGCGGTCATGAGCATACTGCAGCGCCGTGAGCAGGTCGGTAAACACCAGGCTCAGGGGGGTGTCGATGGGCGCGCTCGCCTTGAACGGCGTCTGCGGGGCCCAGGTTGCGGGCACGCGCCCCTGCACGTTGTACCAGGACTCATCGGTCAGCAATACCGTCAGTTCGCCCACCTTCAACAGTTCCTTGACCATCCCTTCGGGTGTGCCATCAAAACCCTGGGGACGAGGTACGATCGTGCTTTGGCGACCGTCCCACAAATACTGTTCAAACTCACGTTCAGCCGCAGAGCCACTTGTCTGATACTTGATCAGCGTGCCCTTCATGCCGCTGGTGTAGAGCGCCTTGGTCAGTGCAGAAAAATGAATAACCGGAAAAATCGTCGCTACGTAAGGGACACTTGCCAGGAACGCCTTTTGCCTCGCCGTACGCTGGTCAAAGTCACTGTAATAACGGGCCACGGCCACGCTCGGGCGCTCGAAAAGCGCCACAATGTGATAGCCCTCAAGCTCCACGCGGGTCAAATACGCGCCGCTGTCGGGCGGTACCCCCCAAATCGCATGCTGCTGTGCTACTCGCAGCAGTTTTGAGGCCAAAAACCGGCCATCACTGCGCTGCAGGATAAAACTCAGGAGATACTCATCGTCCTGCTGGCTGGCGTAATGCTGGTAGCGGGCGGCATCATCGGCGGTCACAAAGACCGGGCTCAAGGAGTCCAGGATACGCGCATAGGGGCGCCAGTCCTGGCCCACGATGCCGGCCTTGTCCCATACCTGCCCGGTCTCAAGCACCGTCAACGTACCGACTGCCGCCACTTCCAGAACAAACTCGACGGGCGTCAGCGTGCCGGCCTTCAGGCGCTCATCGGCAGCCTTGCCTTGATCGGCCACCAGGCGCAATTGCTCCGGTGAGCCGGTGCAGTGATACGCCAGCAGTGCCCCGTCATTGGCGCGCAAATAAAAATCCATTCCCTGCTCATCGTCGGCCACCATTGCGAAGGCTGTCGCCAGGGACGAAGCCGTGAAGAAGCAGTCGGCCAGCCAGGTCTGCTTGGTCACAATGGGCGGGGTTGCCGGCAGCAGCGAGCAGTAGATGCCGTGCAAATAAAACCCGCTGGGTAATTTGGGACGGCCTTTGGGCAATGTCAGCTTCGGATGGCGCAATGCAAACACTTGCTTCAAGGCGGCCGCGGGCAAATGCGCCACATACTCCCGCTCATCATCGATCAACAGGTAGCCAAAGTAAGTGCCTTGCAGGCTCATGTCTTGAAGGCTCGGGTCCAACGGCGGCAGGGCTGACCTGATGGCGTCTTTTACATGGCGAAAGACCTGAGTGTGGGGCGGCGTTTGCCGCTCTTGTGCGGCTTTTTCAACCGTTTGGCTGATCGTCCAGGGCTCAACTACCTGGCCGGCTTTGCCACCCCACACACCATTGGGCACCACAACCCGAAGCACCCCCGCGCGCGCAGCGCTATTGATCAAGAAAATGAAGTTTTCAAAGTCAGTCGGGGGCCTGGAGATTTTGAGTACGCGCAAAAAATCGGCCTCGGTTTTGGAGCCGGTGCTTTCATATTTGATCAGCGAGTTATGGAGCCCCGACAAATAGTAAATCGGGCAAAATGCGCGCCGTTCGATAATGAAAACCAGGCCCTTCATCGAAAAGAAGCTGCTGTCCAGTTGCAACTGTGACGGGGTCCAGTGCGCCAATTCTTTTTTCTGCACTTTGCTTTGGTCGGTGCGAGAACTGTAAAAGGCGTAGACGCTGTAACCCTGTGGATGAATAAAATCCCCCTTGGCATCCGTCTTGAGTATGGTGCCAAAGTCAAACCCGCGGGCATCACCCGCAATCGGCACCGTGGGCTGGTATCGGTTGTCGGCGCGTTTCACTATCACGCCGCCATATACCCGGCCCCGCTTGTCGCTGACCTGGTGGTGCGCCCATGTTGCCGCATCGTTTGCGGTGATAAATACCGGCCCCAACGGCGCAAGTTCCACCGTGACTGTGCCGGGTTGGTCGTCTTGTAATTCAGTGCTGTCCATGTCCACCTACACTCAAATGGCGTTAAAAAAGCCTGGCGTCGCGCCCCGGGATCGGAGCGCGCCAGAAGGCTTGATTGTCAGTGGCTTGGCCGGAATAAACCGTTATATAGATAACGTCGTACGTATCGGGCTGACCGCACCCGAAGACTGGCTGTCAGTTGCGCAATCAGAGCTCGTCGCGGTCGCGAATACCCCCATCACCCACCGCCATCACCCGGTTCAAGTCCGAGGTCAACACGCCCGAACGGCTCCAGAACGGGCCACGCTTGAGTACGCGCAGTCGGCCGTTACGTGTCAATTCGGTGATGAAATGGCTCAACTTGCGCGGGTCGATGTGCAGGCCGTCAACCGCGTTCCAGCGTGACGGGCCGCCGAACAGGTCGGCTTCCTCGACCGAGTTATCGGGCTGGTAGCCCAACAAGGCACCGTCACGTGTAGTCAGGTAATAGTGCGCAATGGCAAGGCCGCGGGTGTGCTTGAGCACGTAGGCGTAGAAGGCCATTTCCTTCCAGGCCACAAAGTGCGCCCGCAAGAGCGCCTCTCCCTCGTAGGCCAGCTCATGCAATGCCGTTCGATACACCTGATGGGCGGCGACAATCGCAAACCCCGGCGCAAATATCGGCACTGTACCCACCAGGCTGCCGGTGCCCCGGGTGGTGAAAAATAGCTGTTCGACCACCGTTGATGGGTAAGCCTGATCTTGAAGCGGCAAAGACGCCACGTAGCTGTCAGCCCCATTGCCTTGCAAAATTGCACTCAGGTAAGCCTTGTCGGTAAACAGGCCCACCTGACGCACATTCCCCAGGACCGCGTCTTCGCCGTGGCTGAACAACGGCCCCAGGGCAACCGGCAACGGGCGACCAGGCGCTATACGCCATGTGGCACTGGGCACCACCACGGTCAATGTGCCGCTGCTCGCCAGGCTGGCGATGTACTCACGCGCCAACAGGCTGCGGGTGCGCAGGGCGATCACATCGCGGGGCGCCTTGCGCACCAACTCCGCCGCCGAGCCAAGCGCCGAGCGTGTGAATCGCAGCAACGCGCCGTCGGCACAGGACACGTAGACCGGCAGTTGCGCCCCGGGCTGCCAGCTCGCCAATGCACTGAGGGCCGATGCCAGGGCTACCGGAGAAAAATAACTTTGCCAAAAAACCTCGTTGGGGCCCGGCGGATGAAAATCATCGATGCTCGGCACGCAAAAATACACCCCGGCCAACTCATGACCGTAGGGGTAGCCCGCGTCGCTGAACACCCGTCGATGGGCGAACTTCGAGCCGTCGTCTGCCACCGGCAGGGTCGCCACAAAACGCTGCGCGGTCGATGACTTGAGCAGCATGCCGAAGGCCAGTGAATCGCGCCGCACCACCTGCCGATGCAGGTGCCGGGCCGCATCATCGGCCGTCAAGCACACGGGCCCCACGCCAGGCTCGGCGCGGGCCTCGACGTAGCCAGCCGGTGCAAGCCGAGACGCGGTATAAGGCTGCCAGCCCCGCACCTGGCCCGGCATGCCCCACAACGGGCTGCCCACCACCACTTGCACATCGAAGGTATTGGCCACCCGGTTGACGTATTCGGTGGGGCTCAGTTGGCCACTACGCAGGTTGCGTTCCATCGGGCTTTTTTGCCAATCATCCGGTGCCCGGCCCGGCGCCTTGAGGCTGTTGGTCAAGATGTGCTCATCAACGGTCAACCTGCGGGGCGACAGCCGCAGCAGCGCACCGTCCGGCGCCAACAGGTATTCGCTCAGGCGCTGGCTTGCCGTCAATGCCAGGGGTGCCAGGGAGCGGGTAGAAAACATGCAGCCGTAAACCTGCTTGTGTTGCGCCGACAGCGCAAACGGCCACTCACGGTAAAGCCGCGAGTGGTAGCGCGCCACCACCACGCCGCGCGGCGTGTACAAGCCCTGGGTAGCCATTTCGTCGGGCAATATCCAGTTCTGATCGAAGTCATCCCCAGGCACCACCAGTGGCTCGGTGGCGAAAAACCCGCCGTCATCGCGCCGCAGTACCAACCCGCCATACGCCTGCTCACGGGTCTGGCCGATACGCGCCTGCATCGCCCGCACCGCGTCGTCCATGCTGATAAACACCGGGCTCAGGTGCCGACGCTGCAGGTGGGCGTAAGGCTTCCAGCCGCTGTGAACGGGGCCGACCCGGTCCCAGCAGGGGCTGGTCTGCACCACTGCCAATTCGCTGTCGTGGATGAGCCGGTTTACAAAACCCAGCGCCGTGAGCGTGCCGATGCCCAGCGAACGGACAAAATCTTCGGGCCCGCTACCACCGTCCTGGAGGGCAAATGCTGTGGACTCGTACGGCAACCGGCAACGCAACAAGGCGCCTTGCTCGGTAGCAAAATACACAGGCAATCGGGCGCCGGGGCGGCCGAGCTTTTTGGCCTGTTCCACCCCATCGTAAAGCGCTGGCGGCAGGATGAAATGGCGACTCAACCATTGGTCGGCCGCAGACAAGCGCTCCCCCAGCCAGGCCTGCCCGTGCATTAATGCATGGCAGTGAAACCCTGGCGCTACGGCCGCCCCGTTGAACAGGCTCGACAGTGCAAAGGCCGTGCGCCGGCCATCGTCGGGCACCCGCTCACTGGCCACGTATTCATCCCTGTCGTCATGCTTGAGGATAAACAGGAAAAACGCCTGGCTCGTGGGATAGTTCTGCAATGGCCGGGCCAGCGCATCACGGGCCGCGCTGTCGGAGGCGCCGAACACCGCGCCATAGGCGACCTGACCGGGCCGCTCATAACCGAGCACCGCGATGGAGGGCTGCCAGTCGGCGCCAAGCTTGCGCGGCGGCCCCCATAGCCGGTTGCCCTCCACCACCCGCACGCCACTGATCCCGGCCAGTTCACGCACTACCCCCGAAGGCTTCAACGTACCGTCGGCCAGGCTTTTGGCAATGGCACTGGCGCCCGCCAGCTCGGCCTCCTTCCAGCGTAATAAAGCTTCCCCGCCGGAACCGGTGGGCTCCAGCACCACGAGGCTGTCTTCGGCACCCGACAAGTACGCCGCCAGCGTACGGCCGAGAACACGGTAGGCTTCGGCGTCGGTAAACATCTGCGCATTGAGGTCTGCCTCATCTGCGCTCCAGTTCAAACGTGCGGCCTGCGCCGGGTCGCTCATGGACAACGCCTTGTGGGAGCCAAACCAGGCATGTACCTGATGGCCGACGGGCAGCAGACGCATGGAATTGTCCGGCCCCACCGGGTAAAAGCCCTCGAACGCGAACGGGTTGGCACCGGTTTGCAGGTGGTCGGTGACCACATAACGCTGCTCGGCGGTCTTGAGTATCAATGCGCCAAACTCGCGATCACGCTGCTGTGCCACGCGGGCATGGGCGTAACGCGCTGCGTCGTCGGCGGATAAAAACACCTCGCTCAACCCCGGCCTGGGAAATGCCGGATAGGGCCGCCAATCAGAACCTACCTGGCCACGTGGCCCCCACATCACGGTGCTGCGTACAACACTCAGTTGCCCGGCATTGGCCACCCGCCGGATAAAATCCTGTGGGCTGAGCGTGCCATTGAGCAACGCCGTGTCGAACCCGTTATCCGTCACGGTACCGTCGGCATCAACCCTGAACAACGCGGTTTCGGCCTCGCCGAAGGAACAGCGATAGTTGAGCAATGTCCGCTCGATACAGGGATGGTAGATCGACAAGCCAATTTCCGGGTTCAACAATCCCGATGTTCTGAGTTGGTGAATACCCAAAGCCAGGTCCCGGGGCGCGAAGAAATTTTGATACAGCCAGGCCTCTTGAGGCGGCAGCGCAGAGGAAGGGACGTCGCCGGGCGTCAGCAACCCCAGCAGCTCATAACCGTCGGGCAATAGCGGTTTGTCGTGCTTGCCCAGTGCAAACAACTGCGGCATGTACGCACGCCGCGGGTCCATTGGGCGCCCCAGTGTGGCGATGTACTGCTCCTTGCCATGGGCCTTGAGCACCACGCCTGCCTCGGGGCCATCTGCCCGGGCAAGGCGAATGGCCTTGGCGGCCTGGTCCTGCACGGGCGTAAACAGTGGCATGCCCGTCAACGCAGTGGAACTGAAGGGTTCAAACACCACCCAGTCAGCCGGTACCTTGCCGTGGGAGCCACCCCATAGCGCGGTTGGAACCACCAGGTTCAACTCGCCCAAGGTCGAGACTTTTTTTACCAGGTCGCTGAACGGGCCATAGACCCCCACAGGATTGCGCGCCGGTTTTCCTGCCCGGATCCATAAGGCAAAACTGCGTTCGGCGTCGGACCCGCTGGGCGCATAACGCAGCAGCGAACCGTCGGGCCCGGAAAGATAGGCCGCCGGGAAAAACGCCCGGTCATCCACGTCGTGGGTAAAGTCCGTATTTGAAAAGAAACCCAAAAAAGCCTTGACCATCCGCGTATCAAACGAGCGGTTGCGCTGCTCAATCCGCTCATGCTGGGAAGGATGGGAGTGATAGCTGGCCACGCAGGTGTAGCCCCTGGGGTGCTGGTAGTAACCCTCCGGGCTGACGGCGAGCACTTTGAACAGGTCAAATTGCATCGCATCCCCGGGTACCGGCTCGGTGGCGAAGTACAGCCCGTCGGGGTTTTTCACAATCACGCCGCCGTACTCGCGGTCGCGGCGCGCCCCTATCTTGCGGTGCGCCCAGTAGGCGGCATCCGCCTCGTGCACAAACGCCGCGCTGAGGGGCGGCAGGCGCGCCGCGCCGCGGTGGGCTTGGGCAGCACGTAGTTCGCGGGATAATCGGATCGCCATGAAAACTCCTTGGATGGGCATCGTCAGTGTCCATTCTCAGCGCCCATCAAGGTGTAGCGGCGGTAGGTAAGTACCGGCACCTTTAAGGTGCGAAAGCGTGCACGCACCTGCACCAAAGGCGCCGTACTGGTGCGACAGGCGCACCGTTGACCCAAGCCTCGCGCCGGTGCACCACGATTGCGCGCCTCGGCACAGCCTTTGCAATCACTCCTGCATCACACCATTGAGTCATGGAGATTGCACAATGAAGCGTCGCAGCTTGATCAAGGCTTTCACACTGTCGGCGTCCATCGCCGCCATGGGCATGACCTGGACCGTACAGGCCGCCGAGACCATCAAGGTCGGCATCCTGCACTCGCTGTCCGGGACCATGGCCATCTCCGAGACCTCGCTTAAAGACATGGCGTTGATGACCATCGACGAGATTAACGCCAAGGGCGGCGTGAACGGCAAGATGCTCGAACCGGTGGTGGTCGACCCCGCCTCGAACTGGCCGCTGTTCGCGGAAAAAGGCCGGCAGTTGCTGACCCAGGACAAGGTTGCCGTGGTGTTCGGCTGCTGGACATCGGTCTCGCGTAAATCGGTATTGCCGGTGTTCGAAGAGCTCAACGGTTTGCTGTTCTACCCGGTGCAATACGAAGGCGAAGAGATGTCGCCGAACGTGTTCTATACCGGTGCGGCGCCCAACCAGCAGGCGATCCCGGCGGTGGAATACTTGATGAGCGAAGAAGGCGGCGGCGCCAAGCGCTTCTTCCTGCTGGGCACCGACTATGTGTACCCGCGCACCACCAACAAGATTTTGCGTTCGTTCCTGCATTCCAAAGGCGTAGCGGACAAAGACATCGAAGAGGTCTACACCCCGTTCGGCCATGCCGACTACCAGACCATTGTGGCCAACATCAAAAAATTCTCGGCCGGTGGTAAGACCGCCGTGATCTCCACCGTGAATGGCGACTCCAACGTGCCGTTCTACAAAGAGCTGGCCAACCAGGGCCTGAAAGCCACCGACGTTCCGGTTGTCGCCTTCTCTGTGGGTGAAGAAGAACTGCGCGGCATCGACACCAAGCCACTGGTGGGCAACCTCGCTGCCTGGAACTACTTCCAGTCGGTGGAGAACCCGGTGAACAAAAAATTCGTGGCCGACTGGAAAGCCTACGCCAAGGCCCACAACCTGCCGGGCGCGGATAAAGCCGTGACCAACGACCCGATGGAAGCCACCTACGTGGGCATCCACATGTGGGCGCAGGCGGTTGAGAAAGCCAAGTCCACCGACGTCGACAAAGTACGTGAGGCCATGGCCGGGCAGACCTTCGCCGCGCCGTCCGGTTTCACCCTGACCATGGACAAGACCAACCACCACCTGCACAAGCCGGTGATGATCGGTGAGATCCAGGCCGATGGGCAGTTCTCGGTGGTGTGGCAGACCCAGGAACCGATCCGCGCGCAGCCGTGGAGCCCGTACATTCCGGGGAATGACAAGAAGCCGGATTACGCCGTCAAGAGCAACTGATCCAAGGGGTGTCGGCATCTGAGATGCCGACACAAACCCTGTAGGAGCTGGCTTGCCTGCGATGCGGATACCTCGACAGGTCTGATGCACCGCTATCGCAAGCAAGCCAGCTCCCACATTTGTTCGAGCAAGGCCCAAGAATATGCCCACTGCCCTCCACCGCTTCATCCTCGCCGCCCTGCTGTTGCTGCCCTTCGCCGCACACGCCAGCGACGCCGAAGACTTCCTTGCCGCCAACCCGATGCAACAAGCCAAGCTGCTCCAGGACTGGGCCGCCCAGCCTGACCCGGCACGCATCGAGCTGGTGGACGCCCTGCAACAAGGCCAGATCAGCGTCAACGGCGAAACCAAGACCGTACGCCTGAACAACCGCCTGCGCGGCCTGATCGACAACGTGCAAGCCAGCCAGGAACTGCTCGCCGCTGACCCCAAGGTGCGCCTCGCCGCAGCCCTCACGCTGCAAAAAAGCGCACAACCTGCGCAGCTGAAATTCCTCGACCAACAGCTCGCCGGCGAAACCAATGACGACGTGCACGTCGCCTTGAGCCTGGCCCTGGCCAACCTGCAACTGGTGGACACCGACCCGGCCGTGCGCCTGGCTGCCGTGCGCTTGCTCGGCGGCACCGGCGACCCATTGGCCCGTACTCGCCTGGAAGCCTTGCTCGCCCCCGGCGTCGAAGCCGACGCCACGGTGCACACCGCCGCCGAGACCAGCCTGGCCCAGGTCAAACGCAAACTGCTGATCGGCGAGATCCTCGGCCAGGCCTTCAGCGGCATGTCCCTGGGCTCGATCCTGCTACTGGCCGCGCTCGGCCTGGCGATCACTTTCGGCTTGCTCGGCGTGATCAACATGGCCCACGGCGAGATGCTGATGCTCGGCGCCTACTCCACCTATGTGGTGCAGTTGATGATGCAGCGCTACGTGCCCCAGGCAATCGAGTTCTACCCGCTGATCGCATTGCCGGTGGCGTTTTTTGTCACCGCGGCCATCGGCATGGCACTGGAACGCACGGTGATTCGTCACCTGTATGGCCGCCCGCTGGAAACCCTGCTCGCCACCTGGGGCATCAGCCTGATGCTGATCCAACTGGTGCGCCTGGTGTTCGGTGCGCAGAACGTTGAAGTGGCCAACCCCGAGTGGCTGTCCGGCGGGATCCAGGTGTTGCCCAACCTGGTGCTGCCGTACAACCGCATCGTGATCATCGTCTTCGCGCTGTGCGTGGTAGTGCTGACCTGGCTGCTGCTGAACAAGACGCGCCTGGGGCTCAACGTGCGGGCCGTCACCCAGAACCGCAACATGGCCGCCTGCTGCGGCGTGCCCACCGGGCGCGTAGACATGCTCGCCTTTGGCCTGGGCTCCGGGATCGCCGGCCTGGGCGGCGTTGCCTTGAGCCAGATCGGCAACGTCGGCCCGGACCTCGGCCAGAGCTACATCATCGACTCGTTCCTGGTGGTGGTACTCGGCGGCGTCGGCCAACTGGCCGGTAGCGTCATGGCCGCCTTCGGCTTAGGGATAGCCAACAAGATTCTCGAACCGCAAATCGGTGCCGTACTCGGCAAGATCCTGATCCTCGCGCTGATTATTCTGTTCATCCAGAAACGCCCGCAAGGACTCTTCGCACTGAAAGGACGGGTGATCGACTGATGAACCAGCCATTGATGCTCACGGCCGCACAAAAGGCCGGCCCCAAGGTGACCGTCGCGGTCGGCGCAGTGATCTTGATCCTGCTGCTGGCGCTGCCGTTGTTTTCCCTGTTGTCACCGGAAAATCCGCTGCACGTTTCTGCCTACACCCTGACGCTGGTGGGCAAGATCCTGTGCTACGCCATCGTCGCCCTGGCGCTGGACCTGGTGTGGGGTTACGCCGGCATGTTGTCCCTCGGCCACGGCTTGTTCTTTGCGCTGGGCGGCTATGCCATGGGCATGTACCTGATGCGCCAGGCCTCGGGTGACGAGCTGCCGGCGTTCATGACCTTTTTGTCGTGGACCGAATTGCCTTGGTACTGGACCGGCACCAGCCACTTCCTCTGGGCCATGTGCCTGGTGGTATTGGCGCCAGGTTTGCTGGCGCTGGTGTTCGGGTTCTTCGCCTTCCGCTCGCGGATCAAGGGCGTGTACTTCTCGATCATGACCCAGGCCCTGACGTTTGCCGGGATGCTGTTGTTCTTCCGTAACGAGACCGGGTTTGGCGGCAATAACGGCTTTACCAATTTCCGTAGCATCCTCGGTTTTGGCATCACCGAACCGGGCACCCGGGCGGTGCTGTTTGTGGCCACCGTGGCGTTGCTGGTGGCCAGCCTGTACATCGGCTGGCGCCTGGCGCAGAGCAAGTTCGGCCGGGTGCTGACGGCGCTGCGGGACGCGGAAAACCGGCTGATGTTCTGCGGCTACGACCCGCGTGGGTTCAAGCTGTTTGTGTGGGTGTTGAGCGCGGTGTTGTGCGGCTTGGCGGGTGCGCTGTATGTACCGCAAGTGGGCATCATCAACCCCAGCGAAATGTCGCCGACCAACTCCATTGAAGCGGCGGTGTGGGTGGCGCTCGGTGGTCGCGGAACATTGATCGGCCCGCTGCTGGGCGCCGGTGTGGTCAACGGCATGAAGAGCTGGTTCACCGTGGCCTTTCCTGAATACTGGCTGTTCTTCCTCGGCGCGCTGTTCATCATCGTCACCCTGTACTTGCCCAAGGGTGTGATCGGCCTGCTGAAGAAAAGGGGCGACCAATGAGAATCACCGCGACGGCCGAATTTATGCTCGAACCTATCCTTGAACCGAACAAAGACCAAGGCACCAGCCGTGATGCCATTGGCCTGGGGCAAGTCGCCGGCACGGGCCTCAACACTCGCCACGGTACGATTTTGACCCTGGAAGACATCAGCGTCAGCTTCGATGGTTTCAAGGCGTTGAACGACCTGAACCTGTACATCGGCGTCGGCGAATTGCGCTGCATCATCGGCCCCAACGGCGCGGGCAAGACCACGCTGATGGACGTGATCACCGGCAAGACCCGGCCCAGCCACGGCAAGGCCTGGTTCGGCGAAACCCTGGACCTGACCAGCATGAGCGAAGTGCAGATCGCCCAGGCCGGCATCGGTCGCAAGTTCCAGAAACCCACGGTATTCGAAGCCTTGAGCGTGTTCGAAAACCTGGAACTGGCGCAAAAGACCGACAAGTCAGTGTGGGCCAGCCTGCGGGCGCGCTTGAGTGGCGAGCAGAAAGACCGCATCAGTGAAGTCCTCGACACCATCCGCCTGACCGCCTCGGTCAATCGCCCGGCCGGCTTGCTGTCCCACGGCCAGAAGCAGTTCCTGGAAATCGGCATGTTGCTGATGCAAGACCCGCAACTGTTGCTGCTGGACGAACCGGTGGCCGGCATGACCGACGCCGAAACCGAGTTCACCGCCGAGTTGTTCAAGCGCCTGGCGGGCAAGCATTCGCTGATGGTGGTGGAGCACGACATGGGCTTTGTCGGCGCGATTGCCGACCACGTGACGGTGTTGCACCAGGGCAGCGTGCTGGCCGAAGGGTCGCTGGCACAGGTGCAGGAAAATGAGCGGGTGATCGAGGTTTACCTCGGTCGCTGATGCTTTATGTAGGAGCTGGCTTGCCTGCGATGGCATCGACACGGTGCAACTGATACACCGAGTCGCCTGTATCGCAGGCAAGCCAGCTCCCACAAGGAATTGAGGAGATTTTGAACATGCTGCAAGTCGACAAGCTGCATCAGTACTACGGCGGTAGCCACATCCTGCGCGGGCTTTCCTTTGAGGTAAAAGTCGGCGAAGTCACCTGCCTGCTGGGCCGCAACGGCGTGGGCAAGACCACCTTGCTCAAGTGCCTGATGGGTTTGCTGCCGGCCAAGGAAGGCGCGGTGAACTGGGAAGGCCGCGCCATTACCGGCTTCAAGCCGCACCAGCGCGTACACGCCGGCATTGCCTACGTGCCCCAGGGCCGGGAGATTTTTGGCCGGCTGACGGTGGAAGAAAACCTGTTGATGGGCCTGTCGCGCTTTCCAGGCTCGGAGGCCAAGGAAGTACCAGCTTTCATCTACGAGCTGTTCCCGGTGCTGCTGCAAATGAAGCAACGCCGGGGCGGCGACCTGTCCGGCGGCCAGCAACAGCAACTCGCAATCGGCCGCGCCCTGGCCAGCCGCCCGCGCCTGTTGATTCTCGACGAGCCCACCGAAGGCATCCAGCCTTCGGTGATCAAGGAGATCGGCGCGGTGATCAAAAAACTCGCAGCACGCGGTGACATGGCGATTCTGCTGGTGGAGCAGTTCTACGACTTTGCCGCCGAATTGGCCGACCAGTACCTGGTGATGTCCCGGGGCGAAATCGTCCAGCAGGGGCGTGGAGAAAATATGGAAAGCGAGGGTGTGCGCGGGCTCGTTACGATCTAACCTGTAGCCTCCTAACGATAAGCACTGACGATGACTCTACCTGCACCCACTGCGCTGTTCACCCCCAGCTGGCACGCCGAGCTGGAACTCGGCTACGCGCGTTTTGGCGACACCACGCGCCCGGTGATGCGCCGCCACCTCGGCCCGCTGCGGGTGCAAAAGCACCTGTACGCCGAAGGCCCCCAGGTGTGCCAGCACATTATCGTGCACCCTCCTGGCGGGATTGCCGGCGGTGATCGCCTCGACATCACCGCCCACGTTGCCGAAGGGGCCTGGGCGCAATTGACCAGCCCGGGCGCCGCCAAGTGGTACCGCGCCGGCGGCCCGGCCTACCAGAAGCTGGAGCTGACCGTTGAGGCCGGCGCCACCCTGGAATGGCTGCCACAGGAAACCATCGTGTTCAGCGCCGCCCAGGCCGAACTCACCACCCGTATAGACCTGCAAGGCGATGCCCGGCTGTTTTACTGGGACGTAGTCGCCCTTGGGCGCCCCGCCAGCGGTGAACGGTTCGAGCTGGGGCACTTCCAGTCGCACCTGGATATCCGCCGCGACGGCCAGTTGATTTGGCATGAGCGCCAGCGCATTGTGGGCGCCGACGGTTTGCTCGACTCGCCCATCGGGCTGGATGGGCAACCGGTGTTTGCGACCTTGCTGGTGACCGGCGACATCGACCCCGAACTGCTCGAACAATGCCGCTCGCTGCCCCATGACGTACGCGGCGACCTGACCCAATTGCCCGGTTTTCTGGTAGCCCGTTGCCTGGCGGGTGAAGCGTTGTTGGCACGGGGTTGGTTGATTGAATTGTGGCGCCTGTTGCGCCCGGCGGTCTTGGGCCGCGAGGCACTATCACCGAGAATCTGGAGCACATGAAGATCAAACGTTGACCCTGTTCCCTGTGGGAGCCGGGCTTGCCCGCGATGGCATCACCTCGGTACATCAGACATACCGAGTCGCCCGCATCGCAGGCAAGCCAGCGCCCACATAAAGCAGCTTTCACATTGGATCTTCCGTGTTTTTATGAATGTAGTTTGAAGGACTTTGAACGATGGACCTGACCCCACGGGAAAAAGACAAACTGCTGATCTTCACCGCAGGCCTTGTGGCCGAGCGGCGGTTGGCGCGCGGTGTGAAGCTCAACTACCCGGAAACCATCGCCTACATCTCCGCTGCGCTGATGGAAGGCGCCCGCGATGGCCGCACCGTCGCCGAGCTGATGCACTTTGGCACCACCCTGCTCACCCGCGAACAGGTGATGGAAGGCATCCCGGAAATGATCCCGGACATCCAGGTGGAAGCGACCTTTCCCGACGGCACCAAGCTGGTCACCGTCCACCAACCCATCGCCTGAGGCCCGGCCATGTCTTTTTTGATTCGTGATGCGCTGCACGCCGACTTGCCGGCGATTCGCGACATCTACAACGACGCGGTGCTCAACACCACGGCGATCTGGAACGAACAACCGATAGACCTGGGTAACCGCCAGGCCTGGTTCAGTGCGCGCCAGGCGCAGTTTTATCCGGTCCTGGTGAGCGTCGAAGACGAGCAGGTCACCGGCTACGCCTCGTTCGGCGACTGGCGGCCTTTTGAAGGCTTTCGCCACACCGTCGAGCACTCGGTGTATGTGCGCAGCGACCAGCGCGGCAAGGGCCTCGGCCCCCTGTTGATGGCCGCACTGATCGAACGGGCGAAAACCTGCGACAAACACGTGATGGTTGCCGCCATCGAGAGCGGCAACCAGGCCTCGATCCGCCTGCATGAGCGCCTGGGTTTCGTCACCACCGGGCAAATGCCCCAGGTGGGCACCAAGTTCGGCCGCTGGCTGGACCTGACCTTCATGCAACTGACGCTCAACCCTGGCGCTGCGCCGCCCAAGGAGTGACACCGATGAACGCCGCCCAACTGCGTCGAGTCAATGCCGAAAGTTTTGCCCATTACCGCCAGGGGTTGGTTGAGCTGCTGCTGGACGCTGTGAAGCACGGCGCATCGGTAGGGTTCATGGCCGACTTCGACGAAGCCCAGGCCCGCAGCTACTTGAGTGGCGTGCAGGCGAGCGTCGAGGACGCCAGCCTGTTGCTCTGGGTGGTGGTACGCGATGAACAAGTGGTGGCCAGCGTGCAATTGGCGCTGTGCCTGAAAGCCAACGGCCTGAACCGCGCCGAAGTGCAAAAGCTGCTGGTGCACAGTGAAGCGCGGCGCCGCGGCCTCGGCCAGCAACTGATGAACGCCCTGGAACTGAGTGCCCGCCAATACAAACGCGGGCTGTTGTACCTGGACACCGAAGCCGGCTCCGACGCCGAAGCCTTCTACCAGTCGCTGCGCTACACCAAGATCGGTGAATTGCCCAACTACTGCCAAAGCCCGGACGGGCGCTACGCCCCGACCGCCATCTACTTCAAGACCCTGGGACAACCTGCATGATTCCTGGCGAATTTCAGATCCAGCCTGGCGACATCGAACTCAACGTGGGCCGGCGCACTGCCACCCTGAGCGTGGCCAACAGCGGCGACCGGCCGATTCAGGTCGGCTCCCACTACCACTTTTTCGAAACCAACGACGCGTTGACGTTCGACCGTGCCGCCAGCCGTGGCATGCGCCTGAATATCCCGGCCGGCACCGCCGTGCGCTTTGAGCCGGGGCAGAGTCGCGAAGTGGAACTGGTGGAATTGAGCGGCAAGCGCCGGGTGTTCGGCTTTGCCGGAAGAATCATGGGTGACCTTTAGGGTCTCATCGCAGGCAAGCCAGCTCCCACCTTTGGAATGCATTCCCCTGTGGGAGCTGGCTTGCCTGCGAAAGCGCTTTCACATTCAACACACATTTCTCAGGGCAAACACATGAAAATCAGCCGTCAAGCCTACGCCGACATGTACGGCCCCACCGTCGGTGACAAGGTCCGCCTGGCCGACACCGAGCTGTTCGTCGAAGTCGAACAGGACTTCACCGTCTACGGCGAAGAAGTGAAATTCGGCGGCGGCAAGGTGATCCGCGACGGCCAGGGCCAGAGCCAACTGCTGGCCGCCGAGGTGGTCGACACCCTGATCACCAACGCGCTGATCATCGATCACTGGGGCATCGTCAAGGCCGATGTGGGCCTGAAAAACGGCCGCATCTTCGCCATCGGCAAGGCGGGCAACCCAGACATCCAGCCCGGCGTCACCATCGCCGTCGGCGCCAGCACCGAAGTGATTGCCGGTGAAGGCATGATCCTCACCGCCGGCGGCATCGACACCCACATCCACTTCATTTGCCCACAGCAAATCGAAGAGGCACTGACCAGCGGCGTCACCACCATGATCGGCGGCGGCACCGGCCCGGCCACCGGCACCAACGCCACCACCTGCACCTCCGGCCCGTGGCATTTGGCGCGCATGCTCCAGGCCTCCGATTCGTTCCCGATGAACATCGGTTTTACCGGCAAGGGCAACGCCAGCCTGCCGGAGCCGCTGATCGAACAAGTAAAAGCCGGGGCCATTGGCTTGAAGCTCCACGAAGACTGGGGCACCACACCCGCAAGCATCGACAACTGCCTGAGCGTTGCCGACGAGTACGACGTGCAGGTGGCGATCCACAGCGACACCCTCAACGAGTCCGGGTTTGTCGAAACCACCCTCGCCGCGTTCAAGGGCCGCACCATCCACACCTACCACACCGAAGGCGCCGGTGGCGGTCACGCGCCCGACATCATCAAGGCCTGTGGCTTGCCCAATGTGTTGCCCAGCTCCACCAACCCGACCCGGCCGTTCACCCGTAACACCATCGACGAACACCTGGACATGTTGATGGTCTGCCATCACCTGGACCCGAGCATTGCCGAAGACGTGGCCTTCGCCGAAAGCCGCATCCGCCGCGAGACGATCGCTGCCGAAGACATCCTGCATGACCTCGGCGCGTTCTCGATGATCAGCTCCGACAGCCAGGCCATGGGCCGCGTGGGCGAAGTCATCACGCGTACCTGGCAGACCGCCGACAAGATGAAAAAACAGCGCGGGCCACTGCCGGGCGACGGTGAAGGCAACGATAACTTCCGTGCCAAACGCTACATTGCCAAGTACACGATCAACCCGGCGATCACCCACGGCATCAGCCACGAAGTGGGCTCGATCGAAGTGGGCAAATGGGCCGACCTGGTGCTGTGGCGCCCGGCGTTTTTCGGGATCAAGCCGACCCTGATCCTCAAGGGCGGCGCGATTGCCTCAAGCCTGATGGGCGATGCCAACGCCTCGATTCCAACCCCGCAACCGGTGCACTACCGCCCGATGTTTGCCAGCTACGGCAGTTCGCTGCACGCCACCAGCCTGACCTTCATCAGCCAGGCGGCACTGGCCGCAGGTTTGCCCGAGCAGTTGGGGTTGAAAAAGCAGATCGCCGTGGTCAAGGGTTGCCGCTCGGTGCAGAAAACCGACCTGATCCACAACGATTACCTGCCGCATATCGAGGTCGACCCACAGACGTATCAGGTCAAGGCCGACGGCGTACTGCTGTGGTGTGAACCGGCAGATGTATTGCCGATGGCGCAACGTTATTTCTTGTTCTGAAGGATTGGCCGCCGATTACTTCGGGGCGATCGGCGCTGCCAGCGCCTCGTCGGTGAGCCTCGCAACGATCACGCGTTCTGCATCGTATAACTCATCCAGCAGCGCATTGAATTGAGCCGCGCCCAGACGCGCCCCGGGCACGAATGTTCCTGGGGGCTTGTCCAGTTCGATGGTCGAGCGCCTGATAACATTGCGCAGCAGCAGCTTTTCGGACTCCGGCAATTCAGCCTGTTTTTTCGCCCACCTGGCCATGGCTCTCTCCAACCGGTCCAGGGCCTGGAATTTGTTTTCGACCGCGACGAAGTCGGTCAAATTCTGGCGCTTCACAAAGTCGCGCCAAAAACCCAACTCGACCACAGCATTTCTCAGCCCTTCGCCTTCCCCCTGTGCATTTACCCGCGTCAATGCATCGTCCAGCATCTGTGGCGTAACGCCGGGCACCGTATACCCGGTGGCCCTGGTTTGCCACGGCAAATCCAGCCGCTCTGCCAGCCCTGCGGTGTACGCCAGGTAGATGCTCGCTTCGTCAATTTCGGGCAAAGGATTGCCCGCGGCATCGAGCCCCGGATTCAGGGCATCCGGGAAAGCGTGCCCTTGAGCCACCAACGCTTGTATTCGCTCTTCAATGATAATCCCCAACTCATAGAGCCTCACGGTGCCTTTGGCCAGGTTCAACATGGGTATCCCTATCAACGTCCCCGGGGGGCTGTGCAGGGTTTCCCATACCATGAGTTCCAGCCCCATGGCATTGAACAACTCGGGGATGGCTTCAACGCGATTGGCAATCTCAAACAGCCGGTCACGCAACACAGGGTCCTCTTCCATCGCCTGCAACATCCGCCAGACCTTGCCTGTAAGGTCGGGTTTAACCGCCGGCGTAGCGTCAAAGTCATCGAGGTGCTCGGACATCCCGCGGATGACGTCGAAGAACGGTTCAGCATCTGCCGACACTTCCAGCGCGTCCCAGGTGGGCTGCCTGGCGACCCATTGCGCGTCAGTCAGGCCCGTTTTCCAGGCCCAGTTGTCGTTTACCCCCCGGGGCGCAAATGCACGATCGGGGTCCATGCCCACTGACTCGATATAGAGCTTAAGGCGGCGCAGGTGCTCGCTATTGAGTCGGTGACGGGTAACGCGAGTACGCGACAGGATCTGCGCCCGGTGCGAGCCCGGCGCAACCTCGGGTACCAGCAGATCGTTATCTGCCAGGTCCAGGTTGAACCACCGTGGTCGAGGCTTGGAGAAGACACCGATGGGCCAGCCCGTTTGCCCGGTGTTTACCAGCGACAACTGATACAAGTGGCTCATATCGCTGATGTTGGGCGCCATCCCCAGCGGGTTGTTGTTAAGTTCGAGGCGGCGCAACCGGGTCAACTGCTTCAACCGGTAACTTCCCGACGGGTCCAGGGCGATCTGGTTATCCGAGAGCGCCAGGTCTCTAAGCGTTGGCATCTGTTCAAGCGCGAGGGGCACGCGAGTGAGGGCATTCCTTTCCAGGTAAAGGCTGCGCAAACCACGAAAGTGTGTGAGGAACGAATCGACACCATCGGTCAGCGCCGAGTCGGTCATTGCAAGGTACGTAACGTGATCGAAGTTGGCAGCCAGGGTCGGCAGGCTTGCCAGTTGCGGCCCAACCGCCTCGCCGGTCAGGTCGATCTTCTGGCCCTGGTAGTCGCTCAGGCTATCGGTATCCAGCTCTCCGATCTTGCACCAAGCGCGCAGTAGCGTCCCCGTCAGCTCTTTGCGGATTTCCAGCTGTTGCTGGTACGCGGGGCTTTGCTCGTTGCCAAAGCCCACGATCGGCTCACTCCTCCATCGACCCAATCTGGCCTCAAGCGTGTCGAATTCCTGCTCCTGAGCCCTTAGCCAAGCCTCATGATGGGGAAAGTGAGTGGCGCGAACTGCCTCGATTTCCAGGGCGTCGGCAGTGGGATAGAGCTCACGAAAACGCAGGCTGAAACCAGGAAACCTTACCAGCATGCCGCCGCTGCTACTTAACGGATAACCCAGCCGCCCCCCGCGATGGCGACGCGGTGGCTTGAAGAAAGGGGCGCTGCGCGGGCGCATGTTCAGCACCCACCGCAGCCGCTCACGAGGCAAGGCATGCTGCCAAATCAGGGCACGCAACTGCTGGCCCTGGCCTATATGGGGCAGCCTGATGGATGCGCGATGAGCGTCCGTGAGCGCGTGTTGCAACGTGCCGTACAGGTCATCTACCCCGTGCAATTGATTGCCGCCGGAGTCAAACACCTCATACCGCCCCGCCTCCACACGCAACAGTACTTTGCGCTCGGCGGCAGCGGGCTCTCCATAGCTGGCACGCAACGGGCCCGTGAGTGACTCCTCGCGCACCTCAAGGCGCAAACCATCTTTCCAGCCCGGCAGCCTCTCCAGGCTATTGAGCACCAGGGCTTCGGTATCGGCATTGGCCAGCGCGTCCAGATACAAGCCTTCATATGCCCGCGCCAGGCGCAGTTGGCCCTGCGCCAGGCGTGCTTGCTGCGCCAACGCCTGGGGGATCTTTTGGTTGTCGACCAGCGACGCCCGCTGCTTCGCGCCAGCACCGTCCAGCAGCTCCTGGGCAATGCCCGCCGGCAGGCTTTTGAAGTCACGTTCCATGACCAACTGCTCCGCGCTTCGGGGCAACTGGCGGCCCTGATAGACGCTTTCGAATACCCGCAATTGGTTGCTTTTTGCATGGCTTGCCAAGCGAGCCTGTAACTGCTCGCTGCGCAGCACGTTGCCGTCAGGCAGGTGTTGCCCCAGCAGGCCCTTGAGCTGCTCCTCGGTAAGTGTCGCCACCACCCGCTCCGCCAGCCGCCCGTTGACCAGGTCACTGCGATTGATACTGAGCACGTGCGTGTCGGGCCTGCTCAGGTCGCCATAGTGAATGGTCGTTCTGGTTGGGCCCGTGCCTTCGAACACTTCGATCACCTGGTTGCCCGGCCAGCCAGGCAGCTCGACCATCAGCAAGGCCGAGTAACCGGCCAGTTCGGGTGGCACAGGCCCGGCGAGGATCTGCCCGCTCAAGCCCTGGGCGCTATCGTAAGCCCGGAATCGCTGCGCCGTATCGAGCACAATCGCCGGGGTCGGCTCGCTCTCCACATGCACCCTGCGCAACACACTCTCGTCCACGTCACTGACCCGCCGCACCTGCTCCAGCTGAGTATCGCTGAGGCCGTCCATGGCATGCCCAAGGCGGCGCATCAGCGGTGTACCTTCCCACGTCAGCGGCTGATCGGCTTCGTGAAGCCAGGCGCCGGAGCCATTATTGGCGATGTGCGGCTCATACGCGTCGGCCCGCAACGGATGCTGAATGCGGTAAGTGCCGGGCTCAGGCGCCGGCGCCAGGCTGTATTCACGGCCTTCGAGCGGGAGTACCTGGCGCCCGTCAACCGTGTGCAAACCCTCCGCATCGGGGAGCGAGCCGGCAGGCAACCCAATGTCCTGGGCATAAGGCGCCAGGTCAGGCTTCCACAGGCGCGTCTTGCCGGTGGGCAACTTGACGGCTTTCAAGCCTTCAATGAACGGCGACAGGGTCACGTGAAGCACAGCCCCGCCCACCGCCAACTGCGCGACGTTTTCAAGCACATCGCCAATGTGTATCCAGCCGGCTTCCCTGTCGCCTTGGCTGAGTTCCGTCACCCCCTCCAACACCTCAAACAACAATTGCCCAGCCGTGACCACCGCCATGACCGCACCTAACGGTGGGATGACCATCGAGACCATATTCAGGGCGAACAGCCCCATGTTCATCAAATGGGCCAAGCGCCGGTCGCGGCTCGCGGCGTCGGTCCGGGCGGTGGGTACGGCCATGCTCAGGGCGTCGTCGAAGGCGCGTTTGCGCATGCCGTCATAAAGCTCATCCCACAGGTGCAGGTCGAGCCACATGCCTTTGGTCCAGAAGGCGTCGATATTCAGGTTCGGGTCTTGCTGCGCGACCCGGCTAGTGTGCACCGGGTGCTTGATCACCGATGCAATAGCCTTCAGCTCCGACAATGATTTGCGCGCATAGTACGCGCGCCATTCAGGATCAGGCCCCAGCGCCACGACCCGCTCCGGTTCATCCAACCGCTTCTCGGTAAAACGCTGGTAATAGTAAGCCAGGTCTTTTTTGGCGATGAACCCTGCGAAAAACCGCTGCAGGGGCGTCACCGAAACGCCTCTGCCGTCCTGCTGGCCCCCGGGTTTGTAGGTGGTCAACGCGTCGGTCATTTCCCGACTGAA
Source organism: Pseudomonas sp. A125 (assembly GCF_055409485.1). Classification (NCBI taxonomy): domain Bacteria; kingdom Pseudomonadati; phylum Pseudomonadota; class Gammaproteobacteria; order Pseudomonadales; family Pseudomonadaceae; genus Pseudomonas; species Pseudomonas sp. A125. The sequence continues at coordinate 118,145 of NZ_JBUZVP010000012.1, forward strand.
GTCATCGAAGGTTTCATAGCGCTTGATCGGGTGGTCGGGGTGGTCAGGGATATACGCGATAAACCAGGTGCCGTAGCGATGCTCCTCACTCGGATCAAAAATGACGCAGCCATGCAATGCCAGGCCCATCATCGACGGCCAGCGATACCACACCTGCTTGCTGCCCACCTTGATCCGCCGTTCATCTTGCGCCACGCGCATCAGTAACAGGTGGTCGTCTGCGCTGATATCGCCCTTGAGCAAGGCCATATAGGCTGCGGCCGTGAACGCATCTTTGTGGTGAGTGATGAAGCGCGCGCGTAGCAGGTTTTTGGAAACCGTGCCCAGCGGGCGCAGGTACGCGGCGAGGTGGTCCTGGTATTGCTGGCCCAGGTCGAGGTCGCGGCACAGCCGGGCGAAGGTCTCGATGTTCAGGGTGGTGGTGTAGCGCTCAAAATGCCCACGTGCATCGGGCGCGGTAATGAACCCCGACACGTTGTCGAAAAAACCGGCTTGCGCCTCTTCGGCTTCGAAGTTATTCAACGCTGCCTGCATCAAAGACAGTGTCTTGACCCTGTGCCCCGTTTTAACCCCGAACGACTCCTCGATGGGCACGTAGAGTCGCACCCACACCTGATGCACATCCACCTCGTACCCGGCGCTTTTCAATGCGGCTTCCAGCAGGGGCTGGCCGAACGTGTCGGCGTCCTGCACCTTGTGCATGGTCTTCTCAAATTCGGCACGGGACTTGAGACTGGCATCGACGTACGTCTGGAGCTGATCCTTCTGCGCCTGAGTCGCCGCCGCGTACCAGGCTGGAATATCCGGTTTGGTTTGCCGTAATGCCGTTCGAAAAGAGGCGGTGGCGGTGGCCAGCACAGGCGTAATTGCAGCCCTGATCAGTTCATAGTGCAAGCCTTGCTCTGCAGCTTCTGACGAGACAGGGGCGGTTTGAGACGCTGTCATAAGCGAATACCTTGATGAAAAAAAGAACCTGACGTTAATCCGTTCCGCCACGGCATAACGGTATCTATTTAGATAAATAGTTGCACAACAGACGAAGCGCCCCGGGTGTACTAAATAGGTATTAAATGCATCGTACATCCGCGTTGTTTGCACTAACTATTGCAGCCTTCCCATGCGGCTTTCGATTTATTAATAAACGCCAACTTTAGGTACTCTTTTTGCCTTGAACAGCCAAAGGAGTGACTCATGTTCGATGTACCTACTGCCACCGCCGGAACATTGATCGAAGACAACAGCGACTTTATCCAACAGGCCATACCTGAGTGGCTGAAGCAGGCAACACGCCAGCGCATCGATGGTATAAAACAGGTAAACCTTAAAAAGCATACCTGGCTTGACCGCTTGCCCGCCGATCAACGCCACACATTAAATGCATTGAACGAGGCCAGTTTCAGCGCTCAACTGGCCGTCGATAATTACCTGGCTCCCCTGGAAAAACTCGACGTATTTGCCGCACGCCTGCTCAATGCCGAGCTGAAAAAACAGTTCAACATAAGCCTGGATATCGGCGGTACTTACCTGCGCCTCTACAAACCGTTAAAACTTGGCTCCGTGGGAATAAAGGCGGGAACTTTCACTGTCATGGAAGTTTCGATAGTCCAGGCGGCCCTGCATAACTTTGAAGCCAGTGAAGCCGAGCCCGAAGCGTTTGACAGCACCTCGGGGTTTACCCAAAACCTCGACGTCAGCGGCTGCGCACCCGCTATCAGTCGCACGCTGACTGTGCCCGTCTTTATCGCCATGTGCCGCTCCATGGACATCGGCGGCGCCTATCAGAAGCACCTCAACCAGATTTTGTTGCCTGCCGAGGAGGGCACCGCGACACGCTTTCGCGAGGCCGTCATCACCAGCCAAAAAGCCGCCCTCAAGGCCGCGGCCTACATGGCCTTGCTCAAAAACGACATCCTTGCCGACGACCACGCGATGATCCTTGAAGTGATCGATGGCGAACGCAACCCGATGCTGGGGGGCAAGCCCGTATGGTTTTTCAACCTGAGCATGGTTAACCGGTCACTCCACGGGTGCCAGGTATTCCAGCCCTGCGAGAAGTATCGCTATGGCGTCGACTGTCTCGTCTATGTACCCCATGACCGTGACCATCCGCTCAAGCGCTACAACAGCAATGATGAGCTGAGAGCCGAACTCACTCGCCAACTATTGGCTCAGGACACCGACCACGCGTCCGCCGTCGAAGGCGACACCCCGGCGCCCAGCGTTAATCAACGGTTTTTCAGCCAGTTTTTTGCCGAGGCCGACAAGCCGCGCTTCCTCAGTCGCTTCACCGAGCTTGCGCCCGGCACTCACCCGATTGGCGATGCAATCGTGCGCTCACCCATCACCAACAACTTACTCGGAGCCGTTTTACCGGCGTTGGGGGCGGTCGCGATCCCGCAGGAGTTGCCCCCGCCAAAACCCGACAAGCGGGTACGCGCAGACAAACCCAAGTTGAATATCAGCGTGGTTTCCAAAGGCGGCTTGTGGGCAGCCAACGTCGACCTGTGGGCGGACGGGTTCGAAAAAAGCCGCGACAAGATGCTCAACGACGCGCGCCACCGGGCAACCCCCACCGCCGACGTGGATGCACGGGTACGTGCCGAAAAAATCGCGCAATGGCTGGAAGGTGGCCTGGCCGTTTTTGGCATGGTTTCAATGTTTGTCCCAGTGCTGGGCGAGTTGATGATGGCCGCGATGGCGGGCCAGTTACTGTACGAAACCTTTGAAGGGGTGATCGAGTGGAGTGACGGCGACAAGGAGGCGGCCAGGCAACATCTGTTGGACGTGGCCGAGAACCTGGCTCTCATGGCACTGATGGCCGGCGCGGGCAAAGGCCTGCAACGCCTGGCCACGCCGCCACTGATCCAGGAACTCAAGCCGGTGACACTGCCGAACGGCACGCAACGCCTGTGGAAGCCGGACCTGACCGTGTATGGCAGCGAAACCACCCTGCCCGACAATGCGCCCCTGGATGAACTGGGCCTGCACACCGATGACCAAACTTCCCTGCTGCCGCTGAATGGCCAAGTGTTTACCGTCAAGCCTGAGGCCGACGGCCAGTCGTACCGTATCCAACACCCCTGGCGCCAGGACGCCTACACCCCGCACGTGGAACACGACGGTGCCGGCGCCTGGATTCACGAAGGCGAAGAGCCCCTGACCTGGCAAGGCCCGCCGCTGATGCGCCGCCTGGGTTATCGCACTGAGGGGCTCACCGATGCTCAACTGGAACAGGTGCGCGTGAGCAGCGGCGTCACGCCCGAACAATTGCGCCAATTACACGTGAATCATGAGCCGCCTCCGCCTGTGTTGGCCGATAGCCTGGAACGCTTTCAAATCAGTCAACGTATCGACACGTTTATCCAGCGCATCGCCAGCGAAAACGACTACGTACGCGCAGACATCCAACTGGCGAAGCGGGTGGTCGCGCACAAAAACCTGAATTTCGAACTCGTCTATGGCACCACGGTGAAACCTATGGCCGAGCAGGCCGCCCAGTGGCGCCAGCAGATTGCCCGGGCCGCCGTGGACTCACGCACCACGTTGTTCGACGATGATTATCGCGCCCACGACGCGACCCAGGACCCGCAGGTGCAGCGCATCAAGGACCAGACGCCCGGCCTGCCGAGCACTTCGGCCAGGCAGGTACTGGAAAACGCCACTGACGAGGAAGCCAGCGCCTTGCGCGAGCACGACAGCCTGTCGCCCAGGCTGAAAGCGCTGGCACGTGATTATCGCCAGGAAACCCGCCTGAGCCGCGCCTACGAGGGCTTGTTTATCGACGCTCTGCAAAATCAGGACAGCCAGCGCCTGGCGCTGCACACCCTGGAAACGTTGCCCGGCTGGGAGCCCGGCTTGCGTGTGGAACTGCGCCTGGGCAGCGAGCAGGGGCCACTGCTTGACGCGATTGGTACGCCCGGTCCCACACCGCCCGTCATACTGGCGGCTGGCGAAGATGGCACATTCGGCGAAACCGACCTGTACGGTGCAGTGTTGCAGCGTCTTAACCAGGCACAACGACGGGCACTGGGCGACGCCGCATTGGATTCCAACGCATTGAAACAGCGGGTTCGACAAACCCCACTGGCGCGCGAGCGCCTGCGCCCGGTGCTGGTGCAATACCCTGCACTCAACCAACCCCTGGCCTCAGGCGCCATTTTGCGCGGTGGCGCACCCCTGTTGAGTCTCAACCAGCTGCGCACCACAGGTGCGCGGGTGCGCAGGCTGTACCCTGGTTTCAACGAGGAACAGGTTAGTACCTTTATTGCCAGCCATGGCGAACGGGTGCGCGACGAACTGCTGCACCTGGAATCCCAATACGCCACCCTCAAACAGGAACTCAACGAATGGGTGCTGCGAGGCGAGCAAGACGAGCGCGCGCGCAATCCGCTGGAGCGCAACCCGGGCTTCAGGGAGCGCGACACGGCCAAGAAGCTCAAAAGCTGCTGGCGACGCCAGCTCGCGGACCGTGCTGATGAACATACCGGCCGCCTGCTGAAAATCCACAGCGGGGTAAAGCTACCGAAGTTGAGCGCCGACTTTGCGCATGTCGAGGAGTTGCTGCTCGACACTGTGAGCTTCACCGAGAGCCCCCAGACTTTTCTCGGCCGGTTTCCCAACCTCAAGCGCTTGACCCTTCAACATATCGGTGGGGGCGTACAGCGCACGCTGACCGAACTGCCCGAAGTGGTCACTACCATGAAGGATCTGACCCATTTGGATGTGGGCGAGAACGCCATCGTCCTCGACCAAAGCAGCGCGAGCAGCCTGGCCGGCTTGACGAAGCTTGAAGAGTTGAGCCTGAGCGACAACCCTCTGGGCCACCTGCCCGACTTCAGCGCCATGCCAGGCTTGCGCAAGCTCAAGCTGAAGAAGACCCAGACTAGCCAATGGCCCACAGGGTTACTCGGTTTGCAAAAGCTACGCCTGGTCGACCTGTCCTCCAACCTACTCAGCGAGGTTCCCGAGGCCCTGCTTAACCCCACTCCCGAGGCGGAGCTTGCCACGCTTCGACTGAACCGCGTCACACGGCTACAGCACAACCCCTTCACACTGCAGGCCTGCCAGGATATGCGCGCAAGCCTTGATCGCCTGGCGCAAACCCGGCCCGATTGGCGCGAAGGCGGCATACCGGGCGGCTTCGAGGTGCCACCCAGCGCGGACCCGCAAGTAGCGCGGTTACGCGAGCTGTTCCCCATGTACAGCGAGGCGCAGAAGGAGCGTTTCATCATAGAAGCCGGCGCAAGGGCAGACGCCGAATTGACGCGCCTGGAAGCCGAATGGCAAACCCTGGAAGCAACCCTGGAACACTGGGTGTCGGAACCCTTCATGGTCGAAGCCGGCCCGGACCATATTCTCGCCGGTTCTTGGGACCATCGCTGGCAATTTGCTATGAAGCTGCAGGAATGCTGGCAGCGCATGACCGGCGAACTCAATGCCCGCGATGGCACACCGATTGGCCATAGCCTGGAAGTGCAAAATTTACAGGTGGGCGAGTTACCCGTTCTGGACGCTGACTTCAGCCACGTCGGCCAACTGAAGTTGAGCGCCATGACGTCACTTTACGGCCTCGACGGGTTCCTGGGACGCTTCAGCAAACTGCGCTGGCTTGAGCTGACGTATTCCAACCTGAGCTCGATACCGCCTAACCTCGCCCGCCTGCAACGGCTCACCCGCCTGAACCTTAGCGGCAACCGCATCACAATGACCCAAGCCGATGCGGCAACAATGGAAGGGCTTTCCAGCCTCAAGGAAATCAACCTGTCGTACAACCCTCTGTTGCGCACCCCCGACTTCAGCGCCATGACCGACTTGCGCGCCCTGTATCTGAACAACACCGGGATCACCGAATGGCCAACGGGCCTCGGCGCCCAACTGACGCCGGAGCATATCAATCTGAGCGACAACCAGATCGCCAGCTTGCCGCAAGCACAGGTCAACCCCACGCCCGAGCAGGCGCCGATGGCGATCAGGATCAATAACGTGACCTATATCGGGGGCAACCCGCTGACAGAAGAAGCCCAGCTGCAACTGGACGAATACCGGCTGAACGTCGCACCGAACTACGCCGAAGCGGCAGAGCGGCGCCCGAACACCATGCGCTATCGAGCGCCCAGAGCCCAACCGGCAGCCGCCGCACAACCCTTGGAGGTACCGGCACCCGCCGCGCCGGAACCGGCGTTCGAACACTGGATGAGAGACAGGCTCCCGCAAGAGGTAGCCGAGGGGCAACAGCAGTGGGAATTGATCGCCGCAAAGCCTGGCTCGCAGGCCTTCCTGGGTATCCTCAGAAACCTCAAGGACTCGGCGGAGTACTCCATGGCCTACCCCGAGCTGCAAGCTCGGGTGTGGGACATGATCGAGGCCGCCCAGGACCGGGGTTTGTGCGAGGACTTGTTCGCCACGGCAGGCGACCCCCGTTGCGGCGACCGCGCGGCGTTGGTGTTCAGTGACATGGAGGTCAGGGTACTGATTTGGCGTGCCACACGGTGGGCAAGCGATGCGGAAAAAGGGCCCGCATTGCTGGAACTGGCCAAAGGCTTGTTCCGCCTGGACGAAGTGGAAAAAATTGCCACTCAGGAAATTCAAAGGCGCGAGCGCACGATTCGTGGCTCGCGCATCAGCGAACAGCAAAAAATCGAGGCCCTCAGACGGGTGGAAGATATCGAGATACGCCTGGCCTACCGCATGGGCCTGCAAAAGCCTCTGAAGCTGCCCGGCCAGCCAAAAGAGGCCCGTTACCTGGCGACGGCGAATCTGCCACAGACCGTATTGGGGAATGCAGCGGTCACGGTCGAAAGGCTGGATAACAGCCCGCAGGCGTTGCACTCGCTGCTGGGCCGGGAATTCTGGCAAACCTTCGTTCGAAACCAATACACCGAAGCGTTCGAAACACTCAACCAGCCGTTCGAATTACGCCTGCAGATGCTGGACGACAGTCAGGCAGCCGGCACCTTGAGCGCCGCCGACTACGACGCTCAGGCGCAGGACCTGCAACTGCAGCGCGCCATCGAAGAGGCGCAGTTGATCGAACGGCTGACGCTCCAGGACTGGTTCACATGCCGCAAAGGCTGCGTTATAGCCTGACCGACCCAGGGAAGCGTCAGTTGCTCCACGCTTCCCTTGGATCAAACGCCGCCTTTTGCGCCAACTCCTGCCACAAGGCCTTGACCTCATCGTCGGTGTTTTTCGGCATCACGGCCTTGAGCTGCACAAACAGGTAACCGCGCTGCCCGGCCTTGTTCAGCAACCCATGGCCCTTGGCGCGCATGCGCTGGCCGTTCTGGCTGCCGGCCGGCACCTTGAGGTTGATCTTGCCGGTGAGGGTCGGCACTGCCACTTCGGCGCCCAGCGCCAACTCCCACGGTGCCAGGGGCAAGTTGATGATCAGGTTTTCACCGTCCACTTCAAACGTTGAGTGCGGCGCAAACTTGATGATCAGGTACAGGTCGCCGTTCGGGCCGCCACCGATGCCCGGCGCGCCCTGGCCCTTGAGACGGATGCGTTCGCCATCCGCCACACCGGCCGGGATCTTCACGTTCAGGCTTTTAGTGGTGTTGCTGACGTGACGACCCATGGCGTCGTATTGCGGCACCTGGAAGCTGATCTGCTTGGACTCGGTAGACAGCGTCTCTTCAAGCAACACCGACAGCTGCATCTCGACGTCCTGGCCTTTGCGCCCGGCAGGACGGCGCTGGCCGCCCCCAAAGGCATCGCCGCGCGAGCCGAAGATCGAGCTGAAGAAGTCCGAGAAGTCGCCCGTGTCCTGGCCGCCGCCACCAAAGCCGCCACGGCTCTGCCAGCCCGGTGGCCCCTGGAACGGCTGGCCATGCTGGCCGTATTTGCGCAGTTCGTCGTATTCCGCGCGCTTGTCGGCGCTTTTAAGCGCCTCATAGGCTTCGGACGCGTCCTTGAATTTCTCTTCGGCGTCTTTTTCCTTGCTCACATCGGGGTGATATTTGCGCGCGAGCTTGCGATAGGCGGCCTTGATTGCCTTGTCATCGGCGCTCGGCTCGACACCCAATATCTTGTAGTAATCTTTGAAATCCATCGCAGGTTCACCATCCTTAATCGAGATCGCACAGCCCGGGGCACAACGTGCGCTGCTTTGCACCTGTTGAGTCTTGTGGCCTGGGGGGCGCGTCAAAGTGTTATCGGCACTTGCCGTATGCAGCAGATGTGGGGGCAAATCCCCAGGTTTCAAGCTCGATTTAACGGATGGTTGGCCTACGCATCCGCCCTCGACTGGCATACACTGCGCGGCCGTTTTTCAACCGGAACCCGATTGACATGAAAAACCCATCCCCAGCCCGTGCCTGCGGCATCGACTTCGGCACGTCCAACTCCACCGTCGGCTGGATTCGTCCCGGCATGGAAACGCTTATCGCGCTGGAGGACGACAAGATCACGCTGCCGTCAGTGGTGTTCTTCAACTTTGAGGAGCGCCGCCCGGTGTACGGCCGCCTGGCCCTGCACGAGTACCTGGAAAACTACGAAGGCCGGCTGATGCGCTCGCTCAAGAGCCTGCTGGGTTCCAAGCTGATCAAGCATGACACCAGCGTTTTAGGCACAGCGATGCCATTCACCGACTTGCTGGCGCTGTTTATCGGCCAACTCAAGAGCCGCGCCGAGGCCACCGCCGGGCGTGAGTTCGACGAAGTGGTGCTGGGCCGCCCGGTGTTCTTCGTCGACGACGACCCGATGGCCGACCAGGAAGCCGAGAACACCCTGGTGGACGTGGCCCGCAAGATCGGGTTCAAGGACATCTCGTTCCAGTACGAACCGATTGCCGCGGCCTTCGACTACGAGTCCACCATTGAGAAAGAAGAGCTGGTGCTGATCGTCGACATCGGCGGTGGTACGTCCGACTTCTCGCTGGTGCGCCTGTCGCCCGAGCGGCGCCAGATCGACAACCGCCACGACGACATCCTCGCCACCGGCGGCGTACACATCGGCGGTACCGACTTCGACAAGCAACTGTCGCTGGCCGGCATGATGCCGCTGTTCGGCTACGGCAGCCGCATGAAGAGCGGCGCCTACATGCCCACCAGCCACCACATGAACCTGGCGACCTGGCACACGATCAACTCGGTGTACTCGCAAAAATCCAAGCTGGCGTTGGGCAGCATGCGCTACGACATCGAGGACACTGGCGGCATCGACCGCCTGTTCAACCTGATCGAACAGCGCGCCGGGCACTGGCTGGCGATGGAAGTGGAAGAAACCAAGATCCAGCTGACCCAGCAGGACAGCCGCCATGTGCTGCTGGACCGGGTTGAGCCGGGGTTGAGCGTGGAGTTGAGCCGGGCGTTGTTCGAGTCGGCCATCGACGGCTTGCTGGAGCGGGTGCGTAACAGCGTGACCCGGTTGCTCACCGATGCATCGGTGGACGTGGCCCAGGTGGACACCGTGTTCTTTACCGGGGGTTCCAGCGGGATTCCGGCGCTGCGCCACAGCATTTCGGCGATGCTGCCGAATGCGCGGCACGTGGAAGGCAACATTTTTGGCAGTATTGGCAGTGGCCTGGCGATTGAGGCCAGCAAGCGGTACGGCTATTGAGTGAAACACCCTGATCCCATCTGCTGAAGGATGGCGAGGAGGCTTGCTTTGGCTTGTAGTGAGGGGGCTTGTCCCCCGCTGGGCTGCGCAGCAGCCCCATCAAGGCAAACGCATTTTTTCAGATTAAACGCGTTGCCTGGTTTGGGGCTGCTGCGCAGCCCAGCGGGGGACAAGCCCCCTCACTACAACAGCCTTAAAGCCCCACAGCCAAAGGTTCCGCGCAGGTTAAACCATCCCCGCCAGCTTCAACTCACTCTTCAAGTACGCGTAATAAATCGGCCCCGCCACCACCCCTGGCAGGCCGAACGCGGCTTCGAACACCAGCATCGCCAACAACAGTTCCCACGACTTGGCACTGATCTGCCCGCCGACGATGCGCGCATTGAGGAAGTACTCGACCTTGTGGATCACGATCAGGTAGCCCAACGCCGCCACCGCGACCCAGATCGACAGCGACAACGCCACAATCGTAATCAGGGTGTTGGACATCAGGTTGCCGATTACCGGCAGCAGGCCCAGCAGGAACGTCAGCACGATCAGGGTCTTGGTCAGCGGCAGGTGAATCCCGCACAGCGGCAGCACCACCGCGAGGAAGATCGCGGTGAACGCGGTGTTCAGCGCGGCGATCTTGATCTGGGCGAAGACAATGTTGCGAAAGGCCTGGACCAGCAGGTGCAGGCGATCAAACAGCGCAGCCGCCAGGGGTTTGCGCTTGGTGAGGTCGGGTACGCGCTGCAGCGCGATGATCGCGCCCAGCACCATGCCGATCAGCAAGGTCACGAACATGTGCGCGGCGTCTTTGCCCACCAGTTGCAGTTCGCTGAGGTGTTTGCTCAACCATTCGCCGATGGCCACGCGGAACTCGGCAGCGCTGGCTGGCAAATAGGCGTCGAGGAACGGCGGCAACTGGCCGCGGGCACGGTCGACCACGCCCATGAATTTATCGAGGGAAGCTCCCGGGTTTTCCGCTTCATGCAGCAGGAAGCTGATGGCCCCGGCAAAAATCAGGGTCAGGATGCTGACGATCAAGGTCCCCAGCAACGCCACCGCCAACCAGCGTGCACGCCGGCCTTCGATCAACCGCTGCAATTGCGGGGTGAGCATGTTGACCAGCTCATACACCAGCAGCCCGGCCAGCAGGCTCGGCAGCAACTTCAATGGCAAAACCAGCAGCAGCCCGCCAAAAATAAGCACGCAACTGACCAACAACAACACGTGACGCTGAGAAAACGTTGGCATACAGCCTCAAAACGAACGGCGTTAAAGGATGGGCAGTCTGCCAGCCTTGGGTGAATCAAGCGAGAAGTCTAAACGCGGCCCAGTGAGGGAGCTGGCTTGCCTGCGATGGCGGTGGGTCAGTCACCACAGGCTTGCCTGCCAGATCGCTATCGCAGGCAAGCCCAGCTCCCACAGGGTCCTGCATCATTATTTCTTCAGGCAGGTGCTCATAAAGGTTTTACGCGCGTCCCCGGTCAGCGCCTGGGTTTTCGCCGTGGCGTTGCAATCTTTCATTTTTTGCTGCTGTGGGGTCAGGGTCTTGGCGTCATTGGCCGCCGGGGCTGCCTTGAGGCAGGTGCTCATGAATGCCTTGCGATCATCACCGGTTTTGCCACTGGTCTTGGCTTCGGCGTTGCACGTGGTCATTTTTTGTTGCTGGGCCGTCTGTGCAGCTGTGGCGGCAAAGCCCTGGGAACACAGCAGCAGGCCCATCATCAACAACGGAATACGCAGCATCTTCATGGAGTTTTCTCCCTGTTACCGCACCGAGGGGCACGGCCTCCCCTGCAGTGTAGTCAAACCCTGTTACACCTTCCTGCCGCGTATATTTGTCCGGCGGTACTGCTCCGGGGTGCAGCCGGCCTGGCGCTGGAACATCGCGATAAAGGCCGAGGCGGTGCTGTAGCCCAGGTCAAACGCGACCTCCTGGACACTGCGGGTGCTGTCCAACGCTTCGATGGCCGCCAGGAAACGCAGGCGCTGGCGCCATTCACCGAAGCTCATTCCCAGGTCGCGCACAAATTGCCGGGCCAGGGTGCGCTCGCTGACATGCACCTGTTGCGCCCACTGGGCCAGCGGCCGGTTATCCCCGGGCGCGGCCTGCATGCCTTCCAGCACGCTGGAAACCCCGGGGCTGCTGGCATAGGGCAGGAAACAATCGTGGACCGGCGCCTGTTTGAGCTGGTCCACCAGCACCTGGGCCAGCCGCACGTCGGCCTCGTTTTCGGGAATGTTGACGTCACGCTCGGCGAAATCGCTGAGGATCGCCTTGAGAATCTCACTGATAGCCAACGTGCACGGCTGCTTGGGCAACTGCTCGCACAGGTGCGGCGCCAGGTACACCGAGCGATACACGATGGCCTCGGCGATGTCCGCACTGTGTTCGGTGCGTGGCGGGATCCAGATAGCGTAGAGCGGCGGTGACATGAAGCGGCTGCCGGCCACCTCCATGCGCATCACGCCACGGGACGAATAGTCCAGGGAGCCCCACTCATGCTGATGCGCTGAGGCCTGGGTATGGGCTTCGAACTCCGAATAACGGAAGTACACCGGGGACGGCAAGTTGTCGAAGTCGGGAAGTTTGATGTCTTTCTTGAGCATGTTGTCTGGATACACACGCGGGATGGCTGGATCGAAGTATAAGCTTCGATCCAGACAAGGGATAATCGTCCCTCATAGACGCAACTGGTTCCTCTCGATGCAATACGCTTATCCGTTACTGGCCATTTTTATCTGGGCCGGCAATACCGTGGTTAACAAGCTGGCGGTGGGGACGATTTTCCCCGCCGAGATCGGCTTCTATCGCTGGCTGCTGGCCGGCTTGCTGTTTACCCCGTTCATGCTCAAGCCGGTGATTGCCAACTGGCCGCTGATTCGCCCGAACCTGGGCAAGATCTTTATCCTCGGCGTACTTGGCATGGCGGTGTATCAGAGCCTGGCGTATTACGCCGCCACACTGACCTCGGCCACCAACATGGGCATCATCCTTTCGCTGATGCCGCTGATGGCTCTTACTGCCGCAATCATCAGCCTTGGCCAACGCCTGACCTTCGGGGCCCTTACCGGTGCCGTGCTGTCGTTCGCCGGCGTAGTGGTAGTGGTTTCCGCCGGCAGCCTCGGCGCCCTGCTGCAACACGGGCTGAACCTCGGTGACGGGATGATGCTGGTGGCCACCCTCGCCTACGCGGTCTACAGCACCCTGCTGAAAAAGTGGCAGCTGCGGTTGCCGCCGCTGGTGTTGCTGTATTTACAGATACTGGTGGCGGTGGTGGTGCTGTTTCCGCTGTTTGTGTTCTCCGACAAGGCGGGCCTGGGCTGGTCGAACATTCCGCTGGTGCTGTACGCCTGCCTGCTGGCCTCCATGCTCGCGCCGTTGGCCTGGATGCACTCGGTGAAAACCCTGGGCCCGAGCCGCACCACGCTGTTTTTCAACCTGCTGCCGCTGATCACCGCGTTGATCGCGGCGGTGGTGTTGAAGGAACAGTTGGCGACTTATCACCTGGTGGGCGGCTTGTTGACCCTGGGCGGGGTGATTTTGTCGGAGCGCTGGACGACGCCGGTTAACCGTAAAGCGTCTTAACCCTTAGAAGCCAGTTGCCAGATCGCGCAACTGGCCCTCCACCGCGTCACACGAACGACGAAATATCGCCGGGTCAAACTCCTCGCCCTCTGCCGCAATCACCGTGACGTCCTCAATACCGATAAACCCCAACGCGGTGCGCAGATGCGGATCGGCGTGGTTCATCGCCTCGTTTTCACCGCCCGGGCCAAAGCCGCTGCCGCCGCGGCTGGTGATGATCAGCGCCTTTTTGCCCAACAACAAAGGCTGATACTGGGCAATGCCCTGGCTGTCCTGGGTGATGTCTACGGTGTGGCCCATGCGTACGATCTGGTCGATCCAGGCCTTGAGCCCGCTGGGAATCGCGAAGTTGTACATCGGGACGGAAATCACCAGCAGTTCGTGCTCGACCAACTCACCCACCAGTTCATTGCTCAACTGTAAATCAGCGTGCATGGACAAAGGCATGGACTGGGGCTCGGGGTGGAAGCTGGCGGCAATGAATGCTTCGCTGACATGGGGAATCGACGCACGGCCGACTTCGCGGCGGGTCAGTTGCGCGCCCGGGTTGGCGCTTTGCCACGCGGCGAGAAACACCTCGGCCAGGCGCCGGGAATGGGAGCGTTCGCCACGCGGGCTGGAATGAATCACAAGCATTTTTTTCATCTGTAAGGCCTTCACACGCTAGACTCCGGCAACCTGAATAGCTGCCACTCTTGCCCACAAATCTAGAGATGAGCGGCCTACCTCACAAATGAGCAATAGTTGTTTGGGATGAGAAAAACTCATCCATGGAGCCTGCATGTTCGCCTCGCTGCCCCTGACCGCCCTGCGCGCCTTTGAATCGGCATCGCGCCTGCTGAGTTTCAAGGCTGCCGCCCACGAGCTGTCGGTGACGCCGACGGCGGTGTCCCACCAGATTCGCGCCCTGGAAACCTGGCTCGGCGTGCCGCTGTTCGAGCGGCTGCCGCGCCAGGTGCGCCTGACGGAGCGCGGCGAGCGCTTGTTCCACAGCCTGCATGGCGCGCTGCTGGACGTGGCACAAAGCGTCGACACCCTGCGCCCGCAACGCAGCGCCGGCCATCTCACGCTGTCCACCACGCCCGCGTTTGCCGCTTTATGGCTGGTGCCGCGACTGGGACGCTTCTACGCTGCCCATCCGGATATCAGCCTGCGCCTGGACACCAACTGCGCCGTCGTGGATTTACAGCAGGACGCCAGTGTCGACCTGGCGATTCGCTACAGCATCGACGACTACACCAACCTGTACGGCTTGTGCCTGTTCGATGAGTGTTTCGCGGTCTATGGCTCCCCCGAACAGGTCGCCCTGGCACGCGAGCGCCCGCCGACCTTGATCAGCGTGCGCTGGCATAACTCCCAGCTCTACGCCCTGGGCTGGCAAGCCTGGTGCGAAAAGGCCGGGGAAGACTGGTTGCAATCCGCCTCGCCACTGCGCGAATACGACGAAGAACACTACGCCCTGCAAGCAGCGATCGCCGGCCAGGGCTTGGTGCTGGCAAGCAATATCCTGGTCTCGGAAAGCATCAACAGCGGCTTGCTGGTGCCTTACCGGCCCCAGGTCAGCGTGGACGGCGCCGGCTACAGCGCCCTGTGCGTACCGGGACGTGAACGGCACCCGCCAGTGCGAGCATTTTTTGAATGGCTAAGGGACGAAGCGCGGCTGTCAGGCCACGCCCCTCAAATCCGATAAAACTTTTTGCACTGCCTGGGACTCACAACTTAGTGCGATCACGCCGACAGAGCGTGGCGTAAAACCGGATTAGCCCCAGGAGAATCAAGATGACTGACTCACATTTGTCTGACGTAGCCACATTGCGTGACCGCGCCCGCAAGAACGTCGAAAACGGTGCCGTGACTGAAGGCTATGACGCCGACCGCCAGGAGATCCTGCGCCTGCTCAACGAATCGCTGGCCACCGAACTGGTGTGCGTGCTGCGCTACAAGCGCCACTATTTCATGGCCAATGGCGTCAAGGCGCATGTCGCTGCCGAGGAATTCCTTGAGCACGCCACCCAGGAAGCCGAACACGCCGACAAGCTGGCCGAGCGCATCGTGCAGCTGGGCGGCGAGCCGGAGTTCAACCCCGACCTGCTGTCGAAGAACTCTCACGCACAATATGTAGCCGGTAACACGCTCAAGGAAATGGTCTACGAAGACTTGGTGGCCGAGCGCATCGCGGTGGACAGCTATCGCGAGATCATCCAGTACATCGGTGACAAAGACCCGACCACACGCCGGATCTTCGAAGACATTCTGGCCCAGGAAGAAGAGCACGCCGATGACATGGCAGACATTCTGAAAGACCTCTAACTAACCGCAACCCCATGTGGGAGCGGGCTTGCCCGCGAAGGCGGTGGATCAGTCGGCACATTCCTGACTGAACCACCGCCTTCGCGAGCAAGCCCGCTCCTACATTTGCTTCCCGGTTTTGCCAGCTAGCCCTTCACTGTTTTAGGCGCCTTGCCTTCCTTCATCTGTTGCAGCAACGGCGCACACTGGTTCGGCTCATCGCCGCTCGGTGCCACCAGCGCCAGCAAGCCCGCCGCCGGGCCGGCAATTACACCCAGCGCCACCATGCCCGCGCCACGCAACATCAACGGCACGGCTTTCACCCCGGCATTGGGCTTGATGAACGGCCCATTGACGTACAACGGCGAACGCAGGGAAAACAGACGGAAGCCCTTGGACTCCGGCGTAATCGTCAGGTCCAGCTGCTCGCTGGCCATGTTCGCCGTGCCATCGATATAGATGATGGCGTTCTCGGTATCGAACACAAACAGGCGAGTCGTCGCCAGGCCGGACTTGATGCCGAAGTCTGCCGCCGCGCAGTTGATCTTCACTTCCTTGTCGCCAAACAGGCGGCCAACCACGTAGTTGCCCACGTTAAGCCCGGCGATTTCCATCAGGCCACGGCTGATGGCACCGTCATTGATCAACATCTTCAGATCGCCATTCGAGGTGCCCAACAGCGCCGCCACCGAGTTGCCGCGCCCGGAGATATCCGCATCCCCATTGAGCTCACCGAAGCTGGTTTTCATCGGCTCGAAAGTCGGGAACAGCTGCTTGAGCTTGAAGTTGCGTGCGGTGAGTTTCGCCTGGCCTTCCATCGGCGTGGTGCGCCCGTTGAGGCGAATCTGCGCGTCGAGCTTGCCGCCCGCCACGCCGAAACGCAGGGGTTCGAGGCTCAATTGGCCATCGTTTAACACCAGGTGAGTGTAAAGGTCGGTAAACGGCAATTCGGCGCTGTGCACGATGCGCTTGCCGGTGAATTCAACGTCGGCATCCATATCGCGCCAGCGCTCAGTGCGGAACTCTTCCACCGGCAACACCTTGGTTGCCGGCTGCTTGCTTTCACCACCACGGGCTTTTTGCTTGGCGTTGGAGTCGGCGCCAATCAGCGGCGCGAGGTCAGTCATCAACAGTTGGTTGGAGACCAGCGCACCCTTGAGTTTGGGCCGTGGCTGGCTGGCGACGTAGCCGAGGTTGCCGTGGATGTCGCTGTCGCCGATCTTGCCGTTGAAGTTCTCGTACTGGAACGACGCGCCGTTGGCCTCATGCAGCTTGGCGATGAGGTGACCATCGGTGGAATAGGCTGGCGAATCCGGCAGTGTCACGCCGGTCAGCGGGTAGAGGTTGCCCAGGCTGCTGCCGGAGAGCTTGAGGCGCAGGTCGAGTGCGCCGAGGTTCATCGGGTCGGTCAGGGTGCCGGCCAGCGCGATGCTGGTGTCGCCGATCCTGGCCTGGGCTTGCAGCGGGAACGGTTTGGCAGCGTCCTGCAGCGCCAGCAGGCCACCGATCTTGCCGGTGCCGTCGAGTTTCTGGCCGTGGTACTGGCCTTTGACCTTGAGACCGAACGCGTAATCCTGCGGCGCCGCGCCTTTTTCCAGGGCCTTCCTGGCGTCGGCGTCGCCGACGATCTCGCCGAAAGGGATCGGCTTGCCGAGTAAATCGATGACCACGTCGAGCTGGGTCTTGAGGGTTTGGTCGTCGAGGGTCACGTGGCCCTTGTCGAAACCGATGGCGCCGATGTCTACCACCCAGTTGGACGGTTCGGCGTTCGGGTCCTTGGGGTCGAACTTGAAGGTCCAGTTGGCGCGGCCATCGGCCAGGCGCTGCAACTGCGCACTCGGTTCGGTGAGGTCGATACGCGGGATCACCACGCGCTGGGCCAGCAACGCCAGGGGCGAGATGCGCAATTCAACACGCTTGAGAGTGACCATTTGCGGGGTTTTCGACCAGTCGGGGTTGCCCAGGGTCAGGTCTTCGGCAATCACATGAGGCCACGGAACCCAGGCGCGCCAGCCGCCTTCATCGGGTTCGCGGCGCCACACCACCGCCAGGTTGCCATTGATGGCAAAGGCGCGGTGCAGCTCTTCGGAGACTTTGGCATTGATCGGCGGCTTGACCCGGTTCCAGTCAAAGAACACCAGGACCAACACCACAATGGCGACTAACAAAACGAAGCTGGCGCAGCTCCAGGCGAGAATTTTACGAGTGCGCGTCATTGCACAGGACTCCAGGTTACGACTGAGCGGGCGCGTTACGGCGCACGTTATGACTACAGCTTATATGGCTACGACTGACAAACCGCGCGGGGGTTTAACCCCATCGATGAATTACCGGCAAAAACCATCGTTTCTGACCAACCAGACCGCTCCAATCATCAACGACGCACCGTTGTTACCCACGATCGTGTCGAAAATACCCACTACGGTGCAAAAGCGCGGGCTTGAGACCTGCGAGATAGAGCCTTCGCAGGGAACAATCAATTCTGTTGATTATTACCATTGTGTTTATGAACTTTTATATCGACTTATCAAGAGTAGCATTAGCCCTGTACCCAATTTATCGCACTCCCTAGGAGCAACCCTCATGAAACGCCAATTACTCGCAAGCTTTGTACTCTCCGTCCTGGCCACCAGCGCATTTGCCCTGCCAGCTGCTGAACAGGCCACCCCGCAAGTGAAAGCCGATGCTTCCCACGCAAGCCAAACCCTGGCCCGCAGCGGTGCTTCGGACAAGAACAACACCGACTACAACGGCAGCATCACTGAAAACGGTTCGGACAACGCCAACAAACGCGCTTACACCGAAGGTGTTGTAGAAAACGGCCGTAACCGCCTGGAACAAAAAGGTCTGGTTGAAGGTGGCGCTGATCGCCTGATGGAACGCAACGCTGTTGCCGAAGGTGGCCGTGATCGCCTGGAACAGAAAGGTCTGGTTGAAGGCGGTGCTGAACAAGCCAACGAACGCGCTTATGCCGGTGCTGTCGCTGAAGGTGGTTCTGACCGTGTGAACGAACTGCATCAAGCCGCGAGCTAAGCCCGTGCTGGCCCTGGAAAAAAGCCCGATCACCCGATCGGGCTTTGACTTTGTGTGAACCGCAACGCCCTTCTCCCTTTTGAAGTTCGACGCTGGCAAAGCTGATTTGCTAGAGTGCGTCGCTGTCCTTATCCACAAAGCCCGCCTGCCAATGCTGCCCCGCGCCGAACAGAAGCAACAGACCCGACTCGCCCTGATGGACGCAGCCCGCCATCTGATGGAGTGTGGCCGTGGGTTCGGCAGCCTGAGCCTGCGTGAAGTGGCCAAGACCGCCGGCATCGTGCCCACCGGTTTCTACCGTCACTTTGCCGATATGGATCAGTTGGGCCTGGTTTTGGTCAGTGAAGTCGGCCAGACCTTTCGGGCAACGATTCGCCTGGTGCGCCACAATGAATTTGTGATGGGCGGCATCATTGACGCCTCGGTACGCATTTTCCTCGACGTGGTCGCCGCCAACCGCTCGCAATTCCTGTTTCTGGCCCGTGAGCAATACGGTGGCAGCCTGGCGGTTCGCCAAGCGATTGGCGCCCTGCGTGAAGACATCGCCAGCGACCTGGCCGCCGACCTGACCCTGATGCCCAAGCTCCAGCACCTGGATGCCGACGGCTTGCACGTGATGGCCGACCTGATCGTCAAGAGCGTGTTTGCCACCCTGCCCGACATCATCGACCCGCCCGCCGCAGCGTTGCCTGCGCACCTCACACCTCAAGCGAAAATCACCCAGCAACTGCGCTTTATCTTTATCGGCCTCAAGCACTGGCAAGGCCTGGGCAGCACCGAATAACTCAGCGCACGCTATGGAAACGCTTGGCGGTGGTGTAGTTGCGGTTCCAGTAGCTGTTCGCCAGTGAGTCGATGCGCACGTTTTTGCCGGTGCGCGGCGAGTGTATGAATTTGCCCTCACCGATATAGAGACCGACGTGGCTGACCTGGCCGCGCCCATTGCCCCTGAAAAACACCGCATCACCGGGCTGTAATGCCTCGCGCCGGACCGTGGCGGCTGTCGAGCGGTGCATCGCGCTCGTGGTACGGGGCAGATTAATGTTGGCTTCGGTCTTGAATAAGTACACCAGGAAGCTGCTGCAATCGAAGCCTTGGGCTACCGATGTCCCACCCATTCTGTAAGGCGTGCCCAACAGTGCGTGGGCGCGGTCGATCACGCTGTCGATCGACGATGAGGTGTGGAACGCGACCGGCGGCTGGAAATTGGCGGATGCGGATGAAATAGCCAGCGAAAGGCTGACAATCAATAAACAGAAAAATGACTTGTACATGCTCGAAACCGCTGAAGATTAATGACGGAGCGGAATCCTAATGAAACAGCGCGTAACCTGATGAGCGGCGAATCCTGTTACAGCGTGGGAAAAATCCGAAACAACCCGACCTCCCAAAAGATGAAAGAAATTTCATGCAGCACGCAGCGCAATTCAACGCCGGACGCTCGAAACCGGTGCTATAAATTCACTGACGCACCAAAATGAAACATTTTGGAATAATTTCCTGCGCCATCAGGTGGCACATGCCGCCTGCCTACAGGGAAATCCTACTCCCCGCGTGGTTGGCAAGACCCTTGCTCTAGCTTGCTTATCGCTCATAGCTGGAAGCTTTCCTGATGCTGGTGATCCACCGCCGAATCGCCCCCGAACCCGTCTGGGCCGCCGAGTTGCTGCTCAATTTCGACGCGCGCAGCAAAAGCCGCCTGCGTTGTTTCAGTGCCGAGGGAGAAGACGTCGGCCTGTTTCTGGAACGCGGCCAGCCGCCGCTGCACGATGGTGAATGCCTACAGGCCGAAGACGGACGTGTCGTACGCGTGCGGGCGCGCCCTGAACAACTGCTGCACGTCACCTGCCCCAATGCCTTTGAGCTGACCCGCGCCGCCTATCACCTGGGCAACCGCCACGTGGCCTTGCAAGTGGGCGACGGTTGGTTGCGCTTGCTTGATGACTACGTGCTCAAGGCCATGCTTGATCAGTTGGGCGCGACCACTGAAACGATCGAAGCGCCGTTCCAGCCCGAACATGGCGCGTATGGCGGTGGGCATCATCACTCGCGCCACGGCGACGAAGACTTCAACTACCCGCCCAAGCTGCACCAGTTCGGCGTACGCCTGTGAACCCCGCCTGGGCGCTGTTGCGCCTGGCCAGCCCGCAATTGCCGATTGGTGGCTACAGCTATTCCCAAGGCCTGGAAATGGCCGTGGAGCAAGCCCGCGTGAACGACCCGACAAGTGCCGGACGCTGGATCAGCGATCAACTGTTGCTCAACCTGGCGCGTTTCGAGGCGCCGCTGTTGCTCGCCCACTGCAAGGCCGCCGCTGAACAAGACTGGCCAAGCCTTGCGCAGTTGTGTGAAGAGCACCGCGCCAGCCGCGAAACCCGCGAGCTGTATCAGGAAAGCCGCCAGATGGGTTATTCCCTGCACCAACTGCTCAATGGTTTGCCAGAACTGGATGAGACCGCGCGGGCATTTCTGTCGACCCAACCTGAACCGCACCTGGCCCTGGGCTGGGCGCTGGCCGCCCGCGCCTGGCAGATCAGCCCCGACGACGCCCTGGCTGCCTGGCTATGGAGTTGGCTGGAAAACCAACTGGCGGTGCTGATGAAGACCCTGCCCCTGGGCCAGCAAGCCGCCCAACGCCTGACCAGTGAACTGCTGCCGCTGCTGCAAAAAGCCCAGCAGAGCGCCAGCCAACTCGGGCCCCATCACTGCGGCAGCGCCGCCTTTGGCCTGTCCCTGGCGTGCATGGCCCATGAGCGCCAGTACAGCCGCCTGTTCCGTTCCTAGGAGAAGCATATGAACACACAACCCCTGCGCGTCGGCATCGGTGGCCCAGTCGGCTCCGGCAAGACCGCCCTGACCCTCGCCCTGTGCCTGGCCCTGCGCGACCGCTACAACCTGGCGGTGGTCACCAACGATATCTACACCCGCGAAGATGCCGACTTTTTGGTGCGCAACCAGGCCCTGGCGCCCGAGCGCATCATCGGCGTGGAAACCGGCGGCTGCCCGCACACCGCGATTCGCGAAGACGCCTCGATCAACCTCGAAGCCGTGGACCAACTGAACCGGCGCTTTCCCGGCCTGGACCTGATCATCGTGGAGTCCGGCGGCGACAACCTCTCGGCGACCTTCAGCCCGGAGCTGTCAGACCTGACCATCTACGTGATCGATGTGTCGGCCGGCGACAAGCTGCCGCGCAAAGGTGGGCCAGGGATTTGCAAGTCCGACCTGCTGGTGATCAACAAGATCGACCTGGCGCCGCTGGTGGGCGCATCCCTGGAGCTGATGAACAGCGACACCCAGCGCATGCGCGGCGGCAAACCCTTCGTCTTCAGTAATCAGAAAACCGGCGTCGGCCTGGAAGAAATCGTCGCCTTCATCGAACGCCAGGGCTTGCTGACCGCAGCCTGATCAACCTCTACAAGGAGCCTGTCCATGCGCCTCAATACACTTCTCGCCGCCGCAGCGTTGCTGCTCACCCCCGCCCTCGCCTTCGCCCACCCCGGCCATGGCGACAACGGCCTGGTGGCTGGTATCAGTCACCCGTTGGGTGGCATCGACCACTTGCTGGCGATGGTTGCCGTGGGCCTGTGGGCCGCACAACAAAAAGGCGCGGCGCGCTGGGCGCTGCCGTGCACGTTTGTCGGCACCATGCTGATCGGCGGGATGCTGGGCTTTGAAGGGCTGGAACTGCCGGCGCTGGAAAGCGCGATTGCCGCGTCGGTGCTGGCGCTGGGCCTGGCGGTAGCGCTGGCGGTGCGCCCGCCGTTGTTCGTGGCGGTAGCGGCGACGGCGCTGTTTGCGCTGTTCCATGGCGTGGCGCATGGTTTGGAGCTGCCGGACATGTCCAGCCCTTGGGCGTATGCCGCAGGGTTTGTGGGTGCGACGGCGGTTTTGCATGCGGCCGGGTATGCCGTGGTGCGCTTCCTGCCGGCGGCGGCTGCGCCGTTGGTGCGGGTTGCTGGCGCGGCCTCGGCGGCGACCGGGGTTTGGTTGCTCGCTGCCTGAGATTTGCGGCGTTTCCAATGGCCTCATCGCGGGCAAGCCCGGCTCCCACAGGAGTACTTGGTCAACTGTGGGAGCCGGGCTCGCCCGCGATGACGGACTCACAGCCACCACCTACCTCAAGCCTGATACCATGTCGCGCAAACACCCCTGCCGTGACGACGCCAGCCGATGCCCATCGCTCCAAGCTCTGCCCTCAAGCCCCAATTGACCGCCGTGTTGACGCACTTCAACGACCTGATCGTGCCACTCTGGCAAGGCCCGGGCTGGAATGCCGACCTGGCGCTGCCCTATGAGGCACTGGACGCAGACCACCGCCCATTGCCCCCGCAACGCTACCGCGCCATGGCCTGCGCACGGCAGTTGTACCTGTTCGCCAGCCTGATCGGCGAGCCCGGAGCCGCCTTTGCCGAAGAGCGCGCAGCCGCGCTGTTCCGCTCCCTGCAACGGCACTTCCACGACGCCGAGCACGGCGGCTGGTTCTACAGCATCGACGCCCACGGCAAGCCGCTGGATAAACGCAAAGACCTCTACACCCACGCCTTCATCATCTTCGCCTGCGCCCACTATTGGGCCAAAGTGCGCGAGCCGCTGGTGGAGTCGGTGCTCGATGCCGCCCTGGAAGTGGTCGCCGATCGCTTCGCCACCGGCGACGGCCTGTACGAAGCGGTGCTGGAGCGTAGCTGGTCATCCCTCAAGTCCGGCCCTTTGCAGAACCCGTTGATGCACCTGGCCGAGGGCTTCCTCGCCACGCTGGCCGTGCGTGAAGACGCCGTGACGCAAGACGCGCTGCTGGATTTGGCCAATGCCATGCAGAAGCGCTTCATCGACCGCCAGCACGGCGTCATGATGGAAAAGCCGCTGGGCGCTGTGGATAACTGGTTTGAGCCGGGGCACCAGTTCGAATGGTTCTTCCTGCTGGAATCTTCAGACTTGCTGCGCGGCACGCCGCTGCACACATCGCTGAACAAAGCGTTCACCTATGCCGAGCAACAGGGTGTGGATAACGTGACAGGGGCAGTCAGCGGCATGCTGGCCCTGGACGGCACCGTGCGCGATGGCACCCAACGTATCTGGGCCCAGGCCGAATACCTGCGGGCGCTGACCTTGCGGCCCGCCAGTGCAGCCGTGCTGCAACGCCAATTGCTGGCGCTGCAACAGCGCTTCCTGCATGACAAAGGTTGGAACGAATGCCTGGATGCCAAGGGGCAAGTGAGCCGTCGGGACATGCCGTCGACCACCCCTTACCACTTGGCCACGTGCTACCTGGGGTTAGTCGAGTATCTCGGCTGATTTTCAGGGCGCTATCGCCGGCAAGCCGGCTCCTACGGATGAATGGGTTCAAACATCAAATGTAGGAGCCGGCTTGCCGGCGATAGCTGTCTAATTGCCCCTCAAGCAATCCATTTTCGATCCCCGGTAAAACTGATCGTCAGCCAGCGCGCCGCGTCCGGCCTGCCCAGCCCTGTGGATATCTCTTCGCGCAACCTGTCCAGGGTGGCGACGTTATCCACCGGGTAATCCGCCGGCAGCACCACATGAATCTCGATAAACCGCGCCCGCCCGTGCTTCTGCACGTAGGACACGTAGTCGTCAAAACCATGCCTGGCCTGGGCCGCGTCCATCACTTCGCGCACCTTGCCGTCCAGTTGGTCCGGCACAATCCCCAGCACGTCGCGTAGCGCCGGGCGCAGGATCTTGAAGGCCGGCGCCAGCATGCTCAACGCCAGCAAAATCAATATCAGCGGGTCGACGTACACCGCCCATTGCCCATAGCCCTGGGACTTGAGCAACAAGGCGGCCAGGAAGCTCACCAGCAGCCCCACCGACAGCATCGCGTCCACCAGCCAACTGATGTTGTCGAACTGGATCAGCGACGATTTGAGCGTGCGATTGCGGTAACGCACATAGAAGAAGTAGGCGAACTCGACGACGGTAAACACCGCCGCATAGATGATCACCAGGCCCAACTCGATATCGCGCCCGCCGTTGATAATGCCGAACACACCGTTGAGAAACGCATAGATGGCGATCAACAGCAAAAAGCTGCCTTCGATCAGCAACACCATCGGCTCCAGGTGCCAGTAGCCGAACTGGAAACGCTCGTTGCTTTTCTTGGCGATCAGCTTGGCCGTGATCAGCATCAGCACCTTGATGGCGGTGGCGATCAGCGAGAAAAAGCCGTCGAATAAAATCGATTGGGCGCCCGACACCACACCCGTGACAATCCCGGCGATCGCTACCGCGAACATCAGAATCGTCGATTGTTTGAGCAGCGACTGCTCACCTCGGTTACTCACATATCCTCCTGTCAAAACCTTTGAACCGCACAGCGCGGCGGGGTTTTCAGGGGTGGAGTGTACCTTATGTCCTGTTTTGGCCGATTTGCCGCATATTTAAGGCTGACAAAAACCTGTGGCGAGGGAGCTTGCTCCCGCTGGGCTGCGAAGCCGCCCCAAAAAAGCCAGGGCCGCTTCGCGCCCCAGCGGGAGCAAGCTCCCTCGCCACAACAGCTCGACGAACTTAAGCCTTGGCACCGCGCTCAATCGCAAACCCGGCCCAGGTCTGGCTCACTGGCATCAGCTCCAGGCGGTTGATGTTCACATGGGCCGGTGTGTTGAGCACCCAGAAGATCGTGTCTGCGATGTCTTGCGGCTGGATCGGCTCGGCACCGGCATAAGTCGCGTCATAACGCGCCTGGTCACCGGCAAACCGTACCAGCGAGAACTCGCTTTCACACAGCCCCGGCTCGATGTTGGTCACCCGTACGCCAGTGCCCTGCAAATCACACCGCAGGTTCAGCGAGAACTGTTTGACGAAGGCCTTGGTGCCGCCATACACGTGGCTGCCCGGGTACGGGTAGCTGCCGGCGATGGAGCCGAGGTTGATGATGCCGGCACCACGGCCATGGGCGATCAGGCGCGGCAACAGCAGGCTGGTGGTGGTCAGCAGGCCCTTGATGTTGGTGTCGACCATGGTTTCCCAATCGTCGAGGCTGCACTTGGGCGCCGGGTCGGTGCCCACCGCCAGGCCGGCGTTGTTGATCAGCCCGCGCAGCGTGGCGAAGGACGGCGGCAAGTTGGCAATCGCCTCCTCCATGGCCTTGCGGTCACGCACGTCCACCACCAGGCCGTGCACTTCGGTCTGCTTGGAAAGCTCGGCGCACAGGGCGTTCAGACGCTCTGCGCGGCGGCCGGTGAGCACCAGTTTCCAGCCGGCTTCGGCAAAAAGCCGGGCACAGGCTTCGCCAAAACCCGAGGTCGCGCCAGTAATAAACAGCGTATTGGACATGGTGTTCTCCTTGCAGGGCTACGAGGTAAAAAATCAGCCAGCAGAATGCCCGGCTGCCGGGCTGGCGGCAACTGATACAGGCTGTGGACACAGGTGAACGCTGCTCATACTGTACGAAATTCAACCAATCACTCAAAGCCCATACCCACCGTGGCGTGCAGCGATGTGCGCGCACCTTATCCACAGCCCCGTCCACAGTCTTTGGGGGCAACTGCAAAAGCTGAGAGCCGCGGTATACAAGGCTTTCAGCGCGATTCAAAAAGTTTTTTGCTTGACCTTGGCCAAGCCGTATGTAGCCCGGTGCAAAACGGTGCAATCAGGACGATGGCTCCAGGCCAGTCATTCCGGCCTCTGCGGCACTCTTTCCAGAGTTTAGTCACAGACTTATCCACAGGCTGGCGTGACATATTCCAGTCATATACCTGTGTCTTTAAACAGGTTGACAAAACCCTCGGGCGGTCGCGAAAAAGTCACTGGTCAATAAACAACCACCGCGCTGCAAGCCACGAAAACAAAGGCCTCCAGCCAGCTACTCCCACGTTACCCACAGCCGGTTCCACAGCGGTTGGGGACAAGTCAAAACTGTGACAAAACAGGGATTTGCGGCGGCTATATGTCGCGCTTTGGCAGGTGCCTGGATTTGTTGTCCACAATTTCAGGAAAGCGCTGCGGGTAGCCCAAAAACAAATGTGGGAGCCGAAGCTCCCACACAGGTATTACCGCTGAATCAGCAATCAATGCCCACCCAGATAAGCGTTACGCACCTCTTCATTCACCAGCAACTCCTTGCCGGTGCCTGTGAGGCGAATCTCGCCATTGACCATCACGTACGCCCGGTCAGACAAACGCAACGCGTGGTTGGCGTTCTGCTCCACCAGGAAGATGGTCATGCCGGTAGACGCCAGCTCCCGCAGCGTGGCGAAGATCTGCTTCACCACGATCGGCGCCAGCCCCAGGCTCGGCTCGTCCAGCAGCAACAGCTTGGGCCGGCTCATCAGCGCGCGGGCGATGGCGAGCATTTGCTGCTCGCCGCCCGACATGGTCATCGCCCGCTGGTTACGCCGCTCCTTGAGCCGCGGGAACAGCTCGAACATGCGCTGCATGTCCTCGGTGGCGAACTTGTCACCAATCGGGATGGTGCCCATCAGCAGGTTTTCCTCGACGGTCATGTCGGGGAACACCCGCCGGCCTTCCGGCGACTGTGCAATGCCGTTGGAGGCGATGTAGTGGGACGACTTGTGGGTAATGTCGACACCGCGGTAGATGATCTGCCCGGACTCGGCCCGTGGCTGGCCGAAGATCGACATCAGCAGCGTGGACTTACCCGCGCCGTTGGAGCCAATCAGGCTCACGGTTTCACCTTCGTTGATGTGCAACGAGACTTTCTTCAAGGCCTGGATCGGGCCGTAGAATACGTCCAGGTCTTTCAGTTCGAGGATTGGCTCACTCATACCAGCTCCTCTTCATCAGCGCCCAGGTAAGCCGCGATCACTTTAGGATCGTTGCGGATCGCTTCCGGGCCGCCTTCGGCAATCACGTTGCCGTGGTCCAGCACCACAATGTGGTCGGAAATACTCATCACCATGCCCATGTCGTGTTCGATCAGCACCACCGTCAGGTCGTGTTCGTCGCGCAGCAGGCGAATCATCGCGCTGAGGGCTTCGGTTTCCTGGGGGTTGAGGCCGGCAGCCGGCTCATCCAGGCAGATGATCTGCGGCCGAGTGCACATGGCGCGGGCGATTTCCAGGCGGCGTTGCTGGCCGTAGGACAGCTCGCCGGCCAGGCGGTTGGCGCAGTCCACCAGGTCTACCACTTCCAGCCAGTAGAACGCATGGTCGAGGGCATCGCTTTCAGCCTTGCGGTAGCCCTTGGTGTTGAGGATGCCCGCGAGCATGTTGCGGTTGACCCACATGTGCTGGGCCACCAGCAGGTTTTCCACCACCGACATTTCCTTGAACAGGCGAATGTTCTGGAACGTGCGCGCCAGGCCCGCACGGTTCACCAGGTGGGTGCCGCCGAACATTTTGTAGAACACCCGGCTGAAGAAACTTTTCGGTGAGACAAAGTCGGTGACCTTGAAGCGCTCGCCCAGCAGTTGGATCACGTTGGTCTGTTTGCCGCGCACATTGAGTTCGATCTTGCCGCCGGAGGCTTTGTAGAAACCGGTCAAGCAGTTGAACACTGTGGTCTTGCCGGCGCCATTGGGGCCGATCAGGGCGAAGATCGAGTTGCGTTTGACCTGCAGGCTCACATCGCTCAAGGCCTTGATGCCACCGAAGTGCATCATCAGGTGTTCCACAGAGAGGACGACTTCCTTGCTCATGGCGCCACTCCTTTGCGTGGGACTACACCGGTACGGCTGATGCGAATCAGGCCTCGTGGTCGCCAGATCATCATCACCACCATCAACACGCCAAACAGCAACACGCGGTATTCAGAGAAGCTGCGCAGCAACTCCGGCGCCACGGTCAGCACGAATGCGGCGATCACCACGCCGACGGTCGAACCCATGCCGCCCAACACCACGATGGCCAGGATCAGCGCCGACTCGAAGAAGGTAAACGACGACGGGTTGACGAAGCCCTGGTAGCTGGCAAAAA
This sequence comes from Pseudomonas sp. A125, assembly GCF_055409485.1. Lineage (NCBI taxonomy): Bacteria > Pseudomonadati > Pseudomonadota > Gammaproteobacteria > Pseudomonadales > Pseudomonadaceae > Pseudomonas > Pseudomonas sp. A125. The sequence continues at coordinate 146,495 of NZ_JBUZVP010000012.1, forward strand.
ACACCCCGGCCAAACCGGCAGTCGAAGCGCCAATGGTGAACGCCGAGAGTTTCACCAATACGTGGTTGAGGCCCATGGAACGGCAGGCGATTTCATCTTCGCGCAAGGCTTCCCAGGCGCGGCCCACCGGCATGCGGGTCAGGCGGTGCTTGATGTACAGCACCAGCAGCACCACCAGGAACAGCACGATATAGATAAACAGGAATTTGAAGTTGGGGTTGTAGTCGATGCCGAAGAACTCGTGGAACGGCACCCCGCCATCCTTCGCCTTGCGCACGAATTCCAGGCCGAAAAACGTTGGCGACGGCACAGGCATGCCGTTCGGGCCACCGGTAAACGACAGCCAGTTGTTCAGCACCAGGCGGATGATTTCACCGAAGCCCAGGGTCACGATCGCCAGGTAATCACCGTGCATTCGCAGCACCGGGAACCCGAGTATGCACCCCGCCAACGCCGCGCAAATGGCCGCCAGTGGCAGCACTGACCAGAAGCCCAAACCCAGGTACTGATAACCCAGCGCCAGGCCATAGGCACCGATGGCGTAGAACGCCACGTAACCCAGGTCGAGCAGCCCGGCCAGGCCCACCACGATGTTCAGGCCCAGGCCCAACAACACGTAGATCAGGCCGAGGATCACCACGGTCAACAGGTATTTATTGGCGAAGAACGGGAACACGATGGCAATCACGATCAACGCCGGGATGATCCAGCGCAGGCGCGACTTGTAGTCTGGCTTGAGTACATGCACACCGGAGCCGGTGCTTTCAAACCCCTGCAGAATCCGCAGGCCCTTGGGGGTTTGCAGGAACAGGCTCATGGCAAACCGGCCGACCATCACAATGGCCACCAGGATGCCGACACGCGCCGGTTGCAGGTTGAAGCTGTAGCCGTCGAGGACCACGCCGACGATCGGACCGAACACGATCAGCGAAATCAGCCCGGCGAGTACCGCATCGACGACACTTTTCTTGATATCGATAGAGTAGGCAGCAGACATAGTTATACCTTCGCCACGAGTGGGCGACCGAGCAGGCCCTGGGGACGGAAAATCAGGATCACCACCAGCAGGGAGAAACTGAACACGTCTTTGTAGTCAGAGTTGATCAACCCCGAGAACAGCGACTCGGAAATACCCAGGATGATCCCGCCCAGCATGGCCCCAGGCAGGGAACCGATGCCGCCGAGTACCGCAGCGGTAAATGCCTTGATGCCGATGATGAAGCCGGCATAGAAGTCGAACGTGCCGTAGTTCAAGGTGATCAGCACACCGGCCAGCGCGGCCATGGCGGCACCAATCACGAATACGTAGGAGATGACCCGGTCGGTGTTGATACCGAGGATCGACGCCATCTTGCGGTCTTGCTGGGTGGCGCGGCACATGCGGCCGAGCTTGGTGTACTTGATGATATAGGTCAGCAGGCCCATGCCGACGAACGCGGCCACCAGGATGAACACCTTGGTGTAGGTCAACTGCACGAAGCCGGTGCCGATGTCGACTCTCCAGGCGCCGGCCAGCAGCGTCGGGATGCCTTGTTGCTTGGCGCCCTGGGCGATCTGCGCGTAGTTCTGCAGGATCAGCGAGATACCGATGGCGCTGATCAGCGGTGCCAGTCGGGTGGAGTTGCGCAACGGTTTGTAGGCGACACGCTCGATGACCCAGCCGTAAACGCCTGTGACAACGACGGTAAAGATCAGGGTGCCAAGAATGAGCAGCGGGAAGGATTCGATGCCGAAGTAAGCCAGCAGTGCCAGACTGATCGCCGCGAGGTAAGCGGAAATCATATAAACCTCGCCGTGGGCGAAGTTGATCATGCCAATGATGCCATAGACCATTGTGTAGCCGATGGCGATCAGGCCATAGACCGACCCGAGGGTCAGCCCATTGACCAGTTGCTGCAGGAAAATACCATCCATAACGCAATCTCACGCAGTGAGAGCCTGCACACCTGTGGGTGTGCGGATCTTCTAGGAGGAAAAGACAGACACAAAAGGGGCTGGCAACCAAGTCCCCGTGTGGAAGCTGGCTTGTGTGGGAGCCGGGCTTGCCCGCGATGCAGACACCTCGAAATGTCAGTCAAACCGAGGTGACGCTATCGCAGGCAAGCCAGCTCCCACAAAAGCCCGGCTCCCACAGGGTCAAGTGGCGTCTAACCGATCGCGCTCACGTTACTTCTGCTTTTCCAGCTGGTGATATTTGCCGTCCTTGTCCCACTGGTAAACCACGTAGTCGGAGATTTTCAGGTCACCCTTGGTGTCCCAGTTCTTCTCGCCCATGACGGTTTTGACCGGGTGGGCTTTCAGCCATTTGGCTGCGTCTTCGCCCTTGTCGGACTTGGCGCCGTTGAAGCCAGCCGCCAGGGCCTGGACCGACGCGTAGGCGTACAGGGTGTAGCCTTCAGGCTCGGTGCCATTTTTGCGGAACTCTTCCACGACGGTCTTGCTGTCTGGCAGCAGGCGCGGGTCGGCGCCGAAGGTCATGTACACGCCATTCACGTACTGCGCACCACCTGCGGTAGCGACCAGTTCGTCGGTGACCACGCCATCATCGGACATGAACTTGACGTCTTTGAGGCCGGCTTCACGAATCTGGCGAACCAGTGGACCAGCTTCCGGGTGCAGGCCGCCGAAGTACACGACGTCAGCCCCGGTGGAGCGGATCTTGGTGACCAGCGCGCTGAAGTCTTTCTCGCCACGGGTCAGGCCTTCTTCCAGCACCGGCTTCACGCCGCGCTTGGTCAACTGCGCCGCGGTGGCGTCAGCCAGGCCTTTGCCGTAAGTGTCCTTGTCATTGATAACTGCGACTTTCTTGCCCTTGAGCACGTCGACGATGTAGTCGCCGGCCACGATGCCTTGCTGGTCGTCACGACCACACATGCGGAACACCGCCGACAGGCCGCGCTCGGTGACCTGCGGGTTGGTGGAGCCCGGGGTGATCATGATCACGCCCGCATCGGCATACACCTCGGAGGCTGGAATGGTGTTCGACGAGCAGAAGTGCCCGACCACGCCAATCACTTTGTCCTGGTCAACCAGGCGGTTGGCCACGGCCACGGCCTGCTTGGGTTCGCAGGCGTCGTCGCCGGCCACCAGCTTGATCTGCTCGCCGTTGATACCGCCGGCCTTGTTGATGACGTCGGCCGCCGCCTGGGCACCTTTCATGTACTGCTCACCAAATGCCGCGTTGGCGCCGGTCATCGGCCCCGCTACGCCAATCTTCACATCAGCTTGAGCAAACGCAGAAACACCCAGCGCCGCAGCAACGGCGAGGGCTAGAAAACCTTTCTTGTAAAACGTCTGGGACATGAGTGGTGCTCCGAGGTTTTTGTTGAATTGGCATTCTTTTGATAACAGCCGGCTTCACTTCAAAAGCTTTCGGAAAGCCCAGAGCAAGCGGCGTGCCATCACGTTTTTATTATTCAAAAAGACACGGTGTCATTGTTATTACAGGTTTTTGGGCGCCTTTTGATTGGACGTGCAACCGTCTAACTCAACCGGGTGCAACCATTGGATCCATAAAGTGCAACCCGACGGATCAAGCACTGCAACCCGGCCATTAAACGGCCACCCTTGAACCTGTAACAGCGTGCGTAACGGAAGTGCACATTTACAGTGCGTTACTGCTACGACTCGCACCAATACAGATTAGTAGCCGGCTAAGAAAATGCAGGCTTCTGAGCGGTATTTCGTTGATCAGATCACGATCCGCAGGCATTGCCCCGCGTGATACAGCGAGAATCCCGCCTCGTATAAACAGCTGCGCAGGCCCACCCCGGCCAACGGCTGCATCGGCGCGAACGGAATCGGCAACGCCTGGGGATCCTGGTGACACAGGTAGTCTGCAAAGGCTTTGCCCACGACGCTGCCGGTGGTCACGCCACGCCCGTTGTACCCGGTGACCGCCACCAGCCCGGGCGCCGGCTCGAACAGACGCATCAGGTGGTCCGGGGTGAAGGCGATGCAGCCGGTCCAGGTGCATTCCCACTGCACCGGCTTGAGGTACGGGAAGTAGTGTTGCTGCACCCGATCGGCCCAGGCTTTGAGAAACCAGGCAGGTTTCTGGTTGCCGTTACCCAGGCTGCCGAGCAATAGCCGGCCTTCGGCATCGCGGCGGATGCTGCTGAGTACCTGGCGCGTGTCCCAGGAGCCTTGGCCGCCGGGCAGGATGTGTTGCGCGGCTTCGTCAGTCAGTGGGGCCGACGCCACCTGATAGTAAAAGCCGGGGAAAAAGTTGCGGCGCAGTTCGGTCCAGTCACCTTCGGTGTAGGCGTTGGAGGCGATCACCACATGTTCGGCCTGCACCGAGCCTTGGGCAGTTTGCACAGACCAGTGCTGGCCCTGGCGCTCCAGTTGAGTGACCGGGGAATGATCGAACAACTGCCCGCCGAGCCCCGCGGCGGCGTTCGCCAAACCGCTGGTGTAAGCCATCGGGTTCAAGGTGCCGGCACGCCGGTCCAGCAAGGCGGCGGCAATCTTCCTGGTGCCCGTGGCCTGTTCGCACGCAGCGCCGGTCAACAGCTCCACCGGTGCGCCGCGCCGCTTCCACTGTTCTTCACGGCTGCGCAAATCCGCCTCGCCACGGGCGTTGTGCGCCATGTGCAAGGTGCCCTCGCGGCGCAATTGGCAGTCGATGTTGTATTTGTCGATCAGGCTGAACACCAGAGACGGTGCCGCGCCAAGCATACGGTTGAGCTGGCTGCCCACTTCAGTACCAAAACCGGCCTCGATCTCGTCCGGCGGGATCCACATCCCGGCGTTGACCAGGCCCACGTTGCGCCCCGAACCACCCTGGCCGGTGCGATGGGCTTCGAGTACGGCAACGCTTTTACCCTGTTCCAGCAAGTGAATGGCCGCCGACAAACCGGTGATACCGGCGCCGATCACGCACACATCCACATTGACCTCGCCCTTGAGCGCGGCACGATCCGGCCGGCCAGGGGTGAGTTGTTCCCACAAACACGCTTCGCGCAATGCCATTGCCAGACTCCGATGAGACCTAACAAACCACTATTGTTGATGTGCGAACCCGATCAAATGTAGGAGCTGGCTTGCTGTGGCGAGCGGGCTTGCCCCGCGCTGGGCTGCGAAGCAGCCCCATCAATCTGTGGTGAACCCGACGGGGGACAAGCCCCCTCACCACAGCAAGCCAGCTCCTACATTGACCGCACTTTGAGCAGAGATTTAGTCGAAGGTGATGCCCTGGGCCAGCGGCAATTCCAGCGAGTAGTTCACGGTATTGGTCTGGCGACGCATGTACCCGCGCCATGCATCCGAACCCGACTCACGCCCGCCACCGGTCTCTTTCTCACCGCCAAACGCGCCACCAATCTCCGCGCCGCTCGGCCCGATGTTGACGTTGGCGATCCCGCAGTCACTGCCCACGGCCGACATGAACTGCTCGGCTTCACGCACGTCAGTGGTAAAGATGCACGAAGACAAACCCTGTGGCACCGCATTGTTCAGGCGCAGCGCTTCAGCGAAATCGGTATAGCCGACCACGTACAGGATCGGGGCGAAGGTTTCGGTGCACACCACATCACTCTGCTCCGGCATTTCCACAATCGCCGGCGACACGTAGTAAGCGTTGGGGAATTTGTCTTCCAACTGCCGCTTGCCACCAAACACCCGGCCGCCTTCGCTCAAGGCCTGCTCCAGGGCGTCCTGCATGTTTTCGAAGCTGTGTTTGTCGATCAGCGGGCCGATCAGGTTGCCTTCCAGCGGATGGCCGATGCGTACTTTGGAATACGCAGCCTTGAGGCGGGTGACGATTTCTTCTTTCACCGACTCATGGGCAATCAACCGGCGCAGGCTGGTGCAGCGTTGGCCGGCGGTTCCGACGGCGCTGAACAGGATGGCGCGTACAGCCATGTCCAGGTCGGCGCTTGGGCCAAGGATCATTGCGTTATTGCCGCCCAGCTCGAGAATGCTGCGAGCAAAACGTGCGGCGACTTTCGGCGCCACTTCGCGGCCCATGCGGGTACTGCCGGTGGCGCTGATCAACGCGACGCGCGGGTCATCCACCAGCGCGGCGCCGGCATCGCGGCCACCGATGATCACCTGGCTGAGGTACGGCGGCGCATCGCTGAAGTTCTTGAGTACGCGTTCGAACAGCGCCTGGCAGGCCAGGGCTGTGAGCGGGGTCTTTTCCGAGGGTTTCCAGATCACCGCGTTGCCGCAGACCAGCGCCAGCGCGGTGTTCCACGCCCACACGGCCACCGGGAAGTTGAAGGCGCTGATCACGCCGACTACGCCCAGCGGGTGCCAGGTTTCACGCATGTGGTGGCCCGGGCGCTCGGAGGCGATGGTCAAGCCGTACAGTTGACGCGAAAGGCCCACGGCGAAGTCGCAGATATCGATCATTTCCTGCACTTCACCCAAACCTTCCTGGGTGATCTTGCCGGCTTCCCACGACACCAGCTCACCGAGGTCGGCCTTGTATTCGCGCAACACGTCGCCGAACTGGCGCACCAGCTCACCACGACGGGGTGCCGGCACCTTGCGCCAGGCGTCGAATGCATGCTCGGCGCGACTGACCTGCTGCTCCACCTCGGCGGCGCCTTCCCAGTGCACACTGGCAATCCGGCTGCCATCGATGGGCGAATGCACGGGTTGTTTACCCGCCTGGTACAGCGCCGGGTTTACCCCGAGACGATCAAGCAATGCGGCAACCATGGGTCACTCCTTCAATCTTCAAACAGAAATGTGCGCCGCCAGTTCCCGCGACGATCCAGACCTTATTTGTAGCTGGCCCAAGACTTGCCAACAAACGACGATTAGGCGAGATATCATTCCGTTTATTCATGCTAAGAACAAAAAGAGGCGTGCCGTGCTGAATAAAAGACATTTGCCTTCGATCACCGCCTTGCAGTGTTTCGAAGCGGTCACCCGCCACCTGAGTTTCACCCGCGCCGCCGAGGAGCTGAACCTCACCCAGAGCGCCGTCAGCAAACAGGTCGCGCAGCTCGAAGAACTGCTGCAGCACCTGCTGTTTCGCCGGGTGCGCCGCCGTTTGCAGATGACCCCGGCGGGCGATCTGTACCTGGTAGAGGTGCGCAAGATCCTCACGCAGGTGGAGATGTCCACCCACTACCTGCGCTCCTACGGCGGCGAGACCGAAGTATTGCGAGTGTCCACGCCCTACACCTTCGGCGCGCGCTGGCTGGTGCCACGCCTCAAGGGCTGGCGGCTGCGGCATCCGCAGATTCACCTGGACCTGTGCAACGAACAGGAGCCGGACGAGCTGCTGCAAGGCAAGGCGGACCTGGCCTTCTACTTCGGCCAGGGCTCACGGCCCGGCACCGAAAGCTTGAAACTGTTCAGCGAAGAACTGGTGCCCGTGTGCGCGCCCGACAGCCTGCCCGCCCAGCCGTTTACCGACCCCACGCAACTCAGTGAACTGGTGCTGCTGCAAAATGCTTCGCGCCCGCAAGGCTGGCACGACTGGTTCGCCGCCCAGGGTTATCACACCGAGCACAGCTACCACGGGCCGCGTTTTGAGACCTTTTACATGTGCATCCGCGCCGCACAAGTGGGCTGCGGCGTGGCGTTATTGCCAAGGTTCCTGGTGGAAGAGGAATTGGCCGAAGGCAAGCTGGTGATCCCCTGGCAGCACGCGATGCCGAGCCAGGATGCGTATTACCTGGCCTACCCCGAGCACTCGGCGGAGGTGCCCAAAGTGCGCGATTTTGTGAAGTGGATGATGGAGCAAGTCGAGTCAGTTTGATTTTTTTGGCCTGCAATACCGCTATCGCGGGCAAGCCAGCTCCCACCTTTTGGAATGCATTCACCTGTGGGAGCTGGCTTGCCTGCGATGGCGTCAGTGGTCCCACCGAAAAAACTGCTGGCAAAACAGCACAGGTCTATGCGCCACTAGCGCCATTCCTTATCAATTGTGCGTAAAGGTTGGCGCCCATCGCCGACCCGTCTGGAGATTCCCGTTATGAGCGAGAGTGTGTTTGCCGATCGCATCGTGCAGAACCTGCTCGACACCGACTTCTACAAGCTGACCATGATGCAGGCGGTGCTGCACAACTACCCGAACGTGGAAGTTGAATGGGAGTTTCGCTGCCGTAACAGTGAAGACCTGCGCCCGTACCTGGCGGAAATCCGCTACCAGATCGAGCGCCTGGCCGAGTTGAGCCTGAGCCCCGACCAACTGGGCTTCCTGGAACGCATCAGCTTCATGAAGCCGGACTTTCTGCGCTTCCTCGGGCTGTTCCGCTTCAACCTGCGCTATGTGCACACCGGTATCGAAAACGGTGAGCTGTTTATCCGCCTGCGCGGGCCGTGGCTGCATGTGATCCTGTTTGAAGTGCCGATGCTGGCCATCGTCAGCGAAGTGCGTAACCGCTATCGCTACCAAAGCGTCATCCTCGAACAGGCCCGCGAGCAGCTGTACCGCAAGTTCGACTGGTTGACCGCGAATGCCAGCGTCGAAGAATTGTCCGAACTGCAGGTGGCCGATTTCGGCACGCGCCGACGCTTCTCCTACCGCGTGCAGGAAGAAGTGGTGAACGTGCTCAAGCATGACTTCCCCGGGCGTTTTGTCGGCACCAGCAACGTGCACCTGGCCCGCGAGCTGGACATGAAGCCACTGGGCACCATGGCCCACGAGTGGATCATGGCGCACCAGCAACTCGGCCCGCGCTTGATCGACAGCCAGATCGCCGCCCTCGACTGCTGGGTGCGTGAATACCGTGGCCTGCTGGGCATCGCCCTGACCGACTGCATCACTACCGATGCGTTCCTCGGCGATTTCGACCTGTACTTCGCCAAGCTGTTCGACGGCCTGCGCCACGACTCCGGTGACCCGGTGCAGTGGGCCGAAAAGGCCATCGCCCACTACCACAAGCTGGGGATCGAGCCGATGAGCAAGACCCTGGTGTTCTCCGACAGCCTGTCGCTGCCCAAGGCGTTGGAGATTTTCCGCGCGCTGCGTGGTCGGATCAATGTGAGCTTCGGCATCGGCACCAACCTGACCTGTGATATTCCAGGTGTGGAACCGATGAGCATCGTGCTTAAAATGACCGCCTGCAATGGCCAGCCCGTCGCGAAGATTTCCGATGAAGCGGGCAAGACCCACTGCACCGATCCGAACTTTGTCGCCTATTTGCGCCACGTTTTCAAAGTACCTGCCCTACCCAGCAAGGAGTGAATCATGCAAGCCGTACAGCGCGAGATTGCTGAACAGCTCAAGGTCCAGCCGCCGTTCAAGGACCAGGCCGCCCTGGAGGCGGAGGTCGCCCGGCGCGTTACCTTTATCCAGGATTGCCTGCTCAATTCAGGCCTCAAGACGTTGGTGCTGGGCATCAGCGGCGGCGTCGACTCCCTGACCGCCGGGCTTTTGGCCCAACGCGCCATGGAAGAGTTGCGGGCCGCCAAGGGTGACGAGGCCTACCGCTTTATCGCGGTGCGCCTGCCCTACGAAACCCAGTTCGACGAACACGACGCCCAGGCGTCCGTGGACTTTATCGAACCCGATGAACGCCACACGGTGAACATCGGCCCGGCGGTCAAATCCCTGGCCAATGAAGTGGCGGCGTTTGAAGGCAAGGCGGCGGTCTCCCGGGACTTCGTGCTGGGCAACACCAAGGCGCGCATGCGCATGGTGGCGCAGTACACCATCGCCGGCGCGGCCAGTGGTTTGGTGATTGGTACCGACCATGCGGCGGAAGCGGTGATGGGCTTTTTCACCAAGTTCGGTGACGGCGCCTGCGACCTGGCACCGCTGAGCGGGCTGGTAAAAAACCAGGTGCGCGCGATTGCCCGGCACTTTGGTGCACCGGAATCGTTGGTGGAGAAAATCCCGACTGCCGACCTCGAAGACCTGTCGCCGGGCAAGCCGGACGAAGCCTCCCACGGCGTGACCTATGCCGAGATCGATGCGTTCCTGCACGGCGAACCGGTTCGCGAGGAAGCGTTCCGGATCATTTGCGAGACCTATCGCAAGACCGAGCACAAGCGGGTAATGCCGTTTGCACCCTGAGCACTGTAGGAGCGAGCTTGCTCGCGAAGATCGTCAACGAAAACGCGCCCATCCTGGATGAGCGCGGTGCCCTTGAGGTTTTCGCGAGCAAGCTCGCTCCTACAAGGGTGATTACTTCAGGGTCACAGTGCCTTTCATCATCGAGATGTGGCCTGGGAACGAGCAGAAAAACGCGTAGTCAGTGCCTGCCGCCAGCTTCGACACATCGAAGGTCACGGAGTCTTTTTCGCCGGCACCAATGATCTTGGTGTGGGCGATGATGCGGGTGTCACCGTCTTTCAGGTAGTTCTTGTCGATGCCGGCAGCCATGCCGTCGCTGGCGATGCCAGGCATGTCGGCGGCGGAACTCAGCACCCAGTTATGGCCCATGACGTTCTTCGGCAAGCTGCCGGAGTGGGTCAACTCAACGGTGAACGTCTTGCAGCTCTTGTCGATTTCGACGGCCTTGGTGTTGAAGGACATCTGGTCAGTGGAGTCGACAGTGACCTTGCACTCTGCAGCAAGCAACTGGCCGCTAGCCAGAGTCAGCAGGGAAACAGCAACGAGTTTGGCAAACATGTGAATCTCCAGGGCAGGGTTTAAAAAACGCATATTGCGACAAGGGTGCCTGAACCAGGCAGGGTTTCATATGATCTGTATCAACAGATTGTATACAACTTTAGGCTATCAGACTCATCGACACAATCTACCGGCCAAAGTATGAATGCCGGCCTATGATCGGCTCATCACCCTTGCGCAGTCCTGACCATGCACCTCAATAGCCTGTTTCGCAGCCTGCTTGCCGCCTATGCCTGTGGTGCCAGCGGCACGTATGAAACACCTCGACGCGAGGTTTAATCCTTTGAGAGACGCAGCCCAGCCTTTACTCTTTAGCCACAACTGAGTGGAGTCCGGTATGTCCTTGAAGTCTGTCTGTGTGTTTTGCGGTGCCAGCAGCGGCGCCGACCCGGCCTACCGCGAAGCCGCCGTCGCCCTTGGGCGCGCGTTGGCCGAGCGCAAGCTCACCTTGGTGTACGGCGGCGGTGCCGTGGGCCTGATGGGGATCGTCGCCGATGCAGCGCTGCAAGCCGGTGGCGAGGTAATCGGGATTATTCCCGAAAGCCTCAAAGTCCTGGAAATCGGCCACAAGGGCCTCACCCGCCTGGAAGTGGTCGACGGTATGCACGCCCGCAAAGCGCGCATGGCCGAGTTGAGTGACGCGTTCATTGCGTTGCCGGGCGGCCTGGGCACCCTGGAAGAACTGTTCGAAGTCTGGACCTGGGGCCAGCTTGGCTACCACGGCAAACCGCTGGGCTTGCTTGAAGTGAACAGTTTTTACCGCAAATTGACCGATTTTCTTGATCATATCGTCGGCGAAGGTTTCGTCCGCGCACCGCATCGTGCCATGCTGCAAATGAGCGAATCGCCGGCTGAGCTGCTTGACGTACTGGATGCCTGGCAACCGCTGGTCCTGCCCAAATGGGTGGACCAAAAACCCGATTAACCCTTGGGACGCGATTAAAGGCAGAATACGCGCCGCTCAACCTCACCTTCGACCCCAGAGGATCGCCCATGGCAAAACCTAATTACTCCTTCGCCAAACGTCAGAGAGACTTGGCCAAAGAGCAGAAGAAAGAGGAAAAGCTGCAGCGCAAGAAAACTGCAGCCGACGAAGAAGCCGGTGCACTGGACCCGGATGCTGAAGGTACTGTGGCTACAGACGAAACCGAAGCACCGAAAGATCAGGCGCCCGACGCCTGAGAACCACTGGATTTATGTAGGAGCCGGCTTGCCGGCGATCGGGCCGGATGATCATCAGAGATCTCAAGGTCGCCATCGCCGGCAAGCCGGCTCCTACGGTGGTTCTGTCATTCCAGCGGCATTACCGTCACCCGCACTTCCGGGTCATGGCTCCCTCCTCCCAGAATCACCCCCCGCAACGGCGAGACATCGGAAAAATCCCGGCCCCAGGCCAGGGTGATGTGTTCCAGTGCCGGCTGCACATTGTTGGTCGGGTCAAAATCCACCCACCCCGACACCGGGCAAAATACCGACACCCACGCGTGGGACGCATCTGCGCCGATCAATCGTGGCTGGCCGGGCGGTGGCTGAGTCAACAGGTAACCACTGATATACCGCGCCGCCAGGCCCCGGGAGCGCAGGCACGCGAGCATCAGGTGGGCGAAGTCCTGGCACACGCCGCGACGGCGCTCCAGCACTTCCACCAGCGGCGTGGCGACCTGGGTGGCTTCGGCATCGAAGGTGAATTCGCTGAAGATTTTCTCCATCAACGCCTGCACACCCAACAACAACGGGCGACCTGCCGGGAAACAGTCCTCGGAGAACTCGACGAAGCTTTTCTTCAAATGCACGTAGGGCGATTCGAACCGATAGCGGCACGCTTCGATCACCTCAGCCGAAAGAGGTTGGCTGCTGTAGGTCAGGCCGTTACGGATCTGGTCCCAGGCCGGCGACAGGCTGAAATCCAGCACCGGGCGCGCCAGCACTTCCACCGTCAGCCCGGCGTTCACCAACAGCTCATCGTGGGGCCGCTCGAATGCCAGCCGGGTGATCGGGTTGCCAAACACGTCCAGCTCATCCCGGCGCGAGGTCGGTTCGGGGCTGATTTCCAGTTGCTGCGAGCTGCAGCGCTGCCAGGCGCAAGGCCGCGGCCACAAATGCGCCAGTTGCTGCGCCAGGGACACCGGGCTGTCGTAGTGGTAATGGGTATCGTGGAAAATCTGGTAGCGGGCACTCATCACACAGACACCGTTTGCTGGCTGACATCATCCACATGGGCAAAATGGCGCAAGGCCAGGCGGTCGGAGACTTGCCCGCTTTCATCGGCCACCGCTTGCAAAAGGTCCGCCAGGCCGTCCAGCGCGGCACGCACGCTGGCCTCGCCGAACAGCGGGTTTTCCAGGCAGCCCAGGTCAAACCGCGCCAGGCGCTCCACCAACGGCGCGAGCCCGGTTTCGCGGGGCACGCCGAAATCATCATTAAGGCGACGCAGGGTGCGGCTCACCAGTTTGAGCTGGAACAGCACCGCATGGGGGTTCTGCTCGTCCAGCAGCAACAGGTCCAGCACCGGGATCAATTGCGGCACCGCAAGGTAACGCGAGCGGTAGGTGATGCTGCTGTTGCCCAACTCCAGCAACCACTCCAGCCCGGCCTGATCAAACACTGCAACGCCGCGCAGGAAGGCCGCGAGGCTGCTGCTGAGAAACTGCAGACGCTCGATGCGCCGGCCCATCATCAGGAAGCGCCAGCCTTCGTCGCGGGTCATGTCGTCGAGGGCAAAGCCCGACAGCGCGGCCAGGGACATCACCAGGCGGTTGAGGAAGTCGAGCAGTTCGCCAAAATCCGGCTCTTCGCTTTCCAGCTCCATGGCTTCGCGCTGCAACTCCACCAGCGCTTGCCAGTTTTCCCGGGACAGCTTGCCGCGCACCTGGGACGCCGCCCACTGCAAGCGCTGCAAGTTGGCGCGCAGGCTCGATGGCCAGTCATCACCGAGCAACGCTGCCTGGAGCCGCTCAGGCAGTTCGCCCTCTTCGGGCAACAGTCGCAGGTTCTCGCCCAGCTCGACCGCCGCCTGCAGCGCCAGCGGGTCGTCTCCATCGACATAGCGGGCGAGGACGATCCGCAGCCAGCGCGCATTGTCATCACAGCGCTCGCAATAGCGGCCAAACCAGAACAGGTTTTCCACCACCCGCGAGGGCAGGTACGGATCACGTCGCACCAGGTCGTGGGCGCCAATCGCCCGCTGGGCGCGCCAATGTTCGGTGCCGTGGGCGCGCTCGCCCAGCACCCAGGTGTCTTTGCTCGCACCGCCGCGCTGCATCGACACCACTTCGGCATCGGCCTCGGCGGCCACGCGGGTCAGGCCGCCGGGCAGTACCCGATAACCGTCGGCGCTGGCGACGGCGTACACGCGCATGCCGATGGCACGGTGTTGCAGGTGATCATCGACTGTGTGCCAGACCGGCGCCTGGGACAACTGCGCCAGTTCCTGGGCGACGTAGGCGTAAGGTCGCGCCTGCATGCGCTCGGCCAGGGCCTGGCGTTGATCCTCATTCAGGTCGCGGCCAAACACCGGGGTAAAGCTTTGCGACGGGAAAGCTGGTTTGATCAGCAGCTCCGGGAGCTTTTCCAGGGCTTCGGCCAGCACCGGCGGCTCACCGCACCACCAGGTGGCGATGGACGGCAGGATCAGGTCTTCGCCAAACAGGAACTGATTGATCTTCGGCAAAAAGCCCAGCAGGCCGGGCGACTCCAGCACACCACTGCCCAGCGCGTTGGCCACCAGCACATTGCCCTGGCGCACGGCATCCAGCAGGCCGGGCACGCCGAGGGCCGAGTCGGTGCGCAGCTCCAGCGGGTCGCAGAAGTCGTCGTCCAGGCGACGCATGATCGCGTGCACCCGGCGCAGGCCGCTGAGGGTTTTCAGGTAGACGGTGGCGTCGCGCACGGTCAGGTCGCCGCCTTCCACCAGCGGGTAGCCGAGTTGGCGGGCAAGGTACAGATGCTCGAAATAACTTTCGTTGAAACGGCCCGGGGTCAGCAGCACGATCAGCGGTGACTGGTCGTCGCTCGGTGCCTGGCGGGCCAGGGTTTCCTGCAAGGTGCGGAAGAACCCGGTGAGGTGCTGCACCTGCAAGTCACGGTACAGGTCCGGGAATGCGCGGGACACGATGGTGCGATTTTCCAGGGCATAACCGGCGCCGGAAGGAGCCTGGGTACGGTCTGCGGTGACCCACCAGCGGCCGTCGGGCGTGCGCGCCAGGTCCACGGCGTACAGGTGCAGGTAGGCGCCGTCGGGCGGCTGGATGCCCTGGCAGGGCCACAGGAAATTGTTATGGCCAAACACCAGTTCGGCCGGCAGCAAACCTTCGGCGATCAAGCGTTGCGGGCCGTAGAGGTCGGCCAGTACCGCATTGAGCAGGCGTGCACGCTGGGCAATTCCGGCCGAGAGTTGCTTCCACTCATCGGCGGCCAGCACGTGGGGCAACAGGTCCAGCTCCCACGGGCGATCGGCGCCCTTGGGGTCGGCGTAGACGTTGTAGGTCACGCCGTTTTCCTGGATCTGCCGGGTCAGCAACGCCTGGCGCTGGGCCAACTGCGCCGGGGTGCTGCGTTGCAGGTGATCGAGCAGGCGCTGCCAATGGGCGCGAACCGCGCCGCTGTCGTCCAGCAGTTCGTGATAGGTGCCCGCGGTCAGCGGGTAACGGTCGAGCAAGTCGGGCATGGAACGCTCGGCAGGGGCAAGGGAAGTCAGTATGTGGGCGCCGGGCTTGCCCGCGATGCAGGCACCTCGGTGTATCTGGTGTACCGAGGTGATGCTATCGCAGGCAAGCCAGCTCCCACATTAGAGATTTGTCGCTTTCGGGATTATGTAGATTCAATCCTCTGTCTTTTTTGCAAAGCGCCGCAAATCCAGGGTCATCGGCAATTCGTCATTGATCACCACGCTCGGCACCGGCAATTTACCGGGGCTGTGGCCCAGGCGGAAAAACCGCGCCATGCGCCGGCTTTCAGCTTCATTGGCGTTCACCGGCAGGCTGTCGTAGTTGCGCCCGCCCGGATGGGCGACATGGTACTGGCAACCACCCAGCGAGCGCTGCATCCACGTGTCCAAAAGATCAAATACCAGCGGCGCATGCACCGCAATCGTCGGCTGCAAACAGTTGGCCGGTTGCCAGGCGCGATACCGCACGCCAGCGACAAACTCGCCGATTCGCCCGGTCGGTTGCAGCGGCACCGGGATGCCGTTGCAGGTCAGCAGGTAGCGCTGGGGCGGCAGGCCGCTCAACTTGACCTGCAGGCGCTCAAGCGACGAATCCACGTAACGCACCGTGCCGCCCACCGCACCCTCTTCGCCCAGCACATGCCAGGGCTCCAGAGCCTGGCGCAGTTCCAGTTCGATACCGCTGACGGCATAGTCGCCGACCTTGGGAAAGCGGAATTCCAGGTGCGCGGCAAACCATTCGGCCCGCAGCGGGTAACCGGCGGCGTTAAGCTCGACGATCACGTCGGCAAAATCCTGCTCGATAAAATGCGGCAGCAGGAAACGGTCGTGCAACTCCGTACCCCAGCGCGCCAGCTTCGGCGGCGCATAGGGTTCACGCCAGAAGCGCGCCACCAGCGCCCGCAGCAGCAGTTGCTGGGTCAGGCTCATGCGCGCATGGGGCGGCATTTCAAAGGCGCGCAGTTCCAGCAGGCCCAGGCGGCCGGTGGCACCGTCCGGCGAGTAGAGCTTGTCGATGCAAAATTCGGCGCGGTGGGTGTTGCCCGTGACGTCGATCAGCAGGTTACGCAGCAAGCGGTCGACCAGCCACGGCGGGCATTCTTCGCCCACTTCGGGCATCTGGGCGAAAGCGATTTCCAGCTCGTACAACGCATCGTTACGCGCTTCGTCGACCCGCGGCGCCTGGGAAGTCGGGCCGATGAACAAGCCCGAAAACAGGTAGGACAATGACGGGTGGTTATGCCAGTAGCTGATCAAACTGCGCAGCAGATCCGGACGGCGCAGGAAGGGCGAATCTTTCGGCGTGGCACCACCGAGCACAAAGTGGTTACCGCCGCCGGTGCCGGTGTGACGTCCGTCGATCATGAACTTTTCAGTGGTGAGGCGGGTTTGCCGAGCCTCCTCATAGAGAAACTCGGTGCGCTCCACCAACTCGTCCCAGGTGGCGGACGGCTGCACGTTGACCTCGATTACGCCCGGGTCCGGCGTAACCCGGAAGTTGCTCAGGCGCGGGTCGCTCGGCGGCTCGTAGCCTTCCAGCAGCACCGGGCAATGCAGTTCTTCGGCGGTGGCTTCGATGGCCGCCACCAGTTCCAGATAATCCTCGACCCGCTCCAGCGGCGGCATGAACAGGTAGAGCCGGCCTTCCCGCGCTTCGGCGCACAGGGCCGTGCGGGTCAGCCAGTCAGCGGATTCGTCGATCTTCGGAATCCGGTCTGTACTCGCCGCCGCCTCGCCATGGCTTTGCAGTTGCGAGGTGGTCGGCAGCTCGGCCAAATCCTGATTGGGATCGGTGGGGTGCACAAATGGGTAGTCGGCGGCCGTCACCCAGGGCTGCGAGGCCAGTGGCAGGCGATAACCCAGCGGCGAATCACCCGGCACCAGGCGGCAATGGTTATCGCGCAGATACCAGCGGCCGCTCTGCCAGCGGTCGTTGGCCGCCGTGCGCGCCAGCGGCAGCACTTGGCCGATGACTTTATCCAGGCCCTGGCTGAAGACTTTGCGCAGGCGATCACGCTCAAGCTTGTCTTCCAGGCGCGGGTCTTCGGCGCTGACGTTTTGCGGCAAGGCGCCTTCACGCCATAGGTAATAGAAATTGTCTTCGTAGGCCGGGAATACAAAGTGCGTCGGCAGTTTCAGGCGTTCGGCGACACTCGCCAGAAAACGCCCGGCCATCAGCCCATCGGCGCCGTAGCTCTCCTGCTCATCGGCAATCAGCGCGCTGTTGTGCCAGATCGGCACCCCGTCGCGGCGCCAGTAGCAGTTCAGAGACCAGCGCGGCAGTTGCTCGCCGGGGTACCACTTGCCCTGGCCGAAATGCACCAGGCCCTTGGGCGCGTAGTGCTTGCGCATGCGCTGGAACAACTCGGCAGACAGCCGGCGTTTGTCCGGGCCCAGGGCGGCGGTGTTCCATTCGGCGCCGTCGGGGTCGTCGATAGAGACGAAGGTCGGTTCGCCCCCCATGGTCAGGCGTACGTCGTCCTTGAGCAGGTCGCCGTCAATTTGCCGGCCCAGGGCCTGAATCGCCAGCCACTGCTCTTCGGTGTAGGGCTTGGTAACCCGTGGGGCTTCCCAAATTCGCTCTACGGACATCTCGTGGGTAAATTCGCACTCGCACGGTTCCACCAGACCACTGATTGGCGCTGCCGATGAAGGATCAGGGCTACAGGCCAACGGGATATGCCCTTCACCAGCGAACAAGCCGGAAGTGGCGTCGAGGCCGATCCAGCCAGCGCCGGGCAAATACACTTCGCACCAGGCATGCAGGTCGGTGAAGTCCACTTCGGTGCCGGATGGGCCATCGAGGGCTTTGACGTCGGCGGTCAGCTGGATCAGATAACCGGACACGAACCGCGCCGCCAACCCGAGGTTGCGCAGCAGTTGCACCAGCAGCCACGCCGAGTCGCGGCAGGAGCCGGAGGCGTTTTCCAGGGTGAATTCCGGGGTTTGTACGCCCGGCTCCATGCGAATCAGGTAGCCGATATCCGCCGCCAGGCGTTGATTGAGGCCCACCAGGAAATCCACCGCCGGCAGCGGTGTGCGGTCGATACCCGCCAGATACGCGGCGAATCTTGGGGTGAGCGGCAACGTTTCCAGGTACGGCGCCAGCTCGCGCTGCTCATCGGCGGCGTAGCTGAACGGGATTTTTTCGGCGTAAGGCTCAAGGAAAAAGTCGAACGGGTTGAATACCGCCATCTCGGCGACCAGGTCGACTTCGATGCGCAACTCGTCGGTCTTTTCCGGGAACACCAGGCGTGCCAGGTAATTGCCCTGGGGGTCCTGTTGCCAATTGATGAAGTGCTGTTGCGGCAGCACCTTCAGCGCGTAGGACAAAATCCGCGTGCGGCTATGGGCCGCCGGACGCAGACGAACAATCTGTGGGCCGAGTTCGACCGCGCGGTCGTAGCGGTAATGCGTAACGTGGTGCAACGCGACATGAATCGACACGGCGGCCTCCTGCGAGCCAGGGCATGAAAACAAAGCGCGCAAGACTTATGCCAGAGCAGTGGTCATTGCACTTTATCGTGGGACCCGGTGCAGTACAGCACCAAAACGGCGCGATGGCTGTGGTCGTGGTGCGAGGGTTGCACATATTTGTGGCGGGAGTGTGAGGGTGGGTGGTGAATCTACCCAAATGACGATGGTGAGCGCACCGCCCTCATCGCAGGCAAGCCAGCTCCCACAGTAGAGCGCGCTCTACCTGCCGAACGCGATCAACTGTTGATGATCGTTCCCACGCAGAGCGTGGGAACGATCATTCAGGCTGCGATCAGCGCGGTACGACCGGCTTGCGGGCTGGCTTCTTGCCTTTACCTTTGGCCGCGTCGGTGCGCTCTTTGGCGGCCTGCTTGTTGCGCACCATGGCCGCGGCCTTGGCTTGCTCACGCTTGTCCCACGGGTTGCTGCCGTCACTGCCACGCGGCGGCAAGCCGGTGTGCTGGGTGAGGATCTTGGTGGTGGTTTCCTTGGCGACCTTGTGGCTGCCAGCCGGCGTCGAGTTCTTGCGACGGGCACTCTGGTAGCTGTCGGTGGCCGGCTGGTGCAACGGGATCAGTTGCTCCTTGCCCGGCCCGATCAGGTCGCCACGGCCCATGCGGGTCAATGCTTCGCGCAGCATCGGCCAGCCTTTCGGGTCGTGATAGCGCAGGAAGGCCTTGTGCAAACGGCGCTGCTCTTCGCTCTTGACGATGGTCACCGCGTCGCTCTTGTAGGTGACCTTGCGCAGCGGGTTCTTGCCCGAGTGGTACATCGCCGTGGCGGTGGCCATGGGCGAAGGGTAGAACGCCTGCACCTGGTCAGCGCGAAAGCCGTTGCCCTTGAGCCACAGGGCCAGGTTCATCATGTCTTCATCGGTGGTGCCCGGGTGGGCGGCGATGAAGTAAGGAATCAGGTACTGCTCCTTGCCCGCTTCCTTGGTGTACTTCTCGAACATGCGCTTGAACTTGTCATAGCTGCCGATGCCCGGTTTCATCATCTGGTTGAGCGGACCTTCCTCGGTGTGTTCCGGGGCGATCTTCAGGTAACCACCGACGTGGTGGGTCACCAGTTCCTTAACGTATTCCGGCGACTCGACCGCGAGGTCGTAGCGCAGGCCGGAAGCGATCAGGATCTTCTTCACACCCGGCAACGCACGGGCGCTACGATACAGTTGGATCAACGACGAGTGGTCGGTGTTCAAGTTAGGGCAGATACCCGGGAACACGCAGGACGGCTTGCGGCACGCGGACTCGATTTCCGGGCTCTTGCAGGCAATGCGGTACATGTTCGCGGTTGGGCCGCCGAGGTCGGAGATGACGCCGGTGAAGCCTGGCACCTTGTCGCGGATCTCTTCGATTTCGCGAATGATCGACTCTTCGGAACGGTTCTGGATGATCCGGCCTTCGTGCTCGGTGATCGAGCAGAAGGTGCAGCCGCCGAAGCAGCCACGCATGATGTTCACCGAGAAGCGAATCATGTCGTAGGCCGGGATTTTTTCCTTGCCGTACGCCGGGTGTGGAATACGGGCGTAAGGCATGCCAAACACGTAGTCCATTTCTTCGGTGGTCATGGGAATCGGCGGCGGGTTGAACCACACGTCGACTTCGCCATGCTTCTGCACCAAGGCACGGGCGTTGCCCGGGTTGGTTTCCAGGTGGAGTACGCGGTTGGCGTGGGCATACAGCACTGAGTCACCACGGACTTTTTCCACGGACGGCAGACGAATCACGGTCTTGTCGCGGGTCATGCGCGGGCTGGCCAGGATCTGTACGACCTTGGCTTCTTCCGGGTCATCCGTCGGGCCCTTCTCCTGCTCGATGGCGCAGGCCTGGGTGTCCTGGGTATTCACGTACGGGTTGATGATCTTGTCGATCTTGCCCGGACGGTCGATACGGGTGGAGTCCACCTCATACCAGCCTTCAGGCGTGTCACGGCGAATGAACGCGGTGCCGCGCACGTCGGTAATGTCTTCGATCTTGTGGCCCCACGACAGGCGCTGGGCGACTTCGACAATCGCCCGCTCGGCGTTGCCGTACAGCAGGATATCGGCGCAGGCGTCGATCAGGATCGAGTTACGTACGCGGTCCTGCCAGTAGTCGTAGTGGGCGATGCGGCGCAGGGACGCTTCGATGCCGCCGAGTACGATCGGCACGTTCTTGTAGGCTTCCTTGCAGCGCTGGCTGTAGACCAGGCTGGCGCGGTCCGGACGTTTGCCTGCCATGCCACCGGGGGTGTAGGCGTCATCGGAACGGATTTTCTTGTCGGCGGTGTAGCGGTTGATCATCGAGTCCATGTTGCCGGCCGCGACGCCGAAGAACAGGTTCGGCTCGCCGAGCTTCATGAAGTCGTCTTTGGACTGCCAGTTGGGCTGGGCAATGATCCCGACGCGAAAGCCCTGGGACTCCAGCAGCCGGCCGATGATTGCCATGCCGAACGACGGATGGTCGACGTACGCGTCACCCGTGACAATGATGATGTCGCATGAATCCCAGCCAAGCTGATCCATCTCCTCCCTGCTCATCGGCAGGAATGGCGCAGGACCGAAACATTCGGCCCAGTACTTGGGATAGTCAAATAACGGCTTGGCTGTTTGCATGACGGTGACCGGTGTTGAGATGAAAAATCGCGGGCGCGGAATATAGCACAAAATTTGACCAATTCCGACCTTTGCAGTCGGAATTGGCAGGACAGCTTTTTACTCGTCGTCGAAGTTGTAGCTACCCGGCGCCAGGTTTTCGAAACGTGTGTATTTACCGATAAACGCCAGGCGCGTGGTGCCGATTGGCCCGTTACGCTGTTTACCGATAATGATTTCGGCGATGCCTTTATGCTCGGTTTCCGGGTGATACACCTCGTCCCGGTATACGAACATGATCACGTCAGCATCCTGCTCGATCGCTCCGGATTCGCGCAAGTCGGAGTTGATCGGGCGCTTGTTCGGGCGTTGCTCCAGGGACCGGTTGAGCTGCGACAGGGCAACCACCGGGCAGTTGAATTCCTTGGCCAGGGCTTTCAACGAGCGGGAAATTTCGGAAATCTCGTTGGTCCGGCTGTCACCGCTGGAACCCGGGATCTGCATCAGCTGCAGGTAGTCGATCATGATCAGGGCGATGTCGCCGTGCTCACGCACCAGGCGCCGGGTACGCGCGCGCATTTCCGAGGGGCTGATGCCCGCAGTGTCATCGATAAACAGCTTGCGGTCGTTGAGCAGGTTGACCGCCGAGGTCAGGCGCGGCCAATCGTCGTCTTCCAGGCGACCGGCACGCACTTTGGTCTGGTCGATGCGGCCCAGGGACGACAACATACGCATGATCAGCGATTCACCTGGCATCTCCAGGGAGTAAACCAGTACGGCCTTGTCGCTGCGCAACACGGCGTTTTCCACCAGGTTCATGGCGAACGTGGTTTTACCCATGGACGGACGGCCGGCGACGATGATCAGGTCAGAGGGCTGCAGGCCGCTGGTCATGCCGTCGAGGTCGGTGTAGCCGGTGGACAGGCCAGTGATCGCGTTGTCGGTGTTGAACAGGGTATCGATACGGTCGATGGCCTTGGTCAGCAGGTCGTTGACGCTCACCGGGCCGCCGGTTTTAGGCCGGGCCTCGGCGATCTGGAAGATCTGCCGTTCGGCTTCGTCGAGAATCTCTTCAGCGGTGCGGCCTTCGGGGTTGAAGGCGCTGTCAGCGATCTCGGTGGCAATGCCGATCAGCTGGCGCAACGTGGCCCGCGCACGGACGATCTGCGCATAGGCCTTGATGTTGGCAACCGACGGGGTGTTTTTCGCCAGTTCGCCCAGGTAACCCAGGCCGCCCACTTGGGACGTCTGGCCTTCCTTGTCCAATTGCTCGGCCAGGGTCACCACGTCGATCGGCGAGTTCTGGTCGGCAAGCTTGGCAATGGCGCGGAAGATCAGGCGGTGGTCATGACGGTAGAAATCGCCGTCCGAGACTTGATCCAGCACACGCTCCCAGGCGTTGTTGTCCAGCATCAAACCACCGAGCACGGCCTGTTCGGCCTCGATGGAATGCGGCGGCACCTTCAGGGCAGCGGTTTGCAGATCATATTGCTCAGGAGCGGAGATATCGTTCATGGCCACTTGGAATAGTTGGAAAATCAGGAGCTACAGAAAAACAAAAGGCACGACCTGTAAACAGGATCGTGCCCGATGTTAACCGCCTGGCACGCGAGGTGCCAGTCAGTTAGGTGCTGCTTAAGCTGCTACCACAACAACGCGTACGGTTGCTTCGACTTCAGCGTGCAGGTGCACGGCTACATCGAATTCGCCAACGTTGCGGATGGTGCCGTTCGGCAGACGAACTTCGCTCTTCTGCACTTCAACGCCGGAGGCGGTCAGTGCATCAGCGATGTCGTGGGTGCCGATCGAACCGAACAGCTTGCCTTCGTCACCGGCGGTGGCAGTGATAGTCACTTCCAGCTCAGCCAGTTGGGCAGCGCGAGTTTCGGCCGAAGCTTTTTTGTCTGCTGCTGCTTTTTCAAGCTCGGCACGACGCTCTTCAAACGCAGCCAGGTTGGCAGCGGTTGCAGCGGTGGCTTTGCCGTATGGCAGCAGGTAGTTACGACCGTAGCCGGCCTTAACGTTCACTTTGTCGCCCAGGTTGCCCAGGTTGGCGACTTTTTCCAGAAGGATCAGTTGCATGTGAAAATCCTCTAACTTTTAACCTTCACCGTTCGCGTTATCGGCGTCTTTCGGCGCCAGACGACCGCGAAAATCAATCAGGCCGTCGACAATGGCCAAGACCACGAGTAACGGATAGATCAGCTGCATGAACAGCAACAGCGTCACGTACAACCCCACCAGCCAGAATCTGCCCAGTCGCTTTTGCGCCACCAGCCCATGAATCAGGGACAGCCCGGCGAATACCAGCGGTACGCTGCACAACGGCACCAACAGCGCCAGGCCAAAAGTCGGCCCGACTACCATGAACGCCAGCAGCAACATCGCCGGTCCAGCGGGGATTCTGATACTGCGAAACTCGCGACCAAAACCACCCGGGTTATACAACAACGCCTGCCAGTAACGCCCAAGAATCAGACTTAGCACGCTGACGATCTGCAACAAGGCCGCTATCAGGCCGGTAAGCATCGGTGCAACCACTGACGCGAAGCGCGCTCGCTCCTCTACCGATAACTGCTGGTAGAGATCCCCGAGAGCCAGCGGCAGGATCTTTATGATCTCCTGCGCCAGCGCCTCGATTTGCGGGCGGAAAGCCGCGCCAAGCGCCAGTGAATACACCAACCCCAATGCCACGCTGACCAGCAGCGTACGGACCCAGGACTCACTTGCGCGTAAAACCAACGCAAGGGTCGATGAACCGAGCAGTACCAGAAGTACCCGTGGATCATCGAATTTCAACCACCAGACCAAGGCCGGCAGCATTCCCAGGGCAAGAACGCCAAGGGCGTCCTTCAAACCGCGCCGCAGGAGCACAAGGCAACCTGCAGCAGCACCCAACCAATACAACAACGGCAACGCTGCACATCCAGCCACTACCAGAGTGGCCTGCACACGACCGCGCATGATGAACTCAGCTAAGGCGCGCATGCATTCAATCCCTTACTACTTGTCGACTGCCCGGTCTCAGCGGCCGTGGCTGTCGGTGTAGGCCAGCAGGGCCAGGAAGCGGGCGCGCTTGATAGCGGTGGCCAGCTGACGCTGATAACGAGCTTTGGTACCGGTGATGCGGCTTGGAACAATTTTGCCGGTCTCGGATACGTAGGCTTTCAGAGTGTTGAGATCTTTGTAATCGATCTCCTTCACGTCTTCAGCGGTGAAGCGGCAGAATTTACGACGACGGAAGAAACGTGCCATTTGATAGGCTCCTTAAAAGGTCCGTGGATTACTCGTCAGCGTTATCGCTGTTGTCGCTGTCATCACTGTCAGCGCTTTCAGCGCCTTCGTGCTCAGGACGGTCGCGACGCTCACGGCGCTCACTGCGGTTTTCTTCAGCCTTGAGCATCTCGGATTGGCCGGTAACGGCTTCTTCGCGACGGATGACCAGGTTACGGATCACTGCATCGTTGTAGCGGAAGTTGTCTTCCAGCTCGGCCAGGGCCTTGCCAGTGCACTCAACGTTCAGCATCACGTAGTGAGCCTTGTGAACATTGTTGATTGCGTAGGCCAGTTGACGACGGCCCCAATCTTCCAGACGGTGGATTTTGCCGCCGTCTTCTTCGATCAGCTTGGTGTAACGCTCTACCATGCCGCCGACTTGCTCGCTTTGATCCGGGTGGACCAAAAAGATGATTTCGTAATGACGCATGAATGCTCCTTACGGGTTGTAGCCTGCCGCTCAAAAACGGTCAGACAAGGAGTGAATGACACTTATGGATCTTGCCGCAGGGGAGGCACATGCGTGCCTGCCAGGTAGGCAAGGGGCGCAATTGTAGAGAAGGGGGAGAAAGGGCGCAAGGTGATTGGTGATTATTTGAACAACCTCCCCTACACCACAAAAACAAATGTGGGAGGGGGGCTTGTGTGGGAGTCGGGCTTGCCCGCGATGCAGGCGCCTCGATTTTTCAGTTAAACCGAGGTGATGCTATCGCAGGCAAGCCAGCTCCCACACAAGCCCGGCTCCCACAGGGTCTTGCGTCGCACTCAAGCCTTATTTCTTGGCTTTGGCCTTGACGCCACGCTGGCGCCGGGCTTCGAACAGGCAGACGCCCGTTGCGACTGACACGTTGAGGCTGCTGACGCTACCGGCCATCGGCAAGTGCACCAGGTAGTCGCAATGCTCACGGGTCAGGCGGCGCATGCCCTTGCCTTCGGCCCCCATGATCAGGATGGTCGGGCCGGTAAGGTCTTGGTCATAAATGCTGACCTCCGCCTCCCCCGCCGTGCCCACGACCCACAGGCCGCGCTGCTGGAGTTTCTCCAGGGTGCGCGCCAGGTTGGTCACGGCCACCAGCGGAATCACTTCCGCCGCACCGCAGGCAACTTTACGCACCACCGGCGTCAAGGTTGCCGACTTGTCTTTAGGCACGATCACCGCCAGCGCGCCGGCAGCATCCGCCGAACGCAGGCAAGCGCCCAGGTTGTGCGGGTCGGTCACGCCGTCGAGCACCAGCAACAGCGGTGCGCCTTCGGTGCGATCGAGCAGCTCGTCGAGCATTGCCTCGCCCCAGACCTGGCTCGGGCTTACGTCCGCGACTACGCCCTGGTGAACGCCTTCGACCCACACGTCCATTTCGCGACGCTCGGCCTGGCCGATAGCGACTTTATTTTGGTTGGCCAGCTCGACCAGCGCTTGAACGCGCGGCTCGCTGCGGCCCTCTGCCAACCACACCTGCTTGACGCGTTTCGGGTGGTGACGCAGCAATGCTTCTACGGCGTGCACGCCGTAGATTTTTTCCAGACTCATGACTTGGCCTTAGGTTTGCGCGACCCGCCGCTTTTCGCGGGGGCAGAACCCGCTTTTGGCGGGCCTTTACGGTGTTTACTCGGCTTGCTCGACGGTTTTTCCGCCTCGCGGGACTTTCCCCCAGACGCCGCTTTACCACCGCTTTTGGCTTCATTGAGCAACTGCTGCTTCAACTCGCGGCTCTTGCGCAGCTCGGCGTTTTTCGCCGCGGCGTCGCTAGGGCGGTAGGCTTCAGGGGCCTTGTCCTTGGCAGACGAACGACGAGCAGGCTTGGCTGATGCAGGCTCGGCGGCCGCTGCTTTCGCAGGAGCCCCTTTGCCCTTGGCGGCCGGGGCTGCGGTTTCGCTGCCACGTTTTTTACGGCCCGTCGGCTCAACAGGCTTGTCTGGCATGCCGAAGTCGATCTTGCGCTCGTCGAGGTCGACGCGCATGACCTGCACTTCCACGGTATCGCCCAAACGGAAGCTGCGACCAGTGCGCTCGCCCGCCAGGCGGTGATGCACAGGGTCGAAGTGGTAGTAGTCACCCGGCAAGGCGGTGACGTGCACCAGGCCCTCGACGTAGATATCGGTCAGCTCGACGAACAGGCCAAAGCCGGTCACGGCGGTGATCACGCCCGGGAACGACTCGCCCACGCGGTCTTTCATGAACTCGCACTTGAGCCAGTTCACTACGTCGCGGGTCGCTTCGTCGGCACGGCGCTCGCTCATGGAGCACTGCTCACCCAGCTGTTCCAGGGCCGCTTCGTCGTACGGATAGATCCGTGCTTTTGGAATGGTCATGGCACCGGCGCGCTTGACGTGCGGGGTGTTCTGCTTGGAATGGATCACGCTGCGGATCGCCCGGTGCGTGAGCAAGTCCGGGTAACGGCGAATCGGCGAGGTGAAGTGGGTGTACGCCTCGTAATTCAGGCCGAAGTGGCCCTGGTTATCCGCGCTGTACACCGCCTGGCTCAGGGAACGCAGCATGACGGTCTG
This sequence comes from Pseudomonas sp. A125, assembly GCF_055409485.1. Taxonomy (NCBI): domain Bacteria; kingdom Pseudomonadati; phylum Pseudomonadota; class Gammaproteobacteria; order Pseudomonadales; family Pseudomonadaceae; genus Pseudomonas; species Pseudomonas sp. A125. Next base: position 173,534 of record NZ_JBUZVP010000012.1, read on the forward strand.
GATCACGTGGTAATCCGGACGGTCCTTGATGCTGGCAAGCAAAGCCTGGTAGTCCTTCGGCGTCGGGCCGTCCTTGCCTTTGTGCAGGGACAGGCCGAGCTCACCGAGGAACGCGCGCAGTTTTTCCAGACGCTCCGGCGGCGGGCCGTCGTGCACCCGGTACAACGCAGGAATCTCGTGCTTCTTCAGGAATTCTGCGGTGGCCACGTTGGCCGCCAGCATGCATTCCTCGATCAGCTTGTGAGCGTCGTTACGCGTGGTCGGGGTGATCGCGGCGATCTTGCGTTCGGAACCGAAGACAATCCGGGTTTCCTGGGTTTCAAAGTCGATTGCGCCACGTACGTGACGAGCGCCCAACAGCACCTTGTACAGCGCATAAAGCTGCTTGAGGTGCGGCACGACATGGCCGTACTCACCGCGCAGGGTTTTGGCTTCGCTGGTTTTCGGCTGTTCCAGGATGGTGCTGACCTTGTTGTAGGTCAGGCGCGCCTGGGAGTGGATCACCGCTTCGTAGAACTGGTAGTCGGTCATTTCGCCGGTTTTCGAGATAGTCATCTCGCACACCATGGCCAAACGGTCGACTTTGGGGTTCAGGGAGCACAGGCCGTTGGACAGCTGCTCAGGCAGCATCGGGATCACGCGCTCAGGGAAGTACACCGAGTTGCCGCGCACCTGGGCTTCGTTGTCCAGGGCCGAACCGATCTTCACGTAGCTGGAAACGTCGGCAATCGCGACGAACAACTTCCAACCGCCGGAGAACAGGCGCAGCTTGCCGGGCTTGGCTTCGCAGTAAACCGCATCGTCGAAGTCGCGGGCATCTTCGCCGTCAATGGTGACGAACGGCAGATGACGCAGGTCGATGCGTTTCTCTTTGTCTTTCTCTTCCACTTCCGGCTTGAGCTTGGCGGCTTCTTTCAGCACAGCCTCAGGCCAGACGTGAGGGATATCGTAGGTGCGCAGCGCCACATCGATTTCCATGCCCGGCGCCATGTAGTTGCCGACCACTTCAACGATATCGCCCTGTGGCTGGAAGCGCGCCGTTGGCCAGTGGGTGATTTTCACCTCGACGAACTGGCCCACTTTGGCGGCGCCATTGCGGCCCGGGGTGATCAGCACTTCCTGCTGGACCTTCGGGTTATCCGGAACAACGAAACCGATGCCGCCTTCTTCGAAGTAACGACCAACGATGGACTCGTGAGCGCGGGACACCACTTCGACGATCACACCTTCGCGGCGACCGCGACGGTCGAGGCCGGAAACGCGCGCCAGGGCACGGTCGCCATCGAACACCAGGCGCATCTGCGCCGGGCTCATGAACAGGTCGTCGCTGCCATCATCCGGGATCAGGAAGCCAAAACCGTCACGGTGGCCGGCAATGCGACCGAGGATCAGGTCAAGTTTGTCCACCGGCGCGTAGGTGCCACGGCGGGTGTAGATCAACTGGGCATCGCGCTCCATGGCGCGCAGGCGGCGACGCAGGGCTTCGAGTTGGTCTTCGGTGGTCAGACCGAATTCTTCAACCAACTGCTCGCGGCTAGCAGGCGAACCCCGATCGGCGAGATGCGCCAGGATCAGTTCGCGGCTAGGAATAGGGTTTTCATATTTTTCCGCTTCACGAGCGGCCTCGGGATCGAGGGACTGCCAATCGGCCATTAGAGAGTTTTCACCTTGTCTATATGCGGGTTAGTTTGGCATACGCGTATTGAAACGGGAAATTTCAGGTGTCAACAAGCCCGTAAAAGCACTTTGTAGCCTTCAGAATGCACCTTGCGCGACCGCCTGCGAAATTTTCCAGGCTTTTTTGATAACGGGGCTTTACAGCGTAAAAAGTGGTCCGTATAGTGCGCGCCATCGACGACGGCAACGTTGACGATGCTGCCCAGATGGTGAAATTGGTAGACACGCCAGCTTCAGGTGCTGGTGACCGCAAGGTCGTGGAAGTTCGAGTCTTCTTCTGGGCACCAATTCAAAACTTGAGGTTTAAACCTTGAGTCTCACAAAAACCCGCGAAAGCGGGTTTTTGCGTTTCTGACCCTTCTAAAAATCTACCTGATCGGTCAGCCCAGCCGCACCTGAGAAACTTTATCGTTTATCCTTCACACGATTTGTTGCATTTCAAGTGAGGAACCCTGCGAATGATGATCCGCGATACCCGTCTCAAGACATCCCTTCTGCGTGGCATGACCATCACTCTGCTCGGCCTGACCCTGCTCTCGCCCGCCGCCTATTCGGCCGACAAGGTTGCATTGACCTTGTACAACGGCCAGCACAAGGAGGTCGGCGATGAACTTGCCAAGGCCTTCGAAGCCAAGACCGGCATCCACGTCAACGTGCGCAAGGGCAGCAGCAACCAGTTGGCCAGCCAGGTCGTCGAAGAAGGCGACCGCTCCCCTGCCGATGTCATCTACACCGAAGAGTCGCCGCCGCTGAATAAACTCGGCGAACAGGGCCTGCTGGCGACCATCGATGCCAGCACCCTCGACGTTCTGCCCAAGGAATACGTGGCCGCCAATGGCGCCTGGATGGGCGTGACCGCACGCACCCGCGTCGTGGCGTTCAACCCCAAACTGATCGCCGAGAAAGACTTGCCCAAGTCAGTACTGGATTTCGCCGGCCCCGAATGGCAAGGCAAGGTCGGTTTCGTACCCACCAGCGGCGCGTTCCAGGAACAGGCCGTAGCGATCATCAAGCTGCACGGTCGTGAAGCGGCTGAAGAGTGGCTGACCGGCCTGCGTGCGTTCGGCAAGGTCTACAGCAACAACATGGTTGCGCTCAAAGCCGTGGAAAACGGCGAGGTCGCCGCCGTTCTGGTGAACAACTACTACTGGTTCGCCCTGAAGAAAGAAAAAACCAACCTGGATTCGCAACTGCATTACTTCACCAACGGTGACGCTGGTGGCCTGATCACCGTGTCTGCCGCCGCTGCGCTGAAATCCAGCAAACATCCAAAAGAAGCCCAGCAACTGTTGGCCTTCATGGCCAGCGAAGAAGGCCAGCGGGTGATCACCAACACCTCCGCTGAATACCCGCTGCGCAAGGGCATGGAATCCAACCGCGGCCTCAAGCCTTTCAGCGAGCTGCAACCGCCGAAAGTCACGCCGGCTGACCTGGGCAATGCCGAAGAAGCGCTGGACCTGGAACGTGACGTTGGCTTGAACTGATGAACCCATCGCTCCCCGCCCCCGCCTTGCGCGGGGGTTTTACGCCGAGACGTAAACGCCCTTCGATCTGGTTGCTGCTGCCGGTTTTACTGCTGGTCGGCTTGAGCGTGTTGCCGCTGGCATATGTGGGCCTCAAGGCCTGGCAAGCGGGCTGGGCCGAGGCGGTGCATTTGCTGTGGCGGCCATATGTCTTCGGGTTGCTACGCAACACCTTGGCGCTGATGGTCGGCGTGACCGTGGCCTGTGGCGTGATCGGCCTGTCGCTTGCCTGGCTGCTGGAACGCAGCAACTTGCCAGGGCGGCGTATCTGGGGAGTGATCCTGTGCCTGCCGTTTGCAGTGCCGGCATTTGTCAGCAGTTTTACCTGGGTTTCGTTAAGCGCCAACTTCGAAGGGTTGGGTGGGGCGATCCTGGTGATGACCCTGTCCAAATACCCACTGGTGTTCCTGCCCGTGGCGGCGACCCTGCGCAATCTTGATCCGTCCCTGGAAGAATCGGCCCGCACCCTCGGCCTGAATCGTTGGGGCGTGTTCTTTCGTATTACCTTGCCGTTGCTGTGGCCGTCGCTGCTGGCCGGGGCGCTGCTGATTGCCCTGCATATGCTGGTGGAGTTCGGCGCCCTGTCGATCATCGGCTTGCAGACGTTTACCACCGCGATCTATCAGCAATTCGAGCTGGAATTCAGCAACGCCAATGCGGCGATGCTTTCGGCGGTGCTGCTGGTGATGTGCCTGACATTGCTCTGGCTGGAGCTGCGTGTGCGCGGCAAGGGCCGGCATGTGCGCACTGGCCAGGGCGCCGCGCGGCATGCCGAGCAGGTTCGACTGGGCAAATGGGCGCCGCTGGGGCAGTTGTATTGCCTGCTCCTGGCGATCATTGGCAGCGGCATTCCACTGGGCATGCTCGGTTACTGGTTGGCGGTAGGCAGTTCGGCGGCGTTTCCGGTCGCCGAGATCAGCGAGGCGTTATTGTCCTCCCTGGCGCTGTCCCTGGGCGGCGCCGCGCTCTGCCTGCTGTTTGCCGTGCCGGTGGGCTTGCTGGTGGTGCGCTACAAAGGCCAGCTAGCGCTGTGGGCCGAACGCCTGCCGCACCTGCTGCACGCCCTGCCGGGGCTGGTGATTGCGCTGACGCTGGTGTATTTCGCCTTGCATTACTTGCCGGCGCTGTATCAGACGTCGGCGCTGCTGCTGATCGCTTATGCGTTGCTGTTTTTGCCGCTGGCCCAGGCGCCGATCCGCACGGCGCTGAACAAGGCGGCACCGCAGTTGGAAGAAGCCGCCAGAACGCTGGGAGCTTCATCGTTCAGTGCGTTTTGCCGGGTGACGTTGCCGATTATTTTCCCGGCATTGGGGGCGGCGTTTGCCTTGGTATTCCTGGATGCGATGAAGGAATTGACGGCGACATTGCTGCTTAGTCCTACTGGATTGAACACACTGGCGACTGCCGTGTGGGCGCATACCTCGAATGTGGAATTCGCGGCAGCGGCGCCTTATGCGGCACTACTGATTCTAGTATCGGGGCTGCCGGTATATTTGCTTACGACCCGGATGTATCTGAGCCGCTGAATCCGCCATCGCAGGCAAGCCAGCTCCCACATTTGACCGCATTCCAGAGTTGGAACTCGGTCGAATGTGGGAGCTGGCTTGCCTGCGATGAGGCCGGAACAGCCAACATCAAGCGCGGAACTGCCCCAGGCTCGCCTTCAACTGCGCAGCCAGCCCATCCAGCACTTTGCCACTGGCTGTAGTCTCTACCACCGCCTGCGCCGCACGTTCGGCCTGGGCATGAATGATCTCCACTCGCCCACGCACTGCGTGCGCGCCTTGCGCCTGATGCTCCGCCGCACGCGTTGCCAGGCCAATCGCAGCATGCACCTGCTCCACCGAGGCCTGCACCGACTGCTGCAGGCGCACGCTGTCGCGCAACACCAGCAAACCTTCGCTGGCCTGGCGCCCAGCCTTGCCGATGGTTTCTACCGCCTCACGGGCACCTTGCTGCAAGGCCACGATGTGTGCCTGGATATCGCCGGTAGAGCTTTGGGTTTTACTGGCCAGCGCACGAACCTCGTCCGCCACCACCGCAAAACCGCGCCCGGTCTCACCGGCCCGTGCCGCCTCGATAGCCGCGTTGAGTGCCAGCAGGTTGGTTTGCTCGGCAATCCCATGGATCACCGTCAACACCACTTCAATCTGCTCGCTCTGCTGCGCCAGCCGCTCGATCACCTTGGAGCCAGCTTGCACCTGCCCCGCCAACGCCTCGATCAGGCTGCCGACTTCGGCTGAAGTACGCGAATTCTCATCAGTGGCCTGACGGATATCCACCACTTGCTGCAACGCCGCCTGCATCGCATGGCTTTCCGCCTGGGCCTCATCAGCCATTTGCGACAGCGCCCGCAGGCTTTCGGCAACTTCATCACGCTGCAAGCCGGCGGCTGCATCGGCACCGGCATTGCGCAAGGTCATCGCGCCGATTTCCACGCCGGTACGCTGGGCCACATCACCCGCTTCACGCACGATGGGCTGTAACTTATCCACAAAGCGATTGACCGCCGAGGCCATGTCGCCGATCTCGTCCCGGCTGTTGATCTGTACACGCTTGGTGAGGTCACCCTCGCCTGCGGCCAGATCATCCATTGCCGCAATCAGCAGCTTCAGGCGATTGACCACCCGACGCCCGAGCACCACCGCAATCAGCAGCAACACGCCAAAGCCTACAACCGCCAGGCCCATGCCGATGCGCCAGCGTAGTGTGCCCGCCGCCTCTTGCACGGCTTGGGTGGTATTGGCGGTCATCTGGGTGGCTGTGGCTTGCGCCGACTGTAAACGCGCGCCCATGGCGGCCGCACTGTCAGCGGCCGCACCCTTGAGGCTGTCGCCCACCAGTTGATCACTGCTGGCAATCAGCGCGGCAAAGCGCTTGTCCAGCGCAGCCAGGTCGACGTCCACTGAGGCGGTCGAAACCCCCATGATGACCTTGCCGATTTCCACGCCATTGGGGCTGATGGATGCCTCGAGGTAGTACACCGACGGATCGTTTTTCGCCGCATCCAGTACCTTGTCCAGGGCACGCTCACCCTGCCCTTTCTCGAGCAACGCCGCGTTAATCGGGTTGTCCCGGTTCAGGTAGCGCGTCAGGTGCTGGCCGGTGGCGTCGTCGTATACCACGAACAGCACATTGGGATTGCGCTGGGCACGTCGAGCAAACTCCGACAGAGTCGGCACGTCGCTGTCCCACATGGCGCGAGGCGCCACCGAGGCCAGCAGTTGCGCCATATCGTTGGCGGAGTCCTTCAGGTCTTTTTCCAGGGTCGCACGCAGTTGCTTCTGCTCGTCCTGCAGGCGCGTGGAAAGCCCCGTCGTGAGGCGCTGGCGCGTGCTGGAAGACAGGCTGTCCAGGCTGGAAGTGACTTCCTTGCCAGCCTGGGCCAGTTCGCCAGAAAGTTTTTGACTGTCGACGCCCAGACGATTGTCCAGTTCAGCTTCCAGGGCCGTGACCGTGCTCCGAGTCAGAGCGACAGCCACCAGCACTTGCACCAAAAGAGCGATACCTAGGGTAACGAACACCGGCCGCAGCAACCGGCTTTGTAACAATGAGAGAACGGCAGACATCGTGAATCCCTCCACCTGGGGTGCCATTAAATTGATAGCACCACGAAAGAGAGAAACACAGCAAAGGTCGTGCCGTATAGCAAACAGAAACGACAAAGGGCCCCCGAAGGGACCCTTTGTGTTTTACATCAACAGCTTATTAAGCGAACGGGTGACGCAAAACGATGGTCTCGTTGCGGTCCGGGCCCGTCGAAATAATGTCAATCGGCGCACCGATCAGCTCTTCGACACGCTTGATGTAAGCACGGGCGTTGGCCGGCAGCTCTTCCAGGGTCTTGGCACCCACGGTCGACTCGGTCCAGCCCGGCACTTCTTCGTACACAGGCTGCAGGCCTACGTAGCTGTCAGCGTCGGTTGGGGCAACGTCCTTGCCTTGCGCATCTTTGTAGCCGATGCAGATGTTGATGGTTTCCAGGCCGTCGAGTACGTCCAGCTTGGTCAGGCAGATGCCCGAGATGCTGTTCACATCGATAGCGCGACGCAGGATAACGGCGTCAAACCAGCCACAACGACGTGCACGGCCGGTAGTCGCGCCGAACTCGTGACCTTGTTTGGCCAGGTGCGCCCCGACTTCGTCGAACAGTTCAGTCGGGAATGGGCCCGAGCCTACGCGCGTGGTGTACGCCTTGGTGATGCCGAGGATGTAGTCCAGGAACATCGGGCCAACGCCCGAGCCGGTCGCAACGCCGCCAGCGGTGGTGTTGGAGCTGGTCACGTACGGGTAGGTGCCGTGGTCGATGTCCAGCAACGAACCCTGAGCGCCTTCGAACATGATGTCTTTGCCAGCGCGACGCAGGTCGTGCAGCTCGGCAGTCACGTCCAGCATCAGCGGCTTGAGCAGTTCAGCGTATTCCTTGCACTCAGCCAGGGTCTTTTCAAACTCGATGGCCGGTTCTTTGTAGTAACCCACCAGCATGAAGTTGTGGTAATCCACCAGTTCACGCAGCTTGTCTTCAAAGCGCGGCATGTTGAGCAGGTCGCCCACACGCAGGCCACGTCGTGCAACCTTGTCTTCGTAGGCCGGGCCGATGCCGCGACCGGTCGTACCGATCTTCAGCTCGCCACGGGCCTTTTCACGGGCCTGGTCCAGCGCAACGTGGAAGGACAGGATCAGCGGGCAGGACGGGCTGATGCGCAGGCGCTCGCGCACTGGCACGCCTTTCTCTTCCAGCTTGATGATCTCGCGCAGCAGGGCGTCAGGTGCAACCACCACGCCGTTGCCGATCAGGCACTGCACGCCTTCGCGCAGGACGCCCGACGGGATCAGGTGCAAGACGGTTTTTTCGCCATCGATGACCAGGGTGTGGCCAGCGTTGTGGCCACCTTGGTAGCGCACTACGGCGGCAGCATGTTCGGTCAGCAGATCAACGATCTTGCCTTTGCCCTCATCACCCCATTGGGTGCCCTGGACTACGACATTCTTACCCATAACACTTGTCCTCATTCGCGCAAACTTGGTGCCGGCAGTGGCCGGCAGGAAAACTCAAGAAGCCAGTGGCGATACTTGCCAAAGCCCGTTCTGCTGAATCAATTGCCGGTCGCAGTCCGCTTCACGGGCGGCGGCCAATGGCTGCCCAGGCAACGCCTGGACAACACGCTGACCCTCACTGCGCAACTGGCAAACCTGCTGCCAGAGTGCTGCGTCCGTACTGTCGGGCATCCAGATACCGCCAGACGGCAGTTCGACCTCAGCACGCCCCAGGGTCACCAGGGTTTTCAAATCGGTAGAAAAGCCGGTCGCCGGACGGGCACGACCGAAGTCGGCGCCGATATCGTCGTAACGACCGCCCTGGGCGATGGCCTGGCCAACACCCGGGACAAACACCGCGAACACCACACCGGTGTGGTAGTGGTAGCCGCGCAGCTCGCCCAAATCAAAATACAGCGGCAACTGCGGGAAGCGCGCCGACAACTGCTCGGCAATCGCCAGCACGTCATCCAGGGCCGCCAATACATCCGCCGGCGCATTCGCCAGGCGATCACGGGCGGCGGTCAGGACCTCACGGCCGCCACACAGGCCTACCAGCGCACGCAGCATGCCGGCGAGGTCAGCAGGCACGCCTGCCGTCAGGGCGATTACTTCGTCGATGGCCTTGCGTTGCAAGGCATCGAACAACTGTTGTTCCACTTCACCCGACAAACCGGCCGCACGGGCCAGGCCGCGATAGATGCCGACATGCCCGAGGTCCATGTGCACATCCGGCACATCGGCCAGTTGCAGCATGGCCAGCATCAGGCTGATGACTTCCACGTCGCTGCTCGGGCTTGCATCACCGTACAACTCGGCGCCCAACTGGATCGGGCTGCGGGACGACGACAAGGCACGCGGTTGAGCATGCAGCACGCTGCCGGCATAGCACAGGCGGCTCGGCCCTTCGCGACGCAGGGTGTGTGCATCAATGCGCGCCACTTGCGGCGTGATGTCGGCACGAAAGCCCATTTGCCGGCCCGATTGCGGGTCGATGACCTTGAAGGTGCGCAGATCCAGGTCCTGGCCCGCGCCGGTCAGCAGGGATTCCAGGTACTCGATATGCGGGGTCACGACAAACTCGTAACCCCAGCTCTGGAACAGATCCAACACCTGGCGGCGCGCGATTTCAATGCGTGCAGCTTCTGGTGGCAGTACTTCTTCGATGCCATCTGGCAGCAGCCAGCGGTCTACCGTTGCCATTACGCCATTCCCCTATGATCCGGGCGGCCAGCCCATCGGGCGAGCCTTGAGTGAAGCAGAAAATACCCGGCCCCTGCATAAACCACGCGCAAGAGCGACGTGACGAACGACCAACAATCGGCCTCGTCGGGCACTTTCCTCGAAAAACCTGTGGCGCCTGCAGCGCAAAACCACAATCAAACATGCAGACGCAAAAAAGCCGGGAATTTCCCGGCTGCCGCATCATACACCCGTTTTCTGAAAGGATCACCCCGCCCGGCATTTTAGCCGCCCGACGGAGCGATTCTCAGACTACATGCGGGTTACTTGGACTTTTCCAGGTAGCGGAAGAAATCGCTACTTGGGTCCAGCACCATGACGTCGGTTTTGTTCGCGAAGCTTTCACGGTAGGCACGCAGGCTACGATAGAACGCGTAGAACTCCTGGTCCTGGCCATACGCCTTGGAGTAGATCGAAGCGGCTTGAGCATCACCATCACCACGGGCCTCTTCAGACTCGCGATACGCTTCTGCCAACAGTACGCGACGCTGACGGTCGGCATCCGCACGGATCCCTTCTGCCAGTTCGTTACCCTTGGCGCGGTGCTCGCGAGCCTCGCGCTCACGCTCGGTGCTCATGCGCTCGAACACGCTGCGGTTCACTTCCTTCGGAAGGTCGATGGCCTTGACCCGAACATCGATCACTTCGATGCCCAGCTCTTTTTCCGCCATCGCGTTCAACGAACGCGTGATGTCCGCCATCAGCGCATCACGTTCACCGGATACCACCTCGTGCAGGGTGCGCTTACCAAACTGGTCACGCAGGCCCGATTCCAGACGGCGCGACAAACGCTCGTCAGCAATTTGCTTGAGGCCGGAGGTCGCGGTGTAGAAGCGCTCGGCATCCTTGACGCGCCACTTGGCATAGGCGTCAACCATCACGGCTTTCTTTTCCAGGGTCAGGAAGCGCTGTGTCGGTGCATCCAGGGTCATCAGGCGGCCGTCGAACTTGCGCACCTGGTTAACGTAGGGGACTTTCACATGCAGGCCCGGCTGGACATCTGCCTGGACCACGCGACCGAATTGCAGCAACACCGCGCGCTCGGTCTGAGACACGATATAGAAGCAGTTCCAGGCAGCGATGACCACGACGACGCCCACAATCAGGGCGGTCAGCGATTTATTGCTCATCAACGACTCTCCCTGGTACGTGTTTGCTGTTGCAGCAAGTCAGCCGCCGCACGGGCGCTGGCTTCATTCGATGCAGCCGTCGAACTGCCGGACTGCGCGTTGCTGCTGCCACTACGACCACCTTCGATCATCTTGTCCAGCGGCAGGTAAAGCAGATTGTTCTGCCCGCCCTTGTTGCCGGTCACGAGAACCTTGCTGGTGTTGCTGAAGACTTCCTGCATGGTGTCCAGGTACAGACGCTCACGAGTGACTTCCGGTGCCTTGCGGTACTCGGCCACCAGCTTGGTGAAACGATCTGCCTCACCCTTGGCGCGTGAGACCACTTCGTCGCGGTAACCGTTGGCATCTTCAAGGATGCGCTGGGCCTGACCACGGGCTTCCGGCACAACGCCGTTGGCGTAGGTTTCAGCCTGGTTGCGCGAACGCTGCTCGTCTTCACGGGCACGGATCACGTCATCGAAGGCTTCCTGTACTTCACGCGGTGCGGCTGCGCTCTGTACGTTGACCTGGGTCACGGTGATGCCGGTGCGGTACGTATCGAGGAACCGTTGCAGGCGCTCCTTGATCTCGCTGGCCATCAACTCACGGCCTTCGGTCAGCACCTGGTCCATTGCGGTGGAACCCACCACGTGGCGCAGGGCGCTTTCGGTCGCATGTTGCAGGCTGATTTCCGGCTGGTCGACGTTCAACACGAAGTCCTGCAGGTTGCTGATCTTGTACTGCACGGTCAGCGGCACTTCGACGATGTTCTCGTCTTCGGTCAGCATCTGGCCCTGCTTGGTGTAGGCACGCTCACGCGTGACGTTCTCCATGTACTTCTTGTCGATCGGCGGGAAGTAGATGTTCAGGCCCGGGCCGACAGTCTCGTAGTACTTGCCGAAGCGCAGCACCACGGCCTGCTCCTGCTCGTCTACTACATAGACGGCGCTGTACAGCCAGACGGCCGCCAGCACGACGAGGCCGATGCCGAGCAGGCCGTAACCACCGCCCTTGCTCGTACGACCGCCTTCGTCACCACCACGTTTTTTTCCACCACCGAACAACCCATTCAGGCTTTCCTGCAGCTTTCGGAAGGCCTCGTCGAGATCTGGTGGCCCCTTGCGGTCGCCATTATTGCGGCGTTTACCACCCCAAGGATCCTGATTATTCGAGTTGCCACCCGGCTCATTCCAAGCCATAGCGCTCTCCATCTGATAAAGCAAAGACGCACCCACGGCGCGCCGACCAATGCTACAGAATGCCTGTCACAGCGGCACAACCGCTTTCTCAGGCTTTTATTGCAAAGTGTGTTGTTCGATGAACTCCGCCGGCACCACGCCTTCACGGCTGACCAGCCGATTCAGCTCCGAACGCGGCAATCGAACGGCCAGCAAGCTGACACCTTCTTCGTCATGTTCTTCTTTCTGTACCGCACCCAGCTCGAAAAACTGTGCACGCAGTCGAGCAAAACGCTGAGGCAAGCGCAAGGTGCCAACAAACAAATCGCTGCCCAACAGCTCGGCAATGGCTTGTTCAAGCAATTCCAGGCCACTGCCATCGCGCGCCGACAGCCAGACCCGCTGGGGCTTGCCGTTTTCGTCGCGCTGGATTTGTGGCTCAACGCCTTCAAGCAAATCGAGTTTGTTATAGACCTCAAGGATCGGCAAGTCCTGGGCACCAATCTCGCCCAGCACCACCATGACCTGTTCAATCTGCAACATGCGATCCGGTTCGGCCGCATCGATCACGTGCAACAACAGGTCGGAATTGCTCGACTCTTCGAGCGTAGACCGAAATGCCTCGACCAGCTTGTGGGGCAAGTGACGAATGAAACCCACGGTATCGGCCAGGACAATCGGCCCCAGGTCGTCAATCTCCAGACGGCGCAAGGTCGGGTCGAGGGTCGCGAACAGTTGGTCGGCCGCGTACACGTCCGATTTCGTCACATTGTTGAACAGGGTGGATTTACCGGCGTTGGTATAGCCCACCAGGGAAACGGTCGGGATATCCGCACGCAGGCGGCCACGTCGCGATTGTTCGCGCTGGCTGCGCACCTTCTCCAGACGGCCCTTGATCTGTCGCAGGCGCACCCGCAGCAGGCGTCGGTCGGTTTCCAGCTGGGTTTCACCCGGGCCACGCATGCCGATACCGCCACCCTGACGCTCAAGGTGAGTCCAGCCACGAACCAGCCGGGTGCTCATGTGGTCAAGCTGGGCCAGTTCTACCTGGAGCTTGCCTTCATGGGTACGGGCGCGTTGGGCGAAAATATCGAGAATCAGACCCGTGCGGTCGATCACGCGACACTCGAAGACACGTTCGAGGTTACGTTCCTGACTGGGCGTGAGGATGTGATTGAAAATCACCAGATCGGCCTTCTCGGCATGGACCAGGTCGTGCAGCTCCTGAACCTTACCGCTGCCGATCAGGAATTTGGCGGTTGGCCGATGACGCGGCACGTTAAAAAACGCGACGGTCTCGGCGCCGGCCGAATTTGCCAACTCCTGAAACTCCTGCGGATCTTCGCGCGCCTCAGGGTCCTGTCCATCCAAGTGAACGAGGATTACTCGCTCACCACCACCGTGGCGCTCAAAGAACAAAGGAGACTCCTATCAGGCGTTACCCGGTGCAGGCTCGGCGTCACCCTGTTCTTCGGTTGCGCTAGGCAGACGAATTGGACGAACCGGCACTACGGTCGAGATAGCGTGCTTGTAAACCATTTGGCTCACGGTGTTTTTCAGCAGGATAACGAACTGGTCGAACGACTCGATCGTACCTTGCAGCTTGATACCGTTGACCAGATAGATGGAAACCCCAACTTTCTCTTTACGTAAAGTATTCAAGTAAGGGTCTTGTAGCGAATGCCCTTTTGACATGTGCCGCACTCCTTTAAGGATCAATAATAAAAAATCGGAAAATAGATAGCTCATGGCCGTCACACCCCCAAGGATAGACGGCAATTGCAAGGACTCAGCTCAATATGGAGACCGTTCCCAAGTATTTCAAGGCGCGTGACAGATTGTCGCAATCCAGACTGTCCAACCAGTGCAAATCAGTCCAGCTGCGCAGCCATGTGAACTGGCGCTTCGCCAATTGGCGCGTGGCAATGATGCCGCGCTCCTGCATTTCGGCTGACGTCAGCTTGCCGTCCAGATGATCCCAGACTTGGCGGTAGCCTACAGCGCGTATCGAAGGCAACCCCGGATGCAGGTCACCTCTTGAACGCAGTGCTACGACCTCGTCCACGAACCCCTGTTCCAACATAATTGTGAATCTTTGTGCAATTCGTTCATGCAGCACCTGGCGATCCGTCGGAGCGATGGCCAGATTCGCCACAGTATAGGGCAATTGTGAGTGTCCCGAGGCGCCTGCTTCAGTACTTTGCGCAGTTTGTTTCAGCCTGTGTTCAGTCATGGTCTGGCCGCTGACCCGCCAGACTTCCAACGCCCGCGTCAGGCGCTGGGGATCATTGGGATGAATCCGGGCGGCGGAAATTGGATCCACCACCGCCAACTGATCGTGCAGGGCTTGCCAGCCAAGGCGTGCAGCCTCTTCCTCAAGTTCTGCGCGGACCTGCGGGTCGGCAGGCGGCATATCTGCCAGGCCTTCCTGCAAAGCCTTGTAGTAGAGCATCGTGCCACCCACCAGCAGCGGAATCTTGCCGCGCGCGGTGATATCAGCCATGGCGGCCAGGGCATCGGTGCGAAAGTCGGCCGCCGAATAGCTCTGGCTGGGATCAATAATGTCGATCAACCGGTGCGGGTGCTGGGTCAGCAGCGCTTTGGAGGGTTTGGCGGTGCCGATGTCCATGTCCCGGTAAACCAGTGCAGAGTCGACACTGATCAGCTCGCACGGCAAGACTTTGGTCAGCTCGATGGCCAGGTCGGTCTTGCCGGCGGCCGTCGGGCCCATCAGGAAGATCGCGGGGGGCAAGGCACTCATCAACGGCCGCGCAAGAACAGTTTGTCCAGGTCGTCCAGGCCCATTTGGGTCCAGGTCGGTCGGCCATGGTTGCATTGGCCGCTGCGCTCGGTGTTTTCCATGTCCCGCAGCAGGCCGTTCATTTCCGGCAGGGCCAGGCGGCGGTTGGCGCGGATGGCACCGTGACAGGCCATGGTGCCGAGCAATTCATTGATGTGCGCCTGGATCCGGTCGCTGGTGCCATATTCCATCAGGTCTGCCAGCACGTCAGCCACCAGCCGGTTGGCCTCGGCCTGTTTGAGCAACGCGGGAATCTGCCGGATAGCCAGGGTTTCCGGGCCCAGGCGCTGCAGCTCAAAGCCCAGTTTCTGGAACACGCTGACATGCTCCTCGGCGCAATCCGCCTCACGCTGGCTCACCGCCAGGGACTCCGGCACCAGCAACGGCTGGCCACTGAGGCCTTCGCTGGCCATGGCGATCTTCAAGCGCTCGTACATGATCCGCTCGTGAGCAGCATGCATATCCACCAGCACCAGGCCATGGGCGTTTTCCGCAAGAATATAGATGCCCTTGAGCTGCGCCAGCGCATAACCCAACGGCGGCACATCACCCTGGCCCTCCGGCAAGGCAGCAGCACCCGACTCGGCGCCAGGCAACGGTGCGAAAAACTCGCGATAGGCCGCCTGGGCCTCGGCGACCGGCACCGCCGATTGCGGGCGCGGTGTGTATTGGTATTGATAACCGGCGCCAGCGCCTGAGCCAGGCGCGGTATAGCTCGGCTGGGCTTGCGGCGATTGCAGCAGGTTGGCCGCCAGGCTCATTTCGCCCTGGGGCCCGAACTCACCGGCTTCGGGCCCCGAAGGGCGAACGATGGCCGTAACAATCGGCGCCCCGAGGTGATCGTCCGGGCGTACATCGCCCAGGGCACGGTGCAACGTGCCATAGAGGAAGTCGTGAACCATGCGCCCATCACGGAAGCGCACTTCGTGTTTGGTCGGGTGCACGTTGACGTCGACCACCGACGGGTCGACCTCAAAGAACAATACAAAAGTCGGGTGCCGCCCGTTGAACAGCACGTCGCGATAGGCCTGGCGCACCGCGTGGGCCACCAACTTGTCGCGTACCGCCCGGCCGTTCACAAAGAAGTACTGCAAGTCTGCCTGGCTACGGGAGAAGGTCGGCAAGCCCACCCAACCCCACAGGCGCAAGCCGTTGCGCTCAATCTCGATGGGCAGCGCCTGTTCCAGGAACCCCGCGCCGCAGATGGCCGACACGCGCCGCGCGCGGGCCGCATCATCATGGGCCTCGTGCAGGCTGAGGATGGTCTTGCCGTTGTGGCGCAGGTGGAACGCCACATCAAACCGGGCCAGGGCCAGGCGCTTGATGACTTCCTGCAGGTGATCGAATTCGGTTTTCTCGGCCTTGAGGAATTTACGCCGGGCCGGGGTGTTGAAGAACAGGTCGCGCACTTCCACCGAGGTGCCCACCGGATGCGCAGCCGGCTGGACCCGGGGCGCCATGTCGCGGCCTTCGGTTTCAACCTGCCAGGCCTGGTCGGCGTCGCGGGTACGGGACGTCAGGGTCAGGCGGGCCACGGAGCTGATGGAAGCCAGGGCCTCGCCGCGAAACCCGAGGCTCATCACCCGCTCAAGGTCTTCCAGGTCGCGAATTTTGCTGGTGGCGTGACGGGCCAGGGCCAGCGGCAGGTCATCGGAGGAAATCCCGCTGCCATCGTCGCGCACCCGCAGCAGCTTGACGCCGCCCAGTTCAACATCGACATCAATACGCTTGGCGCCGGAGTCGATGCTGTTTTCCAGCAACTCCTTGATCACCGAAGCCGGCCGCTCGACCACCTCGCCCGCAGCGATCTGGTTAGCCAGGCGCGGGCTTAGTAGTTCAATGCGCGAGGTGTTGCTCAAGACTGTCTCGCTCATTATTGCGCCGCCAGTTCTGTGCCAGGGATCGTCAACACCTGGCCGACTTTCAATTCGTCGGTCTTCAGGTTGTTGGCACTGCGCAGGGTTGCCGCAGACACCTGGAACCGCACCGCCAGCATCGCCAGTGTGTCGCCCGGCTGCACGCGATGGTCGCGCGGGCCCTGGGCGATTTTCCCGGAGTCACGCAGCCAGGCGATGTACGTGCCCGGCGGCGGGTTCTGCTGGAAGAACTGGCGAACACCGGCGCTGATGGAACGCGCCAGCGCCTGCTGGTGGCTGGCGCTGGCCAGTTTCGAGGCTTCGTTGGAGTTGGAGATAAATCCGGTTTCCACCAGGATCGACGGAATATCCGGCGATTTAAGGACCATGAACCCGGCCTGTTCCACGCGCTGTTTGTGCAGCGAAGTGACACGGCCAATGTTGCTCAGGACTTTCTGCCCGACGTTCAGGCTGGAGGTCAGCGAGGCGGTCATCGACAGGTCGAGCAATACGCCGGCGAGCATCTTGTCCTTGTCGTCGAGGGACACGTTGCCGGCCCCGCCGATCAAGTCGGAACGGTTTTCACTGTCCGCCAGCCAACGGGCGGTCTCGGACGTGGCGCCGCGATCAGACAGGGCGAACACCGAGGCACCAAACGCAGCAGCCGAAGGCGCCGCATCGGCGTGGATCGAGACGAACAGGTCGGCGCCCTTCTTGCGGGCGATTTCGGTACGGCCACGCAGCGGAATAAAGTAGTCGCCGGTACGGGTCAGTTCGGCGCGGTAGCCTTTCATGCCATTGATCTGGCGCTGCAGTTCGCGGGCGATGGCCAGTACCACGTCTTTTTCATGCTGGCCGCGCGAGCCGGAGGCACCCGGGTCTTCCCCGCCATGGCCGGCATCGATGACCACGATAATGTCGCGCTTGCCCGCCGGTGCAGGTGGCGGCGGCGGCAATTTGACCTGAGGTTGGGACTGGTTGACCGGCACCGCCGGTATCGTCGCGACGCTTGGGGTAGGCGCAGGCGGCGGCGCGGCATCGGCGGCGTTATCAAACAGGTCGACCACCAGCCGGTTGCCGTATTGCGCGTTGGGCGCGAGCACGAAGCTTTTCGGGGTCACGGCCTTTTTCAGGTCGATGACCACCCGCAGGTCGGTCGGCGTACGTTGGGCCGAGCGCATCGCGGTAATCGGGGTATTGGCCATGGGGACTTTCAACGGCGCGGCCAGGGTCGCACCGTTGATATCAATCACCAGGCGATCGGGCGCCGTGAGGGTGAAGACGCTGTGCTGGACCGGGCCGGACAGGTCGAATACCAGTCGCGTGTTATCCGGTGCCCGCCACAGGCGAACACTTTTCACCTGTGAGGCCGCCAGTGCATTGAAAGTCATTGCCGCAAGCAACACCCCTACGACAGTAACCAACGCGCGAAAGCGCATACCTAACCCCATCAATTATTTGAATTCCAATGCCAAGGCGGCGCACCACGACTCGCCGCGCGCGCTCTGGGACAACAACTTCAGCTGACGTCCATGCTTATGCGGGGTAATGGTAATGGTCAGGTCCGGCTTTGGCAAAAAGCCTGTGCCTTTATCTGGCCACTCGATCAGGCACAGCGCGTCCTCATCGAAGTAATCGCGGATGCCCATGTATTCCAGTTCCTCGGGATCCACCAGGCGATACAGGTCGAAGTGGAACGCCCGCACGTCGCCAATTTCGTAGGGTTCTACCAAGGTAAACGTAGGACTCTTCACAGCACCTGCATGCCCCAGCCCGCGAATGATGCCCCGGGACAAGGTGGTTTTCCCGGCGCCCAAATCGCCTTCCAGAAAGATCAGGCCCGAGCCTTTCGTCACTTGGGCAATACGGTTGCCGAGGGCGACCATGGCGTCTTCATCGGCCAGGAAAAGGATTACTTCAGACACGGCGATTGCTCCTCCAGCAACTGACGAATGGCGGGGATCAGGTCACTGGCGGCCAGCCCGCGACCAAAGGTGCCCTGCCGATCGCCGGCGGTGGCATGCAACCAGACTGCCAGGCAAGCGGCGTCGAATGCCGGCATGCCTTGGGCCAGTAAAGCACCGACCAGACCAGCCAACACATCGCCAAGGCCTGCGGTCGCCATCGCCGGGTGGCCTTGGTCACAGCGGGCAATGCGCCCGTCCGGGCTGGCGATCAAGCTGCCTGCGCCCTTGAGAACCACCACTGCATTGAATTTCTGACTGAGTGCGCGCGCCACGTTAAGGCGGTCGGCCTGAACTTCGGCTGTCGAAATGCCCATCAAGCGGGCGGCTTCGCCAGGATGCGGAGTGATTACGCAATCGGCCGGCAAGCTCACGCCGCCTTTCGACAGCAGGTTCAACGCGTCAGCATCCCAGACCTGCGGCTGCCTGGCGTTGGCCGCGACCGACAGCAGGCTTTTACCCCAGGACGCTTCGCCCAGGCCCGGACCAATAACGATCACGGAAATTTTTTCCAGCAGCCCCATCAACTGATTGGCCGAGTGCACGCCCACCGTCATCACTTCCGGCAACCGCGCCAGCGCCGCTGCAACGTGCTCGCTGCGAGTCGCCAGGGACACCATACCGGCCCCGCTGCGCAGCGCGCTTTCGGTACTGAGCAAGGCGGCGCCGCCAAAACCCCGGTCGCCGCCGATCAGCAATACATGGCCGAACTGGCCTTTATGGGCGTCCGGGGAACGCGCAGCGAGTTGCGGCAATTGGCCGGGCAACAGGTGCTGAACGTCGGGTATTTCGTGTTTTGTCTGCGGCATGCGTCTTCAAGCTCCGATGTCTGGCAGAATTATACGCATCTAACCTGCGGTTTCTCTTGTTCATGCCTGCTATTACCTACGACCTGCCCGCCCTCGCCCAATCGATCAAAGACTGGGGCCGTGAGCTGGGCTTTCAACAAGTGGGCATCAGCGGCCTCGACCTCGCCGAGCATGAACAACACTTGCAGCGCTGGCTCGACGCCGGCTACCACGGCGAAATGGACTACATGGGCGCCCACGGCAGCAAGCGCTCGCACCCCGAAGAGCTGGTGCCTGGCACGTTGCGCGTGGTGTCCCTGCGCATGGACTACCTGCCCGGCGACACTCAAATGGCCCAACTGCTGGCCAAGCCCGAAAAAGCCTACATCTCCCGTTACGCCCTGGGCCGCGACTACCACAAGCTAATCCGCAAGCGCGTGCAGCAACTGGCCGACCGGATCCAGGCGCAGATCGGCCCGTTCGGCTTCCGCGCGTTTGTCGACAGCGCCCCGGTGCTGGAAAAAGCCATCGCCGAAAAAGCCGGGCTGGGCTGGATCGGCAAGAACACCCTGGTGCTCAATCGCAAGGCCGGCAGTTACTTTTTCCTCAGCGAGCTGTTTGTCGACCTGCCGTTGCCGGTCGACCCACCCCACGCCACCGAACACTGTGGCCGCTGCACCGCCTGCCTGGACATCTGCCCTACCAACGCCTTCGTCGGGCCCTACGTGCTGGACGCCCGGCGCTGCATTTCCTACCTGACCATCGAACTGAAAAGCGCGATCCCGGAAGAGCTGCGCCCTCTGATCGGCAACCGGGTATTCGGCTGCGATGACTGTCAGATCGTTTGCCCGTGGAATCGTTTCGCCCGGCCTACCGACGAAGGCGATTTCAAGCCACGGCACAATCTGGATAACGCAGAGCTGGCCGAGTTATTCATGTGGGACGAGGATAAATTCCTCAGCAACACCGAAGGCTCGCCGCTGCGCCGCGCCGGCTATGAGCGCTGGCTGCGCAACCTGGCGGTGGGCCTGGGCAATGCGCCGTCAAGCATTCCGGTGCTGGAAGCGTTGAAAGCGCGGCGGGAATACCCCTCGGAGCTGGTGCGCGAGCATGTGGAATGGGCGCTGAACCAGCACGCCGAACGTCAGTGCACGTCGTCGTTGTAGACGAACTTGGGCATTTCCCAGTGAAAGCGGATCGCCAGCAGCCGCAGCAGGAAGCCGCTGAACAGCGTCAACAGGATTGATTGCTCACTCGGCAGTTCCAGATAGATGCACAGCATGTAGAACCAGGCGGCGAGGAACGACACGCTGGCGTACAGCTCACGGCGAAAAATCAGCGGGATGTCGTTGCAGAAGATGTCCCGCAGGATGCCGCCGAATACCCCGGTGATCACGCCGCTGACGGATGCCACCAGCATGCCGTGGCCCATTTCCAGGGCGGTCATGCAACCGATCAGGGTAAAGGCCACCAGGCCCACGGCGTCCAGCGCGAGGAACAGCGAGCGCAGGTGGCGCATCAGCGGCGCGATAAAAATCGTCACCAGGGCCGCGATGGAGGTCAGCACCAGGTATTCCGGGTGCTTGACCCAGGTCAGCGGGTAATGGCCGAGCAATACATCGCGCACCGAGCCGCCACCCAGCGCCGTTACGCAGGCAATCAGCACCACACCGAACCAGTCCATGCCACGCCGCCCGGCGGACAAGGCGCCGGTCATGGCTTCGGCGGTGATGGCGATGAGGTAGAGCATCAGCAGCATGAGGGCGATCCTTGCAAAGTTGTGGCGAGGGGGCTTGTCCCCCGTTGGGGTGCGAAGCAGCCCCTATTGAAGGCAACGGAGTTTTTTCAGGGAGTGCGCTGTCAGGTTTGAGGGCCGCTTCGCAGCCCAACGGGGGACAAGCCCCCTCACCACAGACAAGCCCCATCGCCACAAAAGCCAGCTCACCTCAGGCACGACCGCTTTAGAACTTGATGAAATGCTTGCGGTAGTGCTGCAGCTCGGCAATCGACTCGCGAATATCGTCCAGCGCCAGGTGCGTGCTGCCTTTATGGAAGCTGTCTTTGACTTCCGGCGCCCAGCGTGCGGCCAGTTCCTTCAAGGTAGACACGTCCAGGTTGCGGTAGTGGAAGTAGCTTTCCAGCGCTTTCATGTGGGTATAAAGAAAGCGCCGGTCCTGGCAAATGCTGTTGCCGCAGATCGGCGACTTGCCCTTGGGCACCCACTTTTCCAGAAAGGCGATGGTTTCAGCCTCGGCCTCGGCCATGCTGACGCGGCTGTCACGCACACGCTGGGTCAGGCCCGAGTTGCCGTGGGTGCGGGTATTCCACTCATCCATGGTCGCCAGCACGGCGTCGCTGTGGTGAATGGCGATCACCGGACCTTCGGCCAAGGTATTGAGGTTGCTGTCGGTGACAATGGTCGCCATCTCGATGATGACGTCGGTGTCAGGGTTCAGACCGGTCATTTCCAGATCGATCCAAATCAGGTTCTGTGAGTTTTGCATGTCGTGGTTCCTTGGCACCTTGGCGTAGCTGCGCAGTTTAGCAGGCAGGGCGTGCTAGACTCGCGACCGTTTTACCTAACCTTTGCATTATCGACACGGAACACCAATGGCCAAACGCCAGCTCAACCGTCGCCAAAACTGGCGCATCGAAAAGATTCAGGGTGAACGCGCTGCCCGCGCCGCCAAACGTGAATCCTCCGCCGTGGAAGCGCTTGAGGGCGGCGACCTGGGCCCCGAGCAAACGGGCCTGGTGATCGCGCACTTCGGTGTGCAGGTCGAAGTCGAGGCCACCGAAGGCGATATCGCAGGCCAGGTGTTCCGTTGCCACTTGCGCGCCAACCTGCCTGCGCTGGTGACCGGCGACCAGGTGGTATGGCGTGCCGGCAACCAGGGCATCGGCGTGATCGTCGCCCAACTGCCGCGCACCACCGAACTGCGTCGCCCCGACAGCCGTGGCCAACTCAAGCCGGTGGCGGCCAACGTCGACATGATCGTCATCGTCTTCGCGCCACTGCCCGAGCCCCATGCCAACCTGATCGACCGCTACCTGGTAGCGGCCGAGCACGCCGGCATTCGCCCGCTGTTGCTGCTGAACAAGTTCGACCTGATCGACGAGCAGAACGCCCCGGCGCTCAACGCGCTGCTGGCGGTGTACCGCACCCTCGGCTACCCGGTGCTGGAAGTCTCGGCGCATCACGGTAATGGTATGGAGCAGTTGCAGACCGAACTGGACGGGCGCATCAGCGTGTTCGTCGGCCAGTCGGGCGTGGGCAAGTCATCCTTGGTCAACAGCCTGTTGCCGGAAGTCGAAACCCGTGTGGGGCCTTTGTCGGAGCTGTCCGGCCAGGGCACTCACACCACCACGACCGCACGGTTGTTCCACTTCCCGGGCGGCGGTGAACTGATCGACTCCCCGGGGATTCGTGAATTCGGCCTGGGCCACGTGAGCCGTGCCGATGTTGAAGCGGGCTTTATCGAGTTCAACGACTTGATCGGCACCTGCCGCTTCCGCGACTGCAAACATGACCGCGAGCCGGGTTGTGCCCTGCTCAAGGCCCTGGAAGACGGCCGCGTGCAGCAGCAGCGGATGAACAGCTATCGCTCGATCATCGCCAGCTTGCCCGAGACAAGCTATTAACATGTAGGAGCGATGTAGCAGATACAAAAAAGGCCGCGATCATCGCGGCCTTTTTGTACCTGACTTACGAGCCAGTGGCTGGCTGAGTCGGGTCTTTCACCCCACCGTCATCAAACAGGTTCAGCTTCTGGCGCAGTTCATGAGCCGGTAACGGCTCCTGCCCCGGCGGCAGTGCATTCGGGTCGGCCGGCACTTCGCCGGGCGCCCCGTCACCCGGGGTCGGCACCGGCGGCGCTGCGTGCTGGTCACCTTCAATCGCACGCTGGGCCTTTTTGGTCAGCACGACAATATCGATGCGGCGGTTGATCGGGTTGAACGGATCTTTGGGATCAAACAGCTGCGAGGAAGCAAACCCCACCACCCGTGCGACTTGCGGGTCCGGATAGCTGCCTGCGACCAGTGCCCGACGCGCGGCATTGGCCCGGTTGGCGGAGAGTTCCCAGTTGCCGAAGTCGCCTTGGCCCGCATACGGCTTGGCGTCGGTGTGGCCGCTGACGCTGATCTTGTTCGGCACCGCCTTGATGGTGTCGGCCATGGCCAGCAGGATGTCTTCAAAGTACGGCTTCAACCGCGCGCTGCCGGAGTCGAACATCGGCCGGTTAGCGGCGTCCGTGATCTGGATGCGTAAGCCATCTGGCGTAATCTCGAAGGAAATCTGGTCCTTGAACTTCAGCAGTTGCGGGTTTTCCTCAACCTTGGTTTGCAGCTCCTGCAGCAACAGCTCCAGACGCTCCTGTTCAACCTGTTCGGCCATGCTCTCGACAGTGTCGCGTTCGATCGGAATTTTCTCCTGGGGCGAGTCGGTCTTGATCTCCGGGTTGATGGTGCGCTCGGGCGCCAGTTGCGGCGAACCACCGAGGTCGATCACAAAAGGCGTACCGCTCTCGGAAAACCCGATGGGGTCCTTGAAGTAACCGGCAATCGCGATTTTTTGTTCCGGCGTGGCGGTGGACATCAGCCACAGCACCAGGAAGAACGCCATCATCGCCGTTGCAAAGTCGGCGAAGGCGATTTTCCAGGCGCCGCCATGGTGCCCCGCAGCGAAGCGCTTGACGCGCTTGATGATGATCGGCTGGTTGTTTTCCATGGTTTAGCGACCGCGAACCGCTTGTTCCAGCTCGGCGAAGCTTGGACGGTGCTTCGGATACAGCACCTTGCGCCCGAACTCCACTGCCAGCGATGGCGGCATGCCGGAAGCCGAGGCCACCAGGCACGCCTTTATAGCTTCGTACAAATTCACTTCTTCCTTGGCATCGTGGGCCAGGGAAGTGGCCAGCGGGCCAAAGAAACCGTAGGCCGCCAGAATACCGAAGAAGGTACCGACCAGGGCCGCACCTACGTGCATGCCGATGGCTTTCTGGTCGCCTTCGCCAAGGGAGGCCATGGTCACCACGATCCCGAGAACCGCCGCAACAATACCGAAACCGGGCATACCGTCAGCGATGCCGCTCACGGCGTGGGATGGGTGTTCCAGCTCTTCCTTGAGGCTGAACAATTCCATGTCAAACAAGCCTTCCAGCTCGTGGGGCGCCATGTTCCCGGACGACATGATGCGCAGGTAATCGCAGATGTAGGCAGTCATGCGCTCGTCTTTGAGCACCGCCGGGTACTTGGCGAAAATCGGGCTCGCCGAGGCGTCCTCGATGTCGCCTTCAATGGCCATCATGCCTTCGCGGCGGCTCTTGTTGAGGATCTCGTAGATCAGCCCCAACACTTCCAGATAGAAAGTATGGGAGAAGCGCGAGCTGAACATGCCCAGCGACTTCTTGATCACGTGCATCGTCATGTAGCCAGGGTTGGCCTGCAGGAAAGCGCCAAATGCCGCGCCGCCGATAATCAGCACTTCGAAGGGCTGGATCAGCGCTGCAATCTTGCCGTGGGACAAGACGTATCCGCCGAGCACGCTCGCGAGGACGACGATGATGCCGATAATTTTAGCCATAGGGGATGGGTACTTGCGCCGTCGGGTTCAGGGTCATATTCGCAAGAGTTGAAAACTCTTGTTCTACTTATCGGCAAATCTGCGCCAGACTATAGCTCGTTAAGGCGAAAAACCAGTTCGGCCCGTCCCGGGCGTGTTGACCGCAAGTGATGATCGCGCCCCAATCATGGCAAACGAAACGACAGTCCCAACTCAAAAACCCACCTCGCTGGCCGCCTGGATAAAGCGTCTGGACGATGTGCTATTGCCTGTTCCACAGGCGAGCCACGACCGCGTGTGCAAAGCCACTGGCGACAGCCGAAGTTCGTTGCGCGATATTGCAGAGTTGATGCAAAACAGCCCGGCACTGGTACTCAGCGTGATGCGCGAAGCCAATAGCCAGGCCCACGGCAGCCTGGCGGAGCCCGCAGAGAACCTCGAAGTGGCGATCAACCGCCTCGGCCTCAAACGCACCGAGCAATTGCTGGCGCGCCTGCCGTCAGTGCCGCTCAATGACATCCCCGTGGCACTGCGCCAGTTGCAAATGATCAGCCAGCACGCTTCGCAACAAGCCAGCGGGCTGTTCGCCAGCCGGCTGGCGCGGCTGTGGCAGGACATTCACTGGGGCAGCCTGCTATTCCTTTCGCCGCTGTGGCCGATGGCGATTGCCTACCCCAAGCTGCTGGAAGAATGGGAACTGCGGGTGATTCACAAGGGTGAACGCGCCCGCAAGGTCGAACAGGAACTGTTTGGTATCCGCCTGCTGGACCTGTGCCTGGGGTTGACCGAGGCATGGCGCCTGCCGATCTGGGTATCCCAGGGCTATACGTTGCTGCTGACCGAACAGCGCTGGCTGGCCAAGGCACTGCGTATTGCCCGTGAAGACGAGCCTTTGCGCCAACAGCAATTGCTGGATGCCGACCCGAACCTGCGCCGCTGGTTAAACCAGCCGGCCAACACCGTATTGCTGGCCAACGGGCTGGCGCTGGCAGCGCAAGAGTCGTGGACCTGCCCGCACACCCAGCGCTGGCAATACCTGACCGCGCTTTACCTGCAACAGCCGTTGGCCGAGGTACAGCAACAGTCTCACCAGCAGGCGGCAATCAGCGCCCGCACCAGCCTGATGCGCGATCTATGGCACCCGGCACTGTCGTTGATCTGGCCATGGGATGTGCAGCGCGTTCACCACGGTTTGCTGCCCGCACCACCCCCCACCGCCGAGGCCCTGGCGATTTGGCGCAAGCGCTGCACCGAACTGCTGGTGGAGCCGAGCCGCTTTGCCAACGCCATGCACCTGACTACGTGCGCCAAGGAAGCCCTTGTGGCCTGCGGCATGCAACGGGTGATGTTGCTGATGGCAGACAAAACCCTGAGCACCTTGCGGGTGCATCAAGTCAATGGCCTGCCAAAAGACGCCGACCACATGAGCCTTGACGCCACACAGAGTACTTTGCTGCAACGCCTGCTGGCCAAGTCTGCCCAGGTGCGCCTGAACCCCGATAACCACGCCCAGTTCTCGGCACTGCTGCCTGCGCAGCTGCGCCGCCTGTTCAAGGGCGAGCACCTGCTGCTGCGCTCCCTGAGTTGCAATGGCCGGGTGGTGATGCTGATGGTGGCTGACCAGGGCGGCGGGCCGTTCTCGGAAACCACCGTGCAGGCCTTCGGCAAAACCGCCCAGTGCATCGAAAAAGCCCTGCATTGCTTTACCAACCGCAGCGCCTGATGCTTGCGCTACAATCGCCCTCCTTTAGCGCCTAACTTTTATGCCCAGGAGACCTCACATGCCTGACTTCTCTGGCTTGCCGCTGGTCATCGAGGCCAGTGACCTGCTCGGTCGCCTCGATGCCGAACACCTGATTCTGGTAGACCTCACCAGTGCCGCGCGTTACGCCGAAGGGCATATCCCCGGCGCACGTTTCGTCGACCCAAAACGCACCCAGCTCGGACAACCCCCGGCGCCGGGCCTGCTGCCAGCCAAGGCTGACCTGGAAAAACTGTTCGGTGAACTGGGCCACACGCCGGATGCCACCTACGTGGTGTACGACGACGAAGGCGGCGGCTGGGCCGGTCGATTCATCTGGATGCTCGACGTCATCGGCCACAAGAAATACCACTACCTCGACGGCGGCCTGCTGGCGTGGCTGGAAGAAAAACACCCGGTGTCTAGCGAAGTCCCGGCCAGCGTCGGCGGCCCGGTCAGCCTGACATTGCATGAAGAACCCACCGCCACCCGCGAGTACCTGCAAAGCCGCCTCGGCGCTGCCGACCTGGGCATCTGGGATGCTCGCGGCCCGCTGGAGTACTCCGGAGAGAAAGTCCTCGCGGCCAAGGGCGGACACATCCCGGGCGCGGTGAACTTCGAATGGACCGCCGGCATGGACAAGGCCCGCCAACTGCGGATTCGCCGCGACATGCCGCAGATCCTCGAAGACCTCGGGCTGACCAAGGACAAAGAAATCATCACCCACTGCCAGACTCACCACCGTTCTGGCTTCACCTATCTGGTGGCCAAGGCGCTCGGTTATTCGCGAGTCAAAGGTTATGCCGGTTCCTGGGGCGAATGGGGCAACCACCCCGACACCCCCGTTGAGATTTAAGGTTTAAGGACAGTAAATGAAAAAGCAGTTGTTCATCCTCAGCCAGTACTTGCTGCCCCACCACCTGCTGTCGCGACTGGCGGGTTGCATTGCCGAATGCCGCGTGCGCTGGTTCAAGAATGCCTTCACCAGCTGG
The DNA here is from genome assembly GCF_055409485.1 of Pseudomonas sp. A125. Classification (NCBI taxonomy): domain Bacteria; kingdom Pseudomonadati; phylum Pseudomonadota; class Gammaproteobacteria; order Pseudomonadales; family Pseudomonadaceae; genus Pseudomonas; species Pseudomonas sp. A125. The sequence continues at coordinate 201,004 of NZ_JBUZVP010000012.1, forward strand.
TTCGCCAAGCGTTATCAGGTGGACATGTCCCAGGCACTGGTTGAAGACGTGACGGCCTACGAGCACTTCAACGCCTTCTTCACCCGCGCCTTGAAAGACGGTGCCCGGCCTCTGGACCAAACGCCTGGCGCCGTGTTGAGCCCGGCCGATGGCGCCATCAGCCAGTTGGGCCCGATTGAACATGGCCGGGTGTTCCAGGCCAAGGGCCACAGCTTCAGCGTGCTGGAATTGCTCGGTGGTGATTCGGCGGTGGCTGCGCCGTTCATGGGCGGTGATTTCGCCACAGTTTACCTGTCGCCGAAGGACTACCACCGGGTGCACATGCCACTGGCCGGCACCCTGCGCGAAATGGTCTACATCCCTGGCCGGATCTTCTCGGTAAACCAGACCACCGCCGAGAACGTGCCGGAGCTGTTTGCACGTAACGAGCGGGTTGCCTGCATTTTCGACACCGAACGCGGCCCGATGGCCGTGGTGCTGGTGGGCGCGATGATCGTGGCATCGATCGAGACCGTATGGGCTGGCCTGGTAACACCGCCCAAGCGTGAGCTGAAAACCGTGCGCTATGACGAAGCTGCCCGCGGGCCGATCCACCTGGAAAAAGGTGCGGAACTGGGACGCTTCAAACTGGGTTCGACAGCGATCGTGCTGTTTGGGCCGGGCCAGATTAAATGGTCGGAAGAACTGCTGGCGGGCACGCCGGTGCAGATGGGCCAAGGCATGGGTTTGCCGAAAGCCTGACGACGACCTCTGTAGGAGCCGGCTTGCCGGCGATGCGATCTTGAGGACGCCATCGCCGGCAAGCCGGCTCCTACAAAGTGTGTGTACTAGAGCTGACCGTCGCGGTCGCGAAAGCCCAACAGGTACAACACCCCATCCAGCCCCAGGGTCGAAATCGCCTGCTTGGCCGATTGCTTGACCAGCGGCTTGGCGCGAAACGCCACACCCAACCCGGCAATGGCCAGCATCGGCAAGTCATTCGCCCCGTCGCCGACCGCAATGGTCTGCTCCAGACGCAACCCTTCCTTGTGTGCCAATTCCCGCAGCAAATCAGCCTTACGCTGTGCGTCGACAATCGGCTCTACCGCCACGCCCGTGACCTTGCCGTCCACCACTTCCAGCTCGTTGGCAAACACATAGTCGATACCCAGCTTGGCCTGCAATTGCTTGGCAAAGTAGGTGAAGCCGCCCGACAGGATCGCGGTCTTGTAGCCCAGGCGCTTTAGTTCAGCGAACAGGGTCTCAGCGCCCTCGGTCAGGCGCAGGGAGGCGCCGATGGAATCCAGCACGCTTACATCCAGGCCCTTGAGCAGCGCCAGGCGCTCCTTGAAGCTGGCACGGAAATCCAGCTCACCGGCCATGGCGCGCTCGGTAATTTCCGAGACCTGCTCACCCACACCGGCAGCCTTGGCCAGTTCGTCGATGACTTCGGCTTCGATCAGCGTTGAGTCCATGTCGAACACCGCCAGGCGGCGATTGCGGCGGAACAGCGAATCTTCCTGGAAGGCGATATCGACGTTCAGCTCCTGGGCCACGCTGAGGAATTCGGCGCGCAGGGCCTGAGGGTCTGCCGGCTCACCGCGTACCGAGAATTCAATGCAGCCCTTGCCCTGGTCAGCGGGCGTGTCCAGCGGCATGCGACCCGACAGACGGTCGATGTGGTCGATATTCAAACCATACTGGGCCGTGATCGAGCTGACACGCTGCAATTGCTCGGCCGTCACCTTGCGGGTCAACAACGTCACGATATGGCGTTTCTTGCCCTGGCCGGCGACCCAGCTCTGGTAGTCCTCTTCGGACACCGGCGTGAAACGCACCTGTTGATCCAGCTTATACGCCGTAAACAGGATGTCCTTGAGCACAGACGAGGCTTGCTCGGTGCTTGGGATTTCCACCAGGATGCCGAACGATAGCGTGTCGTGAATCACCGCCTGGCCGATGTCGAGAATGTTCACACCACCCTGGGCCAGAACACCGGTAATGGCTGCGGTGAGACCCGGACGGTCCTCACCTGTGATGTTAATCAGGACAATTTCGCGCAAAGCGCACCCCCGAGCTGGAAAAAAACCGCATTCTACCCACTTTCAGTGACCATCGGGCACAGCCAGCGCTTTGCCGGTCTTGGGCCTGTCGCTATACTGCGCGTCAACTTCACGGACTAAAGAGCCGAGCTTAAGTGAACCGGCCCACGCCAGTAAAAACCGATAACTTCTTCCTGCTGATCTTCCGGGCACTGCGTCACCGCCGTGTACCGATCGCATTACGCATCGCCAGCCATAACGTGATCCTGGTCGCTCTGGCCCTGGTGATCTACGCCTGCGTGATGGGTTTGCAGTTCAAGCAGGCCATGCACGAGCAAGCCGACGCCCTGGGCGAGAGCTTGACCACCCAGACCGCCACCTCGGCGACTGAGTTGTTGGTGTCCAACGACATCCTCAGCCTCAACGTGCTGCTCAACAACCTGACCAAAAACCCGCTGGTGGCCCACGCCGCTATCTATAGCGTGGACAACCGGATCATGGCCGAAGCCGGGCAACGCCCGAAAAACGGCCTGCTGGGTGAAGCCGAAGGCCTGTACCAGAGCAATATCACGTTTCAGGACGTGAAGGCCGGCCAACTGCGCATCAGCCTGGACATGCAACAGTTCCAGCAGCCGATGACCATCAGCCTGCAAAGCATGGGCATCTTGAGCGCGATCCTGCTGGCCCTGTCGTTGGCCTTGAGCCTGCGCCTGGGTCGGCATATCTCTACGCCACTGATGCAACTGCGCATCTGGCTGCGGGATATCGACGAACATACCCCGGCCACCGACCGTCAGGACGAAATCGGCGACCTCGCCCGCCAACTGCACACCAGCTTCGCGCCGGAGCCCGTTGTGCCGGAGGTTGAACCCGAGCCCGAGTTCGACGACACCGATTACGAAGACGACGAGCCGGAGTTTGAAGTGCGCAACCTGCGCGACCCAAGCTTTGACGAGTCTGCGCCGGTGGCGGGCCTCAAGCCGGCCACCCGGCAGGTGATCAAGGCAGAAGAAGACGAACTGGACGAAGAAGACCCGTTCGCCGATCTTCGCGACACTTCAGCGCCAACCGCTCCTGCTGTGCAACCGGCTCCGGTGCGCAGCACCCAGCCCCAGCACAGCGCCGTATTGGCCGTGCAACTGGGCGCACAGGATCAGTTGCGCCGCTTGCCGCGGGCACGCCTGACCGAGCTGCTGGAACGTTATCGTGATTGCCTCGACCAAGCGGCCTCGCTGTACCAGAGCGAACTGCACACCCTGAACGACGGCAGCACGCTGATGCTGTTCCACAGCGAAGACAGCGGCGAAGACTACCTGACCAACGCCATCTGCTGCGGCGAGCTGCTGCGGGCCCTGGGCCATGCGCTGCAAATCGAAGTGGCCGACAGCGGCATCACCTTGCAGCTGCAACTGGGCCTGACGGTCGGTGACGATCTGTATGGCATGAGCCAGATTGATCTACTGCTGACCGAAATCGCCCAGGACGCCTTGGCCTTGTCGCAACACAGCCGCAACCTGCTGCTGGTGGAACGCAAGATCAGCGATGACGTGTTGATCCGCCAACGTGCGCGGATCCGCCCGATTGCCAGCCCTGAGGGTGCGTGCTGTGTGGAGCGGTTGATGGAGCCTTATCCGTCGATGCTTGAGCGCCAGCTGGCGCGGATGCACGAGACCCGGGCGAAGAACTAAAGATCATCGTTTAGCCCTTGTGGGAGCTGGCTTGCCTGCGATGCAGACGCCTCGGTGTACCCGATGTACCGAGGGGATGCTATCGCAGGCAAGCCAGCTCCCACACAAGCTCACACATTAGATCTGTGTACCGCTCAGATCCCGCACAAACAAAAGGCCCGCTCATCAGCGGGCCTTTTTATTTGCCTGTCTTCAGGTCAGAACCTGAACACTTCCATATCCGTACGAATCGGCACTGCCATCGGCATCTTCGGCTTTTCCGGTGCGGCGGGCTTGGCCGCCGCCGGGGACTGCTTACGCGGCGCTTCTGCCACCGACGGCTGGTTGGCCAGTGGTTTGAGAGCCACGGACAATTGCTGCGCCAGGTTCTGCAACAGCACGCCCTGGGCCTGAACCTGGGACGCAGTGGTACCGGTGTGTTGTTCCTGCAAATGCACGATGCGGTTATCCCGCACCTGGCCGCGACGGTCGATCAGGCGCCACTGGGCGTCCAGGATCGCCGGCTGGGAAACACCGGAGTCCAGCCGTGTGATGGTCAGCAACACCTGCACGTCCGGGGTAAAGCCCGCAGGTGCCGGCGCCAATACCACACGCTGGCTGTCCAGATGGCCAGCCACCTGACGCAACATCAGTTGATTGATATCGGACGACAGGCTACCCGCCCAGCGACCATCGGTGGAACCTTGCAGGCTGCCGTCGTTCTGACGTTGCAGCAGGGTTTCGCGTTGCAGGTAGTCAGCCACTACAACAGGGCCAAGCAATACTGCCATGCCGGCACTTTGTGCAGGCTGGGCCGGACTTCCACTGTCCAGCTGATACAGCGACACAGGTTGATGTGTGCTGCAACCCGCCAGGCCCAAAAGGCCAGCGAGCAACAAAAATAAAGGAAGGCGCGGAGCAGTCATCATCCCATCCAGGTGGCTGCCACAAGGCGAACCACAATGTAATACTCAAAAATAACCTATACGCGCTCAGCCACGCCGGCGCTGGAAAGGCCATATCATCCGTGAATATGCGCCATGACTCCAGCGCGAAAGCGTCGATCTACGGGTTAAATCGTAGATCGGGTGCTCTATATCGCCTTAAACGGGCGTTTCCACCAGTAATGCGTCCACTCGCTGGAAGCCGCGCGGCAGTTTGTTGCCACGACGACCCCGCTCACCCTTGTAGTGCTCAAGGTCGTCAGGGCGCAGTGACAACGTGCGCTTGCCGGCCTGCAACACCAGGGTGGAGCCTTCCGGGATCACCGCGATGTCGGTCACGTACTCTTCGCGACTGGCCACCCGCTCCCCGGGAATACCAATGATCTTGTTGCCTTTGCCTTTGCCCAACTGCGGCAAATCACTGATTTTGAACACCAGCAAGCGGCCTTCGGTGGTCACCGATGCAAGCCAATTGCCTTCACGGTCTTCGACCGGACGCGGCAGGATAACCTTGGCGTTGTTTGGCAGGCTCAACAACGCCTTGCCCGCCTTGTTCTTGGCCTGCAGGTCTTCACCCTTGACCACGAACCCGTAGCCCGCATCGGAGGCGATGACGTACAGCGAATCATCGTCCGGCAGCAGCACGCATTCAAAATTCGCCCCTGGCGGTGGTGTCAGGCGCCCGGTCAACGGTTCGCCCTGCCCCCGTGCCGACGGCAAGGTATGCGCCGGCACCGAATAACTGCGCCCGGTGGAGTCGATAAACACCGCAAACTGGTTGGAACGCCCGGCCGCCGAGGTTTTAAAACCGTCACCCGCCTTGTACGACAAGCCAGTGGCGTCAATATCATGCCCTTTGGCTGAACGAACCCAACCCTTTTCCGACAAAACGACGGTAATTTTCTCGTTGGGCAGCAGCTCGGTTTCGGTCAGGGCCTTGGCTTCGGCGCGCTCGACAATCGGCGAACGGCGGTCGTCGCCATAGGTTTCGGCGTCCTTGATCAGCTCGGTGCGCACCAGCTTCTTCAGCTTGGCCTCGCTGCCCAGCAGGGCCTGGAGCTTGGCTTGTTCCTTGAGCAGCGCGTCCTGTTCGTCACGCAGCTTCATCTCTTCCAGTCGCGCCAACTGACGCAGACGGGTGTCGAGGATGTAGTCCGCCTGGATTTCGCTGAGTTCGAAGCGCGCGATCAGCTCGGCCTTCGGGTGCTCGGCGGTACGGATGATGTGGATCACTTCATCCAGGTTGAGGTAGGCAATCAGCAAACCGTCCAACAGGTGCAGGCGGCGTTCGACCTTGTCGAGGCGAAATTGCAGGCGACGACGCACGGTCTGTACCCGGAACTCCAGCCACTCCACCAGCAATGCCCGCAGGTTCTTCAACTGCGGCTTGCCGTCCAGGCCGATGATGTTGATGTTGACCCGGTAGCTGGACTCCAGCTCGGTGCTGGCGAACAGATGCTGCATCAGCACTTCGTGGTCGACCCGGCTGTTGGTCGGGATTATTACGATGCGGCACGGGTTCTCGTGGTCGGACTCGTCACGCAGGTCGGCGACTTGCGGCAGCTTCGAGGGCTTGGCCTGCATCAGCGCGGCGATCTGCTCCAGCACCTTGGCGCCAGACACCTGGTGTGGCAGCGCGGTGACGATGATGTCGCCGTCTTCAATGTGGTACACGGCGCGCATGCGCACCGAGCCTTTCCCGGTCTGGTAGATTTTCAGCAGGTCGGCGCGAGGCGTGATGATTTCCGCTTCGGTCGGGTAGTCCGGGCCTTGAATGTGTTCGCAGAGCTGTTCGACCGTGGCCTTGGGCTCGTCCAACAAGCGCACGCAGGCAGTGGCCACTTCCCGCAGGTTGTGCGGCGGTACGTCCGTGGCCATGCCCACGGCGATGCCGGTGGTGCCATTGAGCAGGATATTCGGCAAACGTGCCGGCAACACCAGCGGTTCGTCGAGGGTGCCGTCAAAATTCGGCCCCCAATTGGCCGTACCCTGGCCCAGCTCACTGAGCAGCACCTGCGAATACCGCGACAGGCGCGCTTCGGTGTAGCGCATGGCGGCGAAGGACTTGGGATCATCCGGCGCACCCCAGTTACCCTGGCCGTCCACCAGCGTGTAGCGGTAGCTGAACGGCTGGGCCATCAGCACCATGGCCTCATAGCACGCCGAGTCGCCGTGGGGGTGGAACTTGCCGAGCACGTCACCGACGGTACGCGCCGACTTCTTGTGCTTGGAGTCAGCGTCCAGGCCCAACTCACTCATCGCATAGATGATGCGCCGCTGCACGGGCTTCAAGCCGTCGCCGATATGCGGCAAGGCACGGTCCATGATTACGTACATCGAGTAGTTGAGGTAGGCATTTTCGGTGAAGTCAGCCAGCGACCGGCGTTCAACGCCGTCTAAGCTGTCTGCAAGGATGTCACTCATGCGGGCCTCATCATTGTTTGGTCTGGCGCAGCAGCAAGGTGCCGCTGCGCTGGGTAAATTCAAGTTGTTTCAACGCACTCATGCCCAGCAATACCTGTTCATCGCCCAACCCCGGAACCACCAGGGCGCGCACATCGTGCAGGACGATGTCGCCCAGTTGCAGGCGGCCCAGTTCGGTCCGCAAGCCTTGGGTTCGCCCGTTGGCAGTACTCACGCCAACCGGAATGCCGCGTTTAAGCCCGAGACGGTCGGCCAGTTCGGCCGGAACCGCCACGTCGGTGGCCCCGGTGTCGAGCATAAACTCCACTGGCTGGCCGTTGATCTGGCCAGTGGCAACAAAATGCCCTTGGCCGTTGCCCAGCAGTTTTACTTCGATATAACCCTCGTGTTGTTCCGAGGTCACCACGGCATTGGGATTTTCCTGACGCGCTTCCCACTGCCCAAAAAACCGTGTTGCCAAAAACAATCCTGCGCCCCATGCCACAAACATCAACACACGGCCGGCGCGCTTGCCGGCGGGCTGGCTGCTCATGGCTTGATGCTCCAGCCACCCGCAGGGGCGGCGAAACGATAGACCATCGGCCGTTTTTCGCCATCGGCGCGAGCGCCGAAATTATTGTCCAGGCCAATCCAGGCACCTTGAGCATCGATCACCAACGCTTCGGCCAGGCCGTAGGGCTGATTGTATTGGCGCTGCGGCGCCAGCATTTCATCGGCATAGGACCAGCATTGCTCAACCTTCGCCGTCACGGGATCACGCCGGCACAGCTGAAACTGGCTGCTTTCGAGGGTAAACAGCTTGCCCTCGAACAGCGCGATGTCAGAGAAATTGCGCGACACCGCTTTGGCCTTGGGCATCTGTGCCGGCTGCATCTCGGTGCCCGCCTCGCTCAACAACACGCAAGGACCGTCGCAATCCCAGAGGGTTTGCGGGCGCTTGATGGAAATCAACCCACGCCGCTCGCGTTCAGCCGCGAGCCAGATCTGATTGCCTTCCGGGTTCACCGCCAGCCCTTCGAACAGTGCATTGAAGTGCAACAACATGCCACTGGCCCGGGCTTCGCGCACCATGCCCGGGGCGATCTTCAACCACTCAGTGTTACCGTGTTCGCCGGAAAACGGCACTCTCAGCACAGCCGCGTGAGCCTCACTGACAATGTAGCGGTTGCCCGCCGCATCGCAGCTGATGCCCTCAAAATCCAGGTCACCACCGCGAATAAATGACGCAGCCGTGTTTCGCGAGCGTAGCCCCCAGGGCAACCCGGACGCCGGCACCGGTGGAACATCGATGCCGAACTTCTCAGCCTTCCAAACCGGCGCAGAGGTATCCAGCCGATAAATCTGGTCGTCGTCGCGATCGGACACCGTCCACAACTCATCGCCACACAAGGCCAGGCCCGACAGGTTACCGCCGCGCATGCCTTCCACCGGGTGTTCAGACAACAGCTTCAGCTCATCCACGGGCGCCGCGACCACCGAGGTGGACGCCAACCCGCTCAACAACAGAATCGCCAGGGCGAAACCGCTGCGCATCAGCCCAGAACCTCGGCCAGGTTGCCCTTGGACTCCAGCCAGCTCTTGCGATCCGGCGCACGTTTCTTCGCCAGCAACATGTCCATCATTTCCGAGGTGGCGGCAAAATCTTCCAGGGTCAATTGCACCAGGCGCCGGGTGTTCGGGTCCATGGTGGTTTCCCGCAATTGCGGCGGGTTCATCTCACCCAGGCCTTTGAATCGGGTGACCTGAGGCTTGCCGCGTTTCTTCTCCGCCACCAGGCGGTCGAGAATGCCATCACGCTCGGCTTCGTCCAGGGCGTAGAAAATCTCTTTGCCCAGGTCGATACGGTACAGCGGCGGCATGGCGACATAGACGTGACCGGCATCCACCAACGGGCGGAAATGCTGGACGAACAGCGCGCAGAGCAGGGTCGCAATGTGCAGACCGTCGGAGTCGGCGTCGGCGAGGATGCAGATTTTGCCGTAGCGCAGCTGGGCGATATCGGCCGAGCCCGGGTCAACCCCGATGGCCACGGCGATGTTGTGCACTTCCTGGCTGGCCAGCACTTCGCTGCCGTCGACTTCCCAAGTGTTGAGGATCTTGCCGCGCAGGGGCAGGATCGCCTGGAATTCCTTGTCCCGTGCTTGCTTGGCAGAACCGCCGGCAGAGTCACCTTCGACCAGGAACAGCTCGGAGCGCATTGGGTCTTGCCCGGCGCAGTCCGCCAGCTTGCCCGGAAGTGCCGGGCCCTGGGTGATGCGCTTGCGCTCGACCTTCTTGCTGGCCTTCAGGCGGCGGCCGGCGTTATTGATCGCCAGTTCTGCCAGGGCCAGGCCCAATTCGGGGTGTTCATTGAGCCACAGGCTGAAGGCGTCCTTCACAACACCGGAGACAAACGCCGCCGCTTCGCGGGACGACAGGCGCTCCTTGGTCTGGCCGGAGAATTGCGGCTCCTGCATCTTCATCGACAGGACGAACGCGATCCGCTCCCAGACGTCTTCCGGTGCCAGCTTGACGCCACGTGGCAGCAGGCTGCGGTATTCGCAGAATTCGCGCATGGCATCCAGCAAACCCTGGCGCAACCCGTTGACGTGGGTACCGCCCTGGGCAGTCGGGATCAGGTTGACGTAGCTTTCCTGGACGCTGTCGCCGCCTTCCGGCAGCCACAGCAAAGCCCAATCCACGGCTTCCTTGTTACCGGCCAGACTGCCGCAGAACGGCTCGTTGGGCAGGCGCTCGAAGTCGCTGACGGAGTCTTCGAGGTAGGAGCGCAGGCCGTCTTCGTAGTGCCACTCGACCTTTTCGCCGGTGCCTTTGTCTTCAAAGCTCACCAGCAGGCCCGGGCACAGCACAGCCTTGGCCTTGAGCACGTGCTTGAGGCGGCTGATGGAGAACTTGGGTGAATCGAAGTATTTCGGGTCCGGCGCAAAATACACGCTGGTGCCGGTATTGCGCTTGCCGACGGTGCCGATCACTTCCAGGTCGGTGGCTTTATAGCCATCGGCGAAAGTCATCTGGTACTCGTTGCCGTCGCGCTTGACCTTGACCCGCACGTGGTTCGACAAGGCGTTGACCACGGAAATACCTACACCGTGCAGGCCGCCGGAGAACTGGTAGTTCTTGTTCGAGAACTTGCCGCCGGCGTGCAGCTTGGTGAGGATCAGCTCGACGCCCGACACACCCTCTTCCGGATGAATGTCCACCGGCATGCCGCGACCGTCGTCGGACACTTCCAGGGAATGGTCGGCGTGAAGGATGACTTGTACCGACTTGGCGTGCCCGGCCAAGGCTTCGTCGACGCTGTTGTCGATGACTTCCTGGGCAAGGTGGTTCGGCCGACTGGTGTCGGTGTACATGCCGGGGCGTTTGCGCACCGGGTCGAGGCCCGAGAGGACTTCGATGGCGTCGGCGTTATAAGAGCTAGCGCTGGGAGTGGCCATGGGGTCTCGTCGTGAGTCGTTCGATTAAAAAGTAACCTGCGGTTTCACAATGCGGTGAAATCGAAGGATTGGTACTGATCGGAGCCTATGCCGGCAAAACTCAACAGCGCCGGTAACTGCTGGGCGAAGCCCTGGTAACCATGGTCGCCGCCGGCCTGGATGCGCAGGGCACAGGCCCGGTAATACTGCTGGGCGAGCCGATAATCCAGTGTTTCGTCCCCGGTCTGCAACCACACCTGATAACGCTGGCCGTCTTGGGGCGCCGGCACTTCCAGCTCGGCCAGGGCCGTGACGTGGTCGAGGGTCAATTCCCAGGTCTCGTCGGTGTAGAGGTTCTTCTGGGTGCCCAGGTAACCGTCGAACATCCGATGAGGGCTGACCGCCGGGTTGACCAGCAAGGCGTTGAGGCCATGGCGTTCGGCAAGATGGGTTGCATAGTAGCCGCCGAGTGAGCTGCCGACCAGCAGTGGCCTTCCGAGGTCACGGATCGCTTCCTCCAACTGGGGGATCGCCTGGCGGGGGTGGTGATGCAGGGCCGGCACCCGTAGTTGGTCGGCCAGACCGAGGCTGTCCATCACGGTGATCAGTTGGCTGGCCTTGTTGGAGGCTGGTGCGCTGTTGAAACCGTGGATATACAAGATCGATGCGGACATTCCGGGTCCTCTGGGGTCGGCTTAAAGAGGGGCAGTTTACAGGGAACTTGGGGGCTAGGCTCTAGCGGGGTTTCTGGGTGTATATCCATTTTTTGGGTGATGGCTTGTATGGGTTCCGCCCTTACGGCGGGTCACTTTTGAAAGGAGCCCAAAAGTAACCAAAAGGCTCTTGCCCCACCACTCGGCACCT